>NZ_JAMAXX010000040.1:0-454 GCF_023712625.1 Curtobacterium sp. ODYSSEY 48 V2
ATCATGACCCTTGTGGTCTCACTCTCCGGGGTAGTGACGCGCGTACTGCCCTTTCAGGTTCCACTTCCACTGATGCAAATCGCCATTGGCGCGCTTCTGGCGTGGCCGACCTTTGGTTTGCACGTTGAATTTGATCCAGAGCTGTTTCTGGTACTGTTTATCCCGCCGCTGCTATTCGCCGACGGCTGGAAAACGCCAACCCGCGAATTTATTGAACACGGGCGCGAGATCCTCGGCCTGGCGCTAGCGCTGGTGGTCGTGACGGTGGTCGGCATCGGCTTTCTGATCTACTGGATTGTGCCGGGCATTCCGCTGATCCCGGCGTTCGCGCTGGCGGCCGTGCTGTCGCCGACCGACGCCGTGGCGCTTTCGGGCATCGTTGGGGAAGGGCGGATACCGAAGAAAATCATGGGCATTCTGCAGGGGGAGGCGCTAATGAACGACGCCTCCGGCT
>NZ_JAMAXX010000041.1:0-453 GCF_023712625.1 Curtobacterium sp. ODYSSEY 48 V2
GCGCGGGAGGATTACGCGCCGGGCGTCGGGAAGAAGATGCCCGCGCGCTGCGCGGCGTTCGCGATGTGCGTTTCGATCGCGGTGCCGGCGGCCGCCGCATCGCGCGCGATCAGCGCGTCGACGATCGCGCGGTGCTCGTGCCACGTCGACAGCAGCAGCTCGCGCCGGTAGAACGGCATGCGCTGGCTTTCCTTCATGATGTCCGCGCTGCTGCGCAGGATGGACTCGATCGCCGCGTTGCCGGCCAGATGGATGATCCGCATGTGGAAGTCGAAATCGAGCCGCGACGCCTCGTCGAGCGCGCTTTCGGTCAGCGCGACGTGCAGGTCGGCGAGGTTGTCCTCGCACCACGCGATGTCGGCATCGCTGACCACGTGCGCGGCCATTCGCGCGGCGAACCCTTCGAGCGCATAGCGCATCTGGTAGGTATCGGGCGGCGACGACTGCTCGGCG
>NZ_JAMAXX010000042.1:0-451 GCF_023712625.1 Curtobacterium sp. ODYSSEY 48 V2
GTCGCAGATCATCCAGGCGGCAATCGACGCCGGCATCGCAAAGGCGGCGATCGACGATACGCTCGCGTTCGTGCGAACCCGCACGCGGCCGTGGGTCGACAGCGGCGTCGAGCGGGCCACGGACGATCCGCTGACGATTCGTGAAATCGGCCGGCTGCACATCCAGCTGCATGCGGCCGACGCGTTGCTCGAACGCGCGGCGCGCACGCTCGACGAGATCGCGGCCAAGGGCGACGTGACCGAGGACGACGTCGCGCGGGCGTCGGTGGCGGTCGGTGAAGCGAAGGTGCTGACGACCGAAGTCGCGCTGCTCGCGGGCGAAAAGCTGTTCGAGCTGGCCGGCACGCAAGCGACGCTCGCCGAGCACAACCTCGACCGCCATTGGCGCAATGCGCGCACGCATACGCTGCACGACCCGGTGCGCTGGAAATATCACCTCGTCGGCAACTAC
>NZ_JAMAXX010000043.1:0-448 GCF_023712625.1 Curtobacterium sp. ODYSSEY 48 V2
GGCCGCAGCAGTGGGGCAACCACAGCGGCTGGCGCGGCTACGCCGCCGGCGGCGAACGCTGGTTCGGCTTCGATGCGGTGAGGGCGCTTGACGATCTCAACGACGAGGTGCTGCTGGTGCCGCTGCCCGGGCACACGCTGGGCCATGCGGGCATCGCGGTGCGGCAGGGCGACGGCTGGCTGCTGCACGGCGGCGACGCCTGGTTCTACCGCGAGGAGATGCGGCAGGCAGAGCGGCACTGCACGCCAGGCCTGCGCTTCTACCAGTGGATGATGTGCAGCGATCGCGACGCCTGGCGCACCAACCAGCAGCGGCTGCGCGCGCTCTCCCTGCAAACCGACGCGCAGGTGACGCTGTTCTGCAGCCATGACCGCCGCGAGCTGGGCCTGCTCGACAGCCGGTAAAAGATTTTTCTCAGCCTCTTTTCCTGCAACCCATTTTGCGTAAT
>NZ_JAMAXX010000044.1:0-442 GCF_023712625.1 Curtobacterium sp. ODYSSEY 48 V2
GGGCACAGCAGCGCGATCTCGATCGCGAACGCGGCCAGCGAATCGGCGTTGATGCGCCGGCGCAGCACGAAATACGGCGGATAGCCGAGCGCGACGACCAGCGTCGGCCATGCGAACGCGCGCGTCACCCACACCTCGTGCGCGACGCCGAGCGCCGCACAGGCGACCGCCGCCCATTGCAGCGGGTCGAGCCGCTCGTGATAGTAGAAGCGGCCGACGAGCACCATCGTCAGCGGCAGCAAGAAATAGCCGAGCGACACTTCGAGCATGCGGCCGTGCAGCGGCGCCCACAGGAACAGCCACAGCTGCACGCCGAGCAGCGCCGCGCTCACCGGCAGCGCGATCAGCAGGCGCCAGTCGCGCGCGCAGCGCCGCGCCAGCCCGACGAGCGCCGGCCAGCGGCCGCGCAGCGCGATCAGCGCGAGCGCGCCCGGCGCGGTCC
>NZ_JAMAXX010000045.1:0-440 GCF_023712625.1 Curtobacterium sp. ODYSSEY 48 V2
TTGACGCCGCGGTTGGTGGTGGTCATGCCAGGGTTCCCTTCTGTTCCACGGTGACCTGCACCGACGAGCCGTGCTTGCCGCCGAGGCGACCGAGCCGGTCCCCGACGGCGTGCTCGACGGCGCTGGCATCGACGGGGATGCCGGACAGGGGCACCACGTGCACCTGGGTGCGGTGCCCACGAGCGGACGCGGTCGTGTTGGCTTCCGGGACGCCTGCTGCGTGGGCGGCAGCGTTCGCGGCGGTGGAGGCCAGGATGCGGGTGTCGATCACGACCGCACCACGGTCACGGTCGATCCCGGACCGGGGCTGCCGGCCGGGCTTGAGGGCCAGCACGACCAGGACGATGCCGAGGATCACCAGGGCGGCGGCGATGACCTCGATGATGGTGGTGAACGCGGCGTCGGGCGTGAGGGCGGTGTCGACCACGGTCTGCGGGTCC
>NZ_JAMAXX010000046.1:0-439 GCF_023712625.1 Curtobacterium sp. ODYSSEY 48 V2
CCCAGCGACTGCCGGGTTGCCCATCGAGGGTTTGCGTCTGCAGGCCCGTCAGTGTTCCTGAATGATTCGCGTCGCTGCCTTCGCCCGCGGAGAACGGCGGACGCACACGCCCGCCGTACACCTGGCCGAGCACGACCGGCGCATCGATGTTGCCCGACTCGAAGCCGACCACCACTTCCGCCCCCACGCGCGGTACAAACGCATGACCGAAATTCGGCCCGGCCGCCTGTTCGGCGACGCGAACCAGAATGCCCGAACGGTGATCGCCCGGCGCGTGGCCGGTCGGATTGGACCGGCTTGCCGTATCCGTCAACCCGCCCGGCAGCGGCGCGACACCGCGCATCCACGGAAACTGGATGCGGACCTGGTGATCGCGCGTGCTGCTGACGCGCCCACCCGGCTCGCCGACGACGATCGCAGTCTGCACCCCGTACACCGT
>NZ_JAMAXX010000047.1:0-433 GCF_023712625.1 Curtobacterium sp. ODYSSEY 48 V2
TTCTCGGAACGATATTCCTTGGGAGAACAAACGACGTCGCGCCTGACGCAGGTGGAACGGCGTTTTGACGTCGCAACGGATGCATGAACGTCGATGCGTCCCCGCGTGGTTGCGGTCGCAGTCGCGGTAATACGCAGCGACGATAACGATCCGAGAATCCGTTATTGGAACGCCCGCTTCGCGCTTCCTATACTGGGCTCCCGGCGCACGCCCTTCGAGGAAACCCGCATGACTTCGTCGCACGCAGCCCCCGACCTTTCCACTGGTACCGATTACGATGCGCTCGCGAGCCGGTTCCGGCCGATCTTCGAGCGTATCGCCGCCGGCACCGCCGAACGCGAACGCCGCCGCGAACTGCCGCACGAGGCGATCGGCTGGCTGAAATCGGCGGGCTTCGGCGCGATACGGCTGCCGGCGAGCGCGGGCGGCGCCG
>NZ_JAMAXX010000048.1:0-431 GCF_023712625.1 Curtobacterium sp. ODYSSEY 48 V2
GCCGCCGGCGCCGCCCTCGTGCTGGCCTGCGCGGCCGCGCATGCCGACCTGAAGGTCGGCGTCGACCTGTCGTCGACCGGCCCGGCCGCCGCGATCGGCATCACGAGCAAGAACGCGATCCTGATGTGGCCGAAGACGATTGCCGGACAGCCCGTGCAGGTCACGGTGCTCGACGACGCATCCGACCCGGGCGCCGCGGTGCGCAACATCCGCAAGCTGGTCGACGAGGATCACGTCGACGTCGTGGTCGGCCCGAACATCACGCCGGCCGCGCTCGCGGCGCTCTACGCGGTGGCCGCCGCGCAGACGCCGATGATCACGCTGGTCGGCTCCGGCTCGATCGTCGAGCCGCAGGAAGGCGCGCGGACCTGGGCGTTCAAGATGGCGCAGAGCGACCGCGCGATGGCCGACGTGATGACGCGCTACATGGC
>NZ_JAMAXX010000004.1:0-346312 GCF_023712625.1 Curtobacterium sp. ODYSSEY 48 V2
GCCCGGTCACATTCCGAACCCGGAAGCTAAGCCTCTCAGCGCCGATGGTACTGCAAGGGGGACCTTGTGGGAGAGTAGGACGCCGCCGGACTCAACTTCAGCAACACCAGGAAACCCCTGACCGTGATCGGTCAGGGGTTTCCTGCGTTTCCGGGCCGACCAGGGATCTGGCTGCGTTGTTCGCCGTCCCGAGCCGCTCCGGTCGTCAGCGCAGGAAGCCGAGCTCCATCGCGCGGGTGACCGCTCGGGTGCGGTCGTTCACGCCGAGCTTCTCGAACACGTGCCCGAGGTGCGTCTTCACCGTGGTCTCGCTGACGAAGAGGGCGCGCCCGATGGCGGGGTTCGAGTTCCCCTGCGCCACGAGCTGGAGCACCTCGAGCTCGCGCGGGCTCAGCGCCGGCCCGACCGGGGCCCTGGCGGTGGTCCGGCGCACGAGCGCTGCAGCTGCGGAGGGCGCGAGCGCGGTCTCGCCTCGGGCGGTCGCACGGAGGCCCGCGAGGATCTCGGACTCGGGAGCCGCCTTGAGCAGGTAGCCCGAGGCGCCGGCCTCGATCGCCGCCAGGATCTGGTCGTCGGACTCGTACGTGGTCAGGATGAGCACACGGATGCCCGGCTCACGCGCGAGGATGCGTGCCGTTGCCGCGTCTCCGGTGCATCCGGGCATCCGGAGATCCATCAGCACGACGTCGGGACGCTCCGCCAGGACGGTCGCGACGGCTCCGTCACCATCGCTGGCCTGCCCGACGACCTCGACGTCGTCGGCGTCCTGCAGCAGGGCGACGATGCCCGCGCGGACGATCGGGTGGTCGTCCGCCACCACGACCCGGATCACCGCGTCGCTCCGAAGACGGAGGACTGCTCCGGTGCGGCCGGGAGGCTCGGTTCGGCTCCGGCCGGGACCGACGCTTCGATCGCGGTGCCGGTCCCCGGTGTCGACGTCACGACGCAGGTCCCGCCCGCCAGGGCGAGTCGGTCGCGCAGCCCACGCAGGCCGTGCCCGACGGTCGGTGCAGCGGCGTCGAAGCCGACGCCGTCGTCCTCGACACGCAGGACGACGCACCGGCCGTCCACGTGCAGTGCGACGCGCGCCGAGGTGGCCCGAGCGTGTGCGCGGACGTTCGCCAGTGCCTCCTGACCGACGCGGAGCAGGACCACCTGCGCGTCGCGGTCGAGCGGGCAGTCCGGCGCGTCGACCGCGACCGGGATGCCTGTCTCGCGGGTGAAGCGTTCGCCGAGCCGGTGCAGCGCAGCACCCAGGCCGTCGCTGGCGACCCCCGCGGCGCCGGCCGCGACCAGGGTCCGCGATTCCTCGAGCGCGGTCCGGGCGGACTCCTCGAGCACGGCGAGGCGCTCGTCGAGCCGGTCGGACCGGTCGGCAGCGAGGTCGGCGCGTGCCCGCTCGGTGAGCATGACGATGCCGGCGAGGTCCTGCGCCACGGTGTCGTGGATCTCGCGGGCCAGGCGTTCCCGTTCGCTCGTGACCCCGGCAGCGCGGTTCGCCTCGGCGAGGGACTGCTGCGTCGCCTCGAGCTGCTCGATGAGCCTGCGGCGCTCGTCGGACAGCCTGGCGATCCGGGAGATCCAGAGCCCGAGCGCGCAAGCGCCGAGGACGCTGATCGCTTCGATGATGATCGTGCCGGCGAGGGCGTCCAGGCCGGATGCTATCTGCAGGCCGACGCCCGACGCGATGCCGATGGCGACCGAGACCCAGACGGCGGTACGGACGCGCTCGACCTGGCACCATGCCACGGGGAACAGGACGGACTGGATGAACGCGGTGCTCGGTACGACCGCGGGCAGCGCGAGGGCGACGACCACGAGCAACGGCACGAAGGCTGCTGCGGCGCGGGGCTCGTCGTACCCACGCCAGCCGTACGTCACGTACGCCAGGGTGAGCAACCCGAGGGCGACGAAGGCAGGCCAGCGTGACGGCCAGGGCGACCAGTCGGTCGCTGCGATCACCGACACGAGCGCGACGGCGACTGCCACCGCGACGTGCAGTCCCCAGTTGCGGTGCCTGGTGATCCGGTCCATGCCGACAGCATCCCATCGAGTGCGGCCGGTGCGGGCGTTCTCCACAGCCACGATCAGGAGTCCCGCCGGTTCCACCGGAACGTCAGGAGGCAGGCGACGGTGCCGACGACCAGCCATGCTGCCAGGACGAGGACTCCGAGTCCGAGGTGCCACGCGCCTCCCGGCTCGGCGGACGCGAACGCGTCCGGCAGGAAGACCGAGCGCATCCCCGATGCCATCCAGCGCAGCGGGAACACGCTCGCGACGGTCTGCAGCCAGTCGGGCAGCTGGGTGAAGGGGAGGTACACACCGGAGATGAACTGCAGGACCAGGACGATCGGGACGACGGTGGCGGTGGCGCGGCGGCCCTCGCGGGGGAGCGCCGAGATCGCGATGCCGAGGACGCTCGCCGTCGCGACACCCAGGAGCATGATGCCGGCGAACCGCGCCCACGCACCGCCGTCGGTCGGCAAGTCGACGCCGAAGACGACGCCCGCGACGACGAGGAGCAGCGCGGTCTGCACGATCGAGGTCACGAGGACCATGCCGATCTTGCCGACGAAGTAGCTCACGACCGGCAGCGGGGTGCCGCCCAGGCGCTTGAGCGTCCCGTCGCTGCGCTCGCCGGCGATGTCCACGCCGAGTGCCTGCGTGCCGGAGAGCAGGAAGCCGGCGGCGACGAGTCCGGGCAGGTAGTAGGTGGCGTAGTCGACGCTGACGCCCGGCCCCGCCTGGATGTCGTCGGCGCTGCTGAAGGCGACGGAGAACAGCGCGAGCATGACGATCGGGAAGAGGAAGGTGAAGAAGACCGAGTCCGGTGCGCGGAAGTACGACCGGAGCTCGTACGCGATGCGGTGGGCGCCGAGGCGGATGCTGACTGCGGGGTTCATGCTGCGTGCTCCGAGATCATGGTGAGGTAGACGTCCTCGAGCGAGGGTCGGACGACCTCGAGCGCGTGCATCGGGGTCGTGGTGCTCCGGACCAGTGCGGTCGGGTCGGTCGTCCGGCGCTCGTGCCGCGCGCCGGTGTCGTCCTGCCACCGGACGATCGGGGTGCGTGCGTCCTGTCCGCCGATCGCGTCGATGGGGGCGACGTCGAGCAGTCGTCCGCCGGCGAGCACGGCAGCGCGGTCCGCGAGGTGCGCGGCCTCGTCGAGGTAGTGCGTGGTGAGCAGGACGGTGGTGCCCTCGGCGCTGACGCTCCGGATCAGCTGCCAGAACTGCCGGCGGGCCTCGGGGTCGAAGCCGGTGGTCGGCTCGTCGAGGAACAGGACCTCGGGTCGGCCGATGATCCCGAGGGCGACGTCGACGCGGCGGCGCTGCCCTCCGGAGAGGCGGCTGATGCGGGTGTTGCGCTGAGCCTCGAGTCCGGTGGCGGCGAGGAGTTCGTCCACAGGGCGGCTGCGCGGGTACATGTGACGGAAGTGCTGCAGCTCCTCGGCGACGGTGACGTTCGGGGACTCGCCGCTGGTCTGCAGGACGATGCCGACGCGGGCGTTGTGGCTGCGACTGGCGTGCGCGGGGTCGTGCCCGAGGACCCGGACCTCGCCGCCGGTGCGGGATCGGAAGCCCTCGAGGATCTCGACCGTGGTGGACTTGCCGGCACCGTTCGGGCCGAGCAGCGCGAAGGTCTCGCCGGCGTCGATCGTGAAGGAGACGTCGTCGACGGCGGTCTTGCCGCCGGAGTACTGCTTCGTGAGGTGCTCGACCGTGACGGCCGGTGTGGTGGACATGCGTCCAGCCTGACGGGTGCGTGGGCTCCGGCGGATCGGAGGGGCGGGCGGAGGTGCATCCTCCGATCGGAGGATGCCGCGTTCAGCGCCGGGTTCCGTGAACCAGGATCGTCATCTGCCGTTCCGTGGATCGTCTCCCGGCGGGGCGCCCCCGTTCGTCAGCTCCCGAGCGCTGCCCGCAGGTACGGCGCCGTGCGGCTCGTGGCGGACGCCGCGACCTCGCGCGGTGTCCCGGATGCCACGACCTGGCCGCCCTCGTCACCACCGGCCGGACCCATGTCGACGACGTGGTCCGCCTGCGCGACGACCGTCATCACGTGCTCGACCACGACGACGGTGTTCCCTGCGTCGGTGAGCCGCTGGAGCTGCGCGGTGAGGAGTTCGACGTCCGCCGGGTGCAGGCCCGTGGTCGGCTCGTCGAGCAGGTAGAGCGTGTGACCGGTCCGTGCGCGTTGGAGTTCGGTGGCGAGCTTGATGCGCTGGGCCTCGCCGCCGGACAGCTCCGGCGCGGGCTGCCCGAGTCGGAGGTAGCCGAGGCCGACGCTGCGCAGGGCATCCAGCGCGCGGGCGGCGGCGGGCAGGTCGGCGAGGGCGTCCGATGCCTCGTCGACGGTCATGCCGAGGACGTCCGCGACGGTCGAGCCGGCCCGGCGGACCTCGAGCGTCTCGGCGTTGTACCGGGCACCGTGGCACTCCGGGCACGGCGCCCAGCTGCCCGGCAGGAACAGGAGCTCGACGGAGACCGAGCCCTCGCCCTGGCAGACCTCGCAGCGGCCGCCCTCGACGTTGAACGAGAACCTGCCGGCGGTCCAGCCGCGTTCCCGGGCGTCGTCGGTCGCGGCGAAGGCCTGGCGCACTGCGTCGAACATGCCCGTGTAGGTCGCGAGGTTCGAGCGGGGTGTGCGGCCGATCGGCTTCTGATCGACCTCGACGACGCGGGACACGAGCGGGTGCTGCGTGGCGACCGACGGCAGCACGCCACCGACGAGCGAGGACTTGCCCGAGCCGGAGACCCCGGTCACCGCGGTCAACACCCCGAGGGGCAGGTCGACGTCGAGCCCCTTCCCGTCCTGGCCGCGCAGGTTGTGCAGGGTGAGGTCACGGAGCTCGAGCGTGCCCACGGGTTCGCGCAGCTCGTACTCGACGGGCGAGGTCCGGGGCTGCAGGTAGCGCCGCGTGACGCTCTCGGGGACGTCGGCCAGGCCCTCCGGCGGGCCGCTGTACAGCACGCGCCCGCCGCCCGGACCGGCCCCGGGGCCGACGTCCACGATCCAGTCCGCACGCCGGACGATGTCCATGTCGTGCTCCACCACGAAGACGCTGTTGCCGCTGGCGCGGAGGTCGTCGAGGACCTGCACGAGGGACTCCGCGTCCGCCGGGTGCAGCCCCGCGCTCGGTTCGTCGAGCACGTAGACCACGCCGAACAGCCCCGACCGGAGCTGCGTCGCGATCCGCAGGCGCTGCGTCTCACCGGGGGAGAGCGTCGGCGTCGCCCGGTCGAGCCCGAGGTACCCGAGGCCGAGTCCGACGAGCACCTCGACCCGACCGAGCAGGTCCGTGGCGATCGACTTCGCGACCTCGGACCGCTCCCCGGACGTCACACGGCTCTGCGCGGGCGACGGGTCCTTCAGCTCGGCTGCGGGGCGCAGGACCTCGGCCACCTGTGCGAGCGGCAGTGCGTTGAACGCGGCGATCGACAGGCCGCCGAACGTCACCGCGAGGGCTGCCCGGGTCAGCCCGGAGCCGTGGCAGAGCTGGCACGGGCCGGACTCGACGAAGCGCAGGGCCTTGTTCCGCTGGGTCTCGCTCTGGGAGTCGGCGAGGGTGTGCAGCGTGTACTGCCGGGCGCTCCAGAACCGGCCCTTGTACGGCTTCGCCACCCGGTCGCGCTTCGGGTGGACCTCGACGACGGGCTGCTCCTCGGTGAAGAGCAGCCAGTCGCGGTCCTCCTGCGGGAGCTCCCGCCACGGACGCTCGATGTCGTAGCCGAGCACCGCCGTCACGTCGCGGAGGTTCTTGCCCTGCCATGCACCGGGCCAGGCGGTGATCGCGCCCTCGCGGATGGACAGCGACGGGTCGTGCACCGCCGAGGCCTCCGTCACCTCGTGCGCGGTGCCGAGGCCGTGGCAGCGCGGGCACGCCCCGGCGACGGTGTTCGGCGAGAACGAGTCGGAGTACAGCTGCTCGGCGCCCTCGGGGTAGGTGCCGGCGCGCGAGTAGAGCATGCGGACCGAGTTGCTCAACGTCGTCAGGGTGCCGACGGTCGAGCGGGTGCTCGGGGCGCCGCGGCGCTGCTGCAGGGCGACCGCCGGGGGCAGACCCGTGATCACGTCGACGTGCGGTGTCGAACCCTGCGCGATGAGCCGCCGTGCGTACGGCGCGACGGACTCGAGGAAGCGACGCTGTGCCTCGGCGAAGACCGTGCCGAACGCCAGGCTCGACTTGCCCGAGCCGGAGACACCCGTGAAGGCGACGATCCGGTCGCGGGGGATGTCGACGTCGACGTCCTGCAGGTTGTGTTCACGGGCGCCACGGACGCGGATGAACCCGTCGGACGACGACGGCTGGTCGGCAGGGTGGTGCGGGGCGGGCATTCGTTCGAGCGTAGGCGGATCGGCCGGGCGCCGTTCCGGACCGCTCGTCCGCACCCGGCGGGTGCTGTTCGGCAGGCGACCGGGAGACGGACGGGAGGCACGGGGCGGGCCGGTAGCGGGCCTCCCGGCCGGTGCGTGCGGACGGGAGACGCGGGGCGGGCTGGTCACGTGCCTCCCGGCCGGTCGGTACGGTGGTCGTGGGGAACGGGGGATCGATGGTCGACGACGTCGCGTGGTCGCCGCCGAGGCGGCGGAACGGCACCTGGTGGATCGTGGCGAGCGGGCTGCTGCTGCCCGCGGGGTGGATCGCGTGGCTGCTCGTCGCGCTCGCCGGGTACAACGGCGCGGGGAACTCCACCCACACGCTCTCGGGGCAGACCGGGGGGAGCATCGTCGTCACGGTCGTGTGCGCCGGTGTGCCGCTGACCGGACTGGTCCTGCTGCTCGTGCAGCGTCGGCGCGACCGGTCGGTGACGCTGGTCGGGCCGATCGGGTGTGCGGTGTTCGTGGTCCTCGCGGCCGTGACGCTCGGGTACCCGACGACGCGGGTCGCGCAGAGCTGGGCGGCGGAGGAGGAGCAGCGGGCGCAGCCGCCGACCGCGACCGAGACGAGCCGGACGCCGGCGCAGGCCGAGCGGGACCTCGCGGCCGTGGGGGAGCGCGCGGTGCGGGCGATGGGCGGTGACCCGGAGACCGGCGACGTCGTGCAGTTCCCACGCGGCTGCTCGCTGTCGAACCTCGAGCAGGGCACGGAGTACACGTGGCGGTGGTCGTTCCCTGCCGATGAGGACGCGGACGAGGAGCCGCAGACCGAGGCGGAGCGCAAGGCCGACCTCCTGCCGCAGGACCAGGCCGAAGGGCGTCTGGCTCCGGTCCGCGAGGTCTTCCTCGACGCCGGGCTCCGTGACGCCGATCCGCTCGGGTGGGACATCAGGGTGGTCGGTGACGACTGGCTCGCGGAGGGGAACGCGGGCGTGACCCGGACCTCGGGTGACGTGATGATCGAGACGACCTGTCTGGCCGGAGGGCCCGGTGACGGGTACGACGACGATGCGTGAGCGCGTGACGGCCGCGGCGCCGGGACGTCGAGCACCCGTCAGCGTGTGGGTCGCACTCGTGGTGGCCGCCGGCTGCACCGTGTACGAGCTGCTCGCGGGCGCTCTCGTCGAGTGGACCGGGCTCGGCTTCGTGCCGCTGCTGTTCGTGCCGCCGCTCTACCTGGCGGCGATCCTGCTGCTGATCTGGGTGGGGCAGCAGGGGATCCGGGTGGCGCGGGCACTGGCGATCGTCGTGGGGATCGTGCTCGCGGTGTCGTTGCCGGTCGCGGTGGTCGTGGCGATGCGGACGTGGCACTGAGCGGTGGCGATCGGCTCAGCGTGGTCAGTCGTTCGCGACGGGGCGGCGGAGGGTCCCCAGCGCCCCCGCGGTCAGGAGGAAGCCGGCGAGACCTGCGGCGGTGAGGACGAAGGGCATCGTCACCGGCGGCGGCTGCACCACGGCGGCGAGGGGCAGGCCCAGGAACCCGGCCACACCCGCCGCGAGCACACCGCAGACCACGGCCGCGGGCAGGACACCGAGCGCATCGTCGACGACCCGGGCGAGCGCGAACAGCGTCGCCGCGACCAGGACGCCGAGGACTGCTCCGAGGGGGACACCGAGCACGGCGAGCAGGCCGAGGAACGACGAGTCCGGCGGCCACCAGTCGGTCGGGGTCACGATCGGCTCGTCGACGGTCGGGTCGGCGATCCAGGCCTCACCGATGATGCCGAACGGTTCGGCGGCGCCGATCAGCGCGCCGGCGAGCAGGACGACGGGCCACGGCCAGTGGCGGCGGTGTTCGTGCATGTGGACCCCCCTGTGCTCGAGCTTGGCGGTGCAGTCTGGGAGCGCGGCCGGAGCGCCGATCCCTCGGTAGCGTGGAGGCGGGGCGCTCGACGAGCGAGGGGGACGGATGAACGACGCGGGACAGCCGGCCGGCACCGAGGAGCCAGCCGGGACCGGGCGCTCGGACCACCCGTCGCGACGGGCGCCGAGCGGTGCGTGGATCGCGGGGAGCATCCTGGCGTTCGTGGTCGGGAGCCTCGTCATCGTGTACGCGATCGCGACGACGGCGGCGCCGACGGTCGAGCAGCGGGCCACCGTGCAGGGCCTCGCCGCGGCGTTCGTCACCGGTGGACTCATCGCGGTGCTCGTCCCGGCGACCGCGATCGTCTCCCTGGTGATCGCCGCGAAGCGAGGGCGGACCGGGGCCGCTGCCGGCATCGCCGTCTGCGGGGCGCTCGGCGCGGTCGCGATGCTGACGATGGTGCCCTTCGCGCTGCTGTCCGTGGGCGAGGCGCAGGCTGACGCAGCGCGACGGGCAGCACCGCCGACCGCACTCGAGACCAGCCGGACGCCCGAGCAGGCGGGGGCCGGACTCGTCGCGCTGGGAGGACGGGTCGTCGACGCGCTCGGACAGGAGGCACCGACCGACGACCAGGTCAGCGTCGACGTCCAGCCGTGTCGGCTCGACAACTCCGACGACGGCGTCCTGGTCCACTACTCCTGGCGTGGTCCCGGCGCCGACGACTCGGCTGGGACGCCCGAGCAGACGAAGGCTGCCATCGCACCGGCGGTCCGGTTCCTGCAGGCCGAAGACTTCGCGGTCGGCACCCGGTTCGTGGGCGGGGGCGTCGTGATGCTCGACCGTGATCAGGGGGTCTCCGTCGACCTGTACAGCGCTGACCGCGTCGAACTCGGATCGCCCTGCCTGGTCGACACGGGCGGCTGACGGTACCCGAGCGGTTGTTCGCTCCTGCAACGTCCGCTGAGTCCACGGACCCGGGGGCGGGTAGACCGGGGGACATGAAGGTCGTCGGAGTCGAAACGTTCGGAGGGCCCGAAGCCCTCGCCGTCCACGAGGTCCCGGAGCCCCACGCCGGCTCCGGCACCGTCCGCATCAGGGTGCAGGCGTTCGCCGTGAACCCCACGGACACCGGCGTGCGCGCAGGGCAGCGTGACTCGTCCGAGGCCTCGCCGCCGTACGTGCCGGGCATGGACGCCGCCGGCGTCATCGACGAGGTCGGCGACGACGTCGAGGGCTGGCAGGTCGGGGACCAGGTGATGGCGATGGCCCTGCCGCTCTCCGAGCACGGCGGCGCCTACGTGGAGCACCTCGTCGCGCCGGTCGGGTCCTTCACACGGATCCCGGCGGGGCTGTCGATCGAGGAAGCCGCGACCGTCCCGATGAACGGCCTGACCGCGTTGCAGATCCTCGCCCGCGCGGAGCTCTCGCAGGGCGACACACTCGCCGTGACCGGATCCGCGGGGCTGCTCGGCAACTACGTCGTGCAGCTCGCGAAGCAGCGGGGCATCACGGTCATCGCCGACGCAGCGCCGAAGGACGAGGACCTCGTGCGGTCCCTCGGGCCGGACCACATGGTGCGCCGCGGGGACGGTTTCGCCGCAGCCGTGCGCGGCATCGTGCCGGACGGCGTCGACGCGCTCGCCGATGCCGCGGTGCAGCGGGACGAGGTCGTCGACGCGGTGCGCGACGGCGGGTTCTTCGCGGACGTGCGGGGCTGGGAGGGCAACGGTGCTCGCGGGATCCGGTTCGAGCGGATCATGGTGTTCTCCGAGTACACGTCGTTCGACCTGCTCGAGGAGCTGCGGCAGGCGGTGGAGGACGGGGTGCTCGTGCCGCGGGTCGCCGAGGTGCTGCCCGCGTCGCGCGCTGCGGAGGCGCACGAGCGGCTCGAGGTCGGCGGGACGCGGGGGCGGTTCGTGCTCACCTGGTGAGTGCGGGTCGCGGTCGCGACCGGATGACGGACGGGAGGCGCGGTGCCGGCTGGCACCGCGCCTCCCGTCCGTTCTCCTCGCACCAGCTTGATATACCATGCGTGACCCGCGGTGTTCCGGTTGCTACGGTGGCGCTCCTGACGGGAACCCGTCAGGAGTGGAGGAGGAGCAAGCGTGGGGAAGAAGTTGATCTCGATCGCAGCCGCCGCGGTCGTCGTGGCCGCCATCGGGCCGGTCGGAGCGACCGCGGCGGTGGCGGTGGCGTCGGACTCTCCGGCGTCGTCCGGACGGGTGGTCGAGGGAGGCGCGTCCGCTGACCGGGTCGGCGAGACCCGGAACGGGACGGCCTACCCGGAGGGCGGCACGTGGACCTACGGCGTGTGGAGCGGCGAGGTGCACTCGGTCTACCAGCACAACGGCTCTACGCACCGTGCATCGGTGAAGTCGCACGGCGTCGTGACCCGATCGGCGTGGCAGCCACCGACGAAGGTCGCGTACGCCCACCGGCCGAAGGCGGTTTCCGGAAACCAGGCGTTCTGGGCCCGCCGCGGATGAGGAACTTCGCGGCTGCCACCGTCCTGGCGGTGGCAGCCGTCCTCGCGCTGTCGGCAGTGCTCGCGGTGTCCGTCGTCGGCGAGGTCGAGGCACTCGGGCTCCTCGCCGGGCGGGCGACGCTCGAGCTCGCTGAGCTGCCGGTCGGCGAGACGAAGGTCGAACACATCCGGGACATCACCGCTGCGGCTGAGCGTTCCGGGGTGCGAGTCTCGCTCCTGGTTCCGGATCGTGACGGACGGCCCGGGGTGTGGACCGCCTACACGTTCCGGGGGCCGGCAACGCAACCCGGGATCGGCGCGGCGATCAGCACACGGCCGATCGGTGACGGTGGCACGCTCGACCTGCTCGGTCCGATGGCGGTCGAGGGCGACGGACGGTCGGTCCGACGGTTCACCGAGGAGCTGCGGCAGGCCGGGTACACGACGGTCGACACGACGCCCGCTCCGGTCGAGGCGCTCGTCGTGGTCCTGGCACGGCCGACCATCGCGCTCGTCGCGGTCGCCGTCCTGCTCGGACTGGGGATCGCGCTCGTCGCCGAGTCGAGACGCCGTGCCGGACGGCAGGACCTTCGCTTGCGAGCGGGCTGGTCCGGAGGGAGCGTGGCCTGCGCGGAAGCCCTGGACCTCGGTCGCCTGGCGGGCCCGGTGGCGACCGCAGCATGCGTCGGTCCGCCGGTGGCGCTCGCGGTGCACGGGGCCGGCGCTCCGGCGCTCCGGTTCACGACGGTCGTCGTCGTGGTGTGCGTCCTCGCGGCGTTGCTGGCCGCCCTCGTGCTGCACGTCGGCTGCGCCCTGCTGAGCGCTGCCGCGACCCACCGCGCTGCGGAGGCTCGATGGCCGATGGTCCTCGTCGCCGCCGCCGGCATCTCACTCGTCATCGTGGCCGTCGCCGACGTGCAGTGCCTGCAGGACCGTCAGCGGACCACCGCCGAGGCCGAACGGATCCTGGTCGCCGAAGCTGCGCACGGGGACGACGTCGTGCTCGGGACAGCGTCGACGACCCTCGAGCAGGACCAGGCGTTGGGGGCCATCGCGACCGGAGCACTCGCGCGAGGGGACGCCAGCATGGCCTACTCCTCCTTCACGGATCGGTTCACACTGGTCGGCGACGCCAGCGCGTCCCTGCGTGCACTCGTGCCGGGCGGCCTCCCTCCGCACGGGCAACCACTCCTGCTCGTGCCCGATGCCCTCGCCAGCGAGAGCGACGCGCTCCGCGATGCGGCAGCGGCGGACATCGCAACCGGTTGGCAGGTGGAAGGACGTCAGCCTCCGCGACCACTCGACATCCGGATCCGACCGGTGCGCTCGACCGCAGCCGTCACCGAGTCCGCGATCCTCTGGACGAACGGGATCGAACCGCTGCTGCCGACGTGGCCGGACATCCCCGTGTTGGTCGTTCCCGACCCGAAGGACCTCGCACCGAACCAGGTCGGGACCGGCGTCGCGAACGGCGAGGTGCGCTTCGCCGACCGTGCGGCTCTCGAACGCCAGCTGCGAGCTGCCGGGCTCGCGGATATCGTCCTGCAGGTCGACCGCGTGGGGGCCCGCGTGGAACGGCAACTCGGAGAACTCCGGACCGAGCGCCACACGCTGCTGCTGGCCGTCGGTGCTGCGTTGTCGGCCCTCGTGCTCGCAGCGATCTCGCTCGTGGGTGAACACCGCGTCCGCACTGCTCGACTCGGGCGCGTGCAGTACCTGGTCGGACGGCACCCGCTGGTCCGGCACCGGTGGTTCCTCGTCGGCGCGAGCGGCACAGCCCTGACCACCGCCGCGGTGACGAGTGCGTTGTCGGGAGCTCGTGGGGACGTGATCCTCACCGCAGGCGTCGCCAGCGGAGCGGGAGCCCTCGTGTTGCTCGGCGTGGTGTCCGCCGTGATGCCGACGCGTCGAGCGGAAGCGTGGAGGAAGACATGGTGATCGGAGCGCCGGTGCTCGAAGTCGACGGACTGGGGTTCGACATCGGGCCCCGGAAGTTGTGGGACGAGCTGTCCCTGTCCGTCCGTCCGGGGGACGCCGTCGCAGTCCTCGGACCGTCGGGGCAGGGGAAGAGCACGCTGCTCCGATGCCTCGGCGGACTGCAGACCCCGACGCGAGGGGCTGTCCGGTTGCGGGGCGAGGACGTGCACCGGAGTGTTCGTCGCGCCCGGCGGCTGATGCGGCGGGACCGCGTCGGGTTCGTCGTGCAGGACCACGCGGTCGTGCCGCAGTGGACGATCGAGCAGAACCTCGGCGTCGTGCGGCCGAGCGGTGTCCCTCGGCGTGAGCGCGACGAGCGGGTCCAGGAGGCGGCGAACGCGGTGGGGCTCGGGGGCCGCCTCCGGATGCGGGCGGGGTTCCTCAGCGGTGGGGAGCAGCAGCGGGTCGCCGCCGCGCGGGTGCTCGTACAACGGCCGTTGCTGGTGCTCGCGGACGAGCCGACGGCCTCGCTCGACGAGATGAGCGCGGCGCTGGTGCGGGACGCACTCGAGCAGCTCCGGAGTGCGGGGAGCGCGATCGTGGTGGCGACGCACGATGCCACGATGCAGGCGTGGGCAGGCGGTCGGATCGCCCTCTGACGCCCGTCGGTCGGAGCACAGCCACTCGTCACTCTCGTCCCCGCCCTTCCGGTCGGCCGACGATGACGGCCCAGCGGTCGAGCTCGTCCTCGACGCGGTCTGCGACCGCTGCGGGATCGTCGTGCTCCCACGAGCGGAGGACCCGCCAGCCCTCGGCCGTCAGGATCGCCTGGTTCCGGGCGTCGCGCTGCCGGTTCGCGAGGAGCTTCCGCCGCCACAGTTCGGCGTTCGCCTTCGGTAGGTGCGTGTGCTCCTCGCAGAGGTGCCAGAAGCAGCCGTCCACGAAGACCGCGATTCGAGCACGAGGGAACACGAGGTCGGGGCGGACGCGGCACCGGCGGCTGACCTGCCGGTCGATGAAGAATCGACGGCCGCGGCGGTGCAGCTCCCGGCGCAGTGCGAGCTCGGGTGCCGTGTCACGCCGGCCGAAGCGGGCCATGTGGCGACGGCGTGCGTCGTCGGCTTCCCACTGCTCCACCACTCGAGCCTGTCGTGCCGAGGCGTGATCGCGGTCGCGGACGACGACGATGTGGGGGAGGTGCGCCGCTTGCCGGCTGTGCAGGAACGACCGAAGCCGCTGCTCACTCCGGTAGCCCGAGCCGCTCGCACTCCGTCCACTGCTCGGGTCGCCGCTCCGCCAACCACGCCGTGAACTCGTCGTACCCGCGGAAGTTCGTGAAGACCGTGAACTGCTTCTTCTTGCGGTCGTTCCACGCGGTCAGGCTGATGAAGGTCGGCCCACCGCCGGCCGACTGCGTCCCGTACCGGAGCACGTGGATGTCGTCGACCTCGCGACGACGGGCCTTCCCGAAGCCGGACTTCACGAGGTAGTGCCGGTCGAACACGGTCACGCGTCCGGCTGCCAGTGCGAGACCGATCAGGAGGAACAAGGCACCCACCAGGCCGATCAGCACGAACGCGGTGCTGTCCGAGCCCGGGACGACCAACTGCTCGATCACGGTTCCGAGCAGCCCGAAGACGACTGCGGCTCCGCCGAGCACGATGAGGATCTGCTGGGGGAACCTCGGCCGCTGGACGACGAACAGCGGCTCGCCGGCCGCCTTCGCCTCGGTGCCACCCCACGTGTTGATGCTGTCGCTCATCGTTCCCCCTCCGAGGGCCACCGTACCGAACGGGTCCTCCGCTCGCCCCTCAGTCCTCCGGGATCGTCCGGACCCACTGCTCGAAGGCGAGCGCGTCCTCGTTGCTGAACACGGCGGACGGCCGGGCGTCCTGTCGGCCGGTGAAGAGGAACAGCGTCCCGTCTGCCAGCCCCGGCGTCGCATCGTCGAGCACGGAGGACCTCGGCGCCACACCCTTGCGCGAGAGGAACGTCAGCTGTTCCCCGTTCGCGGACTCCGCGATGCCGGTCTCGCCGTCGAAGAACGCTGCGAGGTCCATCACGAGGAAGACGGTGCTCCCGTCCTGTGTGGTCACGAGGACGGCTGGCTTCGCGTGCGGCTGCCCGAAGGGGCGCTCGGTCACCGCCGCGGTGACGCCGGAGCCGGACCAGGGGCGGACCTGGTCGAGGGGGAGCTTCGCGACCGCGGACGGTGCGGCACGCTTCGCTGGGTGGACGGCCTCGGTGAGCAGCGCCCCGACGAGGACGGCGAGGAACCATGCCGGCGCGGAGAACGTCTTGCTCGCGATCAGGACGAAGAAGACGCCGAGGAATCCGACCCACACGAGATCGGGCCACCACCCGGAGCTGCGGCGTTGACCGATCGGCCACACGACGCTTCCGTACGCCAGCCCGACGAGCGTCGGCACCCAGAACGCCGACGGGCGGATCGTGCCCGTGTGGAAGTGCAGCCATACCGAGACGGCCGCGGCGATGAGCGCGATGACGGCGAGCACGATGCGTCCGCCGCGACGGTCTCGCTCGCGGGTGCTGAGCGTGGCCATGTCGTTCCCCCTCGTGCTGTCGAGCTGCGGCGCGCAGCGCCCGCCGTTGTTCCCCTGGTGTGTCCAGTCAAGCAGGACCGGCGGTGCTGGTCTGTCGGATCGGACGTGACCGTGTGGCGGACGGGAGGCGCGGTGGCGGACTGCAGCGTGCCTCCCGTCCGACGGGTGGTCACCCCTCGACGGCTGGCGGCGCCCGCGAGGAGCCCTACGATCGTGCGGGTGAGCAGCGACGTGATGCCTGGGCGGTACCGGCACTTCAAGGGCGGGGAGTACGAGGTGGTCCTCGTGGCGAGGGACGTCGAGACCGAGGAGCCGGTCGTCGTGTACCAGGCGCTGTACGGGGAGCAGGGGCACTGGGTGCGGTCGCTTGCCGAATTCACGGCGCACGTGTCGCGGGACGGGTACGAGGGGCCGAGGTTCGTCCGCCACGGCTGAGCGTGGGTCGCCCGTCAGGACGAGTGCGCCGGTGCAGGGCTCACCCGAAGTCGCTGGCATTGCCGTCGGCGCAGTCCGACGAGAGCTGGAGGACGGTGTTCAGGGCGCTGGAGCCCAACCCGATCTTCGGGCGTCCGTCGCCGTCGGCGCCGAGGTAGTGCAGGGGTCGGCCGTCGTTCAGCGAGGTCGTGGTCCGGTGCGTGGAGTAGCCGTTCTCCTTGAGCACGGCCTCGGCGCGGTCGATGTAGGCCTGCGGGTCGGAGGGTGACTTGCCTTCGACCGACCAGCTGAACTGCACTCCTTCGTCGGAGCGTGGTCCGCACTCGGTCGCGGTCGGCTGCCGCAGCTCCGGTAGGGCCGCTTCATCCAGTGCGCGGAGCTTCTCGACGATCGTCAGGCTCTCGCTGCGAACTTCGTCCGGGGTCATGCGCGATTCCGATCGAGTGATTGTCGGTGTGGTCTGTGGAGTTCCTGGCTGGCCCGCGCAGCCGCCCGTGAGAAGCGCAGCGGCGACGACGAGTGCCGTCGCTCCGTGTCTCTGAAGAGCGTTCATCGAGTTGTGGCCTCCGCCGTGCTCAGGAGTGACTTCGTGCCTTCATCGAAGTATCCCCATTTGTCTCGGTTCTCGTCGTCATCGTGCCGCAGCGGATCATGAGCGTTGACGCCCTCGTTCCCGCTGCCAGGACCCACATCGAGGTGCTCGGCGCCGAAGCCGAACGAGTCAGGGTCGTTCCGACCACTTCCGATGCGCCCACCCGGAGCGACCCATTCGTCGCCGGTGCCCGCGTACACGTGGTCAGCGTGCAGCGAAGCAGCATTCGGGACGTCGATGGGGATGCCCGCAGAGCCGAGAGCAACGTAGCTGTTCACGCCGAGGTCTGGCGATTGGCTGACGGCTATGCTGCTCATCGTCGTTCCGTAAGAGTGCGCGACGACGTTGAGTTTCGTGTCCGGACCAACCGAGGCGCGGTAGCCCTCCAGTTCGGCGCTGAGCAGCGGAGCGCCCTTGTGCGCCTTGCCGTCGTACAGGACCGAGGGGTCGCCGCCCGCGATCGGTCCGGGCGTCTCGTATCCGATCCATGCGACGACCGCGGTGTCGTCGGTCGTGAAGAGGGACTGCGCATTCCGGAGGTTCGCCGCAGCGAGGAGGAGCCGCGTGGAGTCCTGCAGGGTCGTCCCCATCCCGGGCACGACGTACGTGGCGTTCGCTGCGGTATCGAGATCGCCGATGCTTATCGCGCCGAGTGGGGGAGGACCCAGCGTGAGGGACGTGAGCTGACGGACGCCCTCCCGGTTGAGGTCGTAGTGCTTCCTGCGACCCGCGTCGAAGTTCTGCAACTGGTCGCGGTACTTCGTGGCGTCAGCCAGCTGCGCCTCCAGGGCAGGAGACCATCCGGGTCCGTTGCGCTGCGCTTCCAGTGCCTGCACTCGCTGCTTCGCGTCGGCGAGCGCAGACTTCAGCGTGATCCTGTTCGCGGAGTCACGCGCCCAGTAGGCGACGCCGTTGAGGTTGCCGACCACAACAGGGAAGGCCGCGATGAACGCCTCCTGGACGGCCGAGTGCGCATCCCGCGAGCCTTTCCCGTCGTCGCCGCCGAGCCCGGACCACCAATCTGCTACTGCCTTCGGATCGAGGACCTTGCGAAGCCGGTCAGCGAGTGCAGTGTTGCCGGCGAACGCGGCGATCTCCTCGGGTCCCAAGCCGCTGAGAAAGGCGAGCAGCTGCTCGTCGGTCATCCCCGTGATCGCGGCAGCACTCGTCGCGAACGCGCCGATCACCTCGGACTCACCGAGCTTCGACGCGGCCTCCGCATCAGCCGCCCGGCGGCGAACGACGAGGTCCTGCCACGACTGTTCGAGCGCAACTTTCGACACCTGCAGTCCGGCTGCCACCGCGGAAAGACCGAGCATGCGGACCGAGGCGTCATCGGCGTCCGACTCCCGCAACTTCTCGACCGCCCGGGCATTCGCACTCAGGTCGTCGTGGTTCCGGTCCTGAGCCGCCTTGATCGATTGGGCTTCAGACTGGATCTGCTCGATCCTCGTCGCGTAGGCGATCAGGACTGTGGCAGCTCGATCGACATGGCTGGCGATGCGCTCGCCGCCGGCGCCGACTTCGACTGCTGCGGCGATGAACGACGTCTTGTTCTTCGCTTTCCACTCGCCGTCAGTGATGACCGCCGCCTGCTGGCGCACCTCATTCGAGGCTGAGCGGATCCCCGACGATCGCTGTTGAAGACGCAGTGCGACGGAACGAATGGACCGTGGATCGCCAGCGGTCGGATCTGCGATCACCGGCCGGCCGCGCGAGCTCGGGAAGCGTCCCAGTCCTCGAACGCAGAGACGACCCCGTGCGCCTGCTTCGCGACTGCGCAGGTGTTGTTCTCGAGGACGGCGATCGTATCGGCCTGGACGCGGAGTGCGGTCTCGAACGCGGAGCGCACCTCGGCTGCGCCGAAGTCCGCACTACCGAGCACGGTGACTGCGATGCTGCTCAGCTGCGTCTGACTCTGTTCGATCCTGCCAGCGATGCCGCGGATCACCCTCGCGTCGATGACGACATCCGTCACGGTGTTCCTTCCCCCGAAGTGGTACGTCCGGCAGCATATCAGCGCGCTGCGCGGACGGGAGGCGCGGTGTCGGCCGGCACCGCGCCTCCTGTCCGTCAGAGACTCCGCTTGTCCGCGTGCGTCGGTCCGGTCAGTCCAGTCCCGTCGACGCGATCCCGCCGTCGACGTCGATGGTGCCGCCGGTGACGAACGCGGCGTGGTCGGAGACCACCCAGCGGACGGCGCGGGCGATGTCGACCGGCTGCACCGGGCAGCCTGCAGGGGTGCCCTGCGTCATCGCGGCGAGGACGTCGGCCGAGTCGGCGTTGCCCGGGGTCGCCGTCGCTCCCGGGGCGACGGTGACGACCCGGATGCCGCGGTGCCCGTACTCGGCGGCCCAGGCGCGGGTGAGCTGTTCGACGGCGGCCTTCGTGGCGGGGTAGAGGGCCATGAAGGGGACGCCGACGCGGGCCATCCACGAGCCGATGTTGACGATGTGGCCGCTGCCGCGCTCCGCCATGCCGGAGGCGAGGGCCGCGACGAGGACGTGGGGTGCGCGGATGTTCGTGGCGAGCAGGGCGTCGACGGTGTCGTCGTCGAGGGACTCGGTCGGGCCTCCCGGGTAGACACCGGCGTTGTTCACGAGGACGTCGACGTGGCCGCCGAGCTGGTCCCGGGCCTCGGCGGCGAGTGCGGGCACGACGTCGGGGCCCTGCGACAGGTCGGCGGTGAGGGCGACGGCGTGACCGCCCTGGCGCTCGATGTCCTCGGCGACGGCGCGGGTGCGCTGCTCGTCGCGGCCGTGGACGGCGACGGTCAGGCCGGCGGCGGCGAGTTCGCGGGCGATGGCTTCGCCGATGCCGCTCGAGGCGCCGGTGACGAGGGCGGTGCGGGGTTCGGTCTGGGAGGTGGGTGTGGTGGTCATGGGTCGATGCTCCGGCGTGCTCGGTCGCCCCGGCTTGCCCTGATCCGCGAGGACCTTGCCGGATCCCGCAGCGGCACCCCTGCACGCTGTCGCAGCGCTCGACGCGTGGTTAGCGTGGCGGTGTGGACGAGCGGATCGCGCAGCACCTCGACCGTGCGGCGGCGACGGCATCCGCGCACGCAGCCGTGCCGGGGCGGGACCGGCAGGATGCGGTTGCTCGTGTCGGGTCGGCGCACCACGCGGAAGCGCTCGGGCTGACGGTGTCGAAGGTGCACGAGCCGGCCGGATTGTTCGACCGGCGCTACGAACCGTCGATGTCGGTCGTGCTGCGGGGGCGGAAGCGCTCGATCGTCGGGGACGACGACCAGGTGTGGGGGCGCGAGCGGTTCATCATCACGCCGGTGGACCTGCCGGTCGTCGCCGGGGTCGTGGACGCAGCGGGGGAGGACGGGTTCGTCGCGGTCGTCTGGCGACTGGACCCGGTGGTGGTCGGGGAGGTCGTCGCCTCGATGTCGGTGCCGGCTGCTGCTGCGGTTGCTCCTGGTTCGTCGCCGTCCGGTGCGGTGACGTCGTTGCCTCGGTTGGGGAGCTGGACAGAGCCGCTCGCCGACGCGTTCGCCCGGCTGATCGGGCTGTTCGACGCGCCGGAGGACATTCCCGTGCTCTTCCCGCTGGTGTCACGGGAGATCGTGCTGCGGTTGCTGCAGACGGAGCAGGCGCCGCGGATCACGGCGGCGCTCGACGGGACCGGGCCCTCGGTGGTCGCCGGAGCCACGGCGCTGCTGAACGGGCGGATGGCGGAGGGGTGGTCGATGGAGCGGCTCGCGCGGGAGCTCCGGGTCAGCGAGTCGACGTTGTTCGCCCGGTTCAAGGAGGCGACGGGGATGACGCCGGCGCAGTACCTCAAGCGGACGCGGCTGGGGGAGGCGCGGCGGCGGATGGTCGTGCACGGGGACACCGCGGCGCGGGCTGCGGCCGCGGTGGGGTTCCGGAGCGCGTCGCACTTCTCGCGGGACTACCGGGAGGCGTACGGGAGGCCGCCGGCGGCGGATGCGGTGGTGGCGAGAGCGCAGTTGGCGGTCGCGGCCGCCGTCTAGGTAGTCGCTACCTTCAAGTGCTTCGTTGGCCGCGGGAGTTGCACAAGGGATGATGACGTCATGACCCTGCACGAAGCGATGATCGAGGTACTGCGTGACGCCGGAGCGCCGATGACCAGCCGTGAGATCGCAGACGTCCTCAATGCTCGACAGCTGTACCGACGGAGGGACGGTCGCCCGCTGGCCGCCGGGCAGGTGAGCGCTCGGGCACGGAACTACGACCGGCTCTTCATTCGGACGACGAGCCAAATCCACCTTCGGTGAAGCGGCGATCCGCTCGGGATCTCACTGGGCATCGCCGCGGTCTTTGTCGTCGGCCTGTCGACGTAGCTTGTTCGCCCAACTTCCGAGACGGGCTGACGCAGCTTCTGCAGCGTTGCCCGCCTGCTCCAGCGCCTGACCGCCGAGCTTGCGCGCCACTTCGACACCGTCCGTACCGCCTTCGACGATGCGGTCCCGGGCACCTTCGGCCGCGTCACCGAACGCAGCTCGCCACCGCTTCGACTCCAGCTCGGCGCGAGACCCATCGACGCCCATCCCGCCGTGGAACGCCATGACCTGACCGGCGACGGCGTTGGTCGAGCGGACGACAGTGCGGGAGTCGAGCGGGTGCAGCACCACCGAAACGTCGCCGATCCGAGCCGCCGCATCGATCCGCAGCAGGAGCGTCTCGGTGCGCTGGGTGATCGCATCACGGCGTGCACGGCGTGCATCGCGGAGCGACTCCCGGTGGTGGTCGAGGTCGTCCGGCGCGGTGCGCTGCACGTGGTCGAGCTCCAGGATCGCCACCCCCTCCTGCAGCTTGAACGACTGTGCCAGGACCGCAAGCCACTCATGCACGGATCGCTCGGCGCTCTCCGTCAGGTCCGCGAGCTCGCCGACCTTCGACGTGCGCTCGAGTTTCTCGGCCAGAGCGTCGAGTTGCAGGAGTGCGTATGACTGCGCACGGGCGATGGTGAACTCTGTTCCGTGCACCTTCGACCACGTCACCGCGTTCACGTGACCGACACGATCACGCACGCGCAACGCGTCGTTGATGATCAGTTCAACGCCGATGAGATCCGCGACTGCAGCGTCCTTCTGCGCGCGCAACACGTCGTCGAGTTTCGCGTCGATCTTCGCGAGGTAGTCCGTGATCTCGTCCATCGCCTGCTGCATGGCCAGCTGCGCCATGAGTCCGGCGACGCCGGTGAGCATCGCAGGACTGGTGAGCATCGAGCCCGCTTTGGTGAACTCGAGGATGTTCTTGATCTTCCCGTTCTCGGTGACGATGGCGCGGCTCACACCCGCGCTCGACCCCTTCATCGCAGAGAACTTGTCGAGCGCTTTGGCCGACTCCTTTGTCAGTTGGACCCAGCGGCCAGATCCCGCCGCGACCTGAGCGGCGGCGCTCGCCACGCCGGACGCGCCGCTGAGTGTCTGGCTCAGCCTGGGGAGATCGAACTCGCGGGACGGCAGATCGTTGGCGGCGAGGAAGCGCTCGATGGTTGCTTCGGATCCGAAGAACGTCGCGCCGTCCTCGTCGCGGACCACGTCGATCTCGTCGGTCATGTGCGCTCCGTGTTCGTCTCGGGTCGGGTCGGGTGAGCTGATCCTAGGGCGCTGACGATCGCTCTTGAAACGCCGTGCGCTCCAGCGGACCCGGCAGAATGGCAAACGGACGGCACCGCGGCCGCGACGACGAGGGGAACAGCAGTGTTTCGAGCAGAGAACCGACTCCGAAGGCTTCAAGAAGCACTCCGCTACCTCGGCCAGAACGGCGGAACGGCCCGACGTCTGGACGTGTGGAACGGCGTCCTCGAGCGCATCCCGCTCGAAGGCGACGAGCTCGCGCCGAACACAAAGGGCAAGCCGCTCGGCGACTCCGACTTCTTCTGGGGATCGTCGACAATGGTCAACGCGGGCTTCATGGAGAAGCCTCGGCGAGGCGAGTGGCGCGTGACGGACCTTGGTCGCGAGTACAGCGCGCCGGGGATCGCGCCCGACGAGTTCGCCACGATCCTCAACGCTCGCCAGCGGGACTTCGACCGGCAGCGCAAGGAAGATCTCCAGCTGCGGCTCGCGACGGAGATCCTTCCGCCGGACCGCCGAGCCGAGACGATCCGCTCGACCAGCGCGCTCTTCGTCGACCGCGGCCTCCGCCAGCTCGACTCCGCCTTCGCTCCGGGCCGCGGCGTCTGGCGCAGCGATGTCGTCGCGGAACTCCGCGAGCGGTTCATCGGCCGGCCCGAGGTCGACGGCGCGGTCTTCCTCGAGAAGCTCGCGACCCAGTTCGACGGCGCCAGCGACGACGCGAAGCTGCTCATGGCCGAGCTCCTGTGCTGGCAAGTGCTGCCCCTCGAGCAACCCGGTGAGCGGAAGAAGCGCGAGCGCGTGACGTTCCTGCTCGACCGGATGGTGCACCCCATCACGATCCCGGCCGAGGTCGACGAGGCGTTCCGCTCGTGGTCCTTCAACCCCGGCCAGGGCATCTCCGGTCACATGTTCGCAGCGACGTCCATCGTCATCGAGTGCGTCGACGCGTGGCTCGGGCTCAGCGAGGAGGAGCGCGAGCGGGCGCTCGACAACCCCACGGCTTGGAGAGATATTGTCGTGGCGCTGCCGGGGACATTGCTGCCCATCCAGCGCAACGAACTCCTTCTGCTCGTACACCCGGGGTTTTTCGGGGAGGTCGTCTCGAGTGACGACCGCGAGGCAATCCGTTCGGCTTTCGCCGGCGAGGTCGACGGGCAGATGGAGGACGACCAGGACGAGGCGTTCCAGCAGATCACCATCGCCCTGCAACAGAAGGCGAGGGGGCCGGCTCTGTTCTACCAGGAGCCGCTGTCCTCACGATGGCGGCAAAAGCCGACGACCCTTCCCAAGTCGGTGTCCCGACCGTATCCCGTTCCGGTCAACCCCGATCCGGGGCACGGCGTCCGGGCACCGTTCACCCGTGTGGACGGTCAGCTCGCGGCTGCCCTCCACCTGCCCGAACACTGGCTGCAGGACACCCTCGACCTCATCGAACGCCGCAAGCAGGTGATCCTCTACGGCCCGCCCGGCACCGGCAAGACGTTCCTCGCCCAGGCGCTCTCAAAGCACGTGACGGACGGGACAGACGGCGAGACGACCATCGTCCAATTCCACCCGACGTACTCGTACGAGGACTTCTTCGAGGGTTTCCGCCCCGTCGCGAACGACGACAGCGGCAACCTCGCCTTCGCTCTCCGAAAGGGCCCGCTCCGCCGCCTCGCCGACGCCGCTGCCGCCAACCCCGAGGCGAACTACTTCCTGGTCATCGACGAGATCAACCGCGGTAACATCGCAAAGGTCTTCGGCGAGCTGTACTTCCTGCTCGAGTACCGCGACAGCGAGATCTCGCTGCTCTACAGCGACGAGCCGTTCACCCTGCCGAGCAACATCTTCGTCATCGGCACGATGAACACCGCCGACCGCTCGATCGCGATGCTCGACGCCGCCATGCGGCGCCGGTTCGCCTTCGTCGAACTGCACCCAGAACGTGAGCCCGTGCGAAACGTGTTGTCGCGCTGGGTGGTGACCAATCGCCTCCAGGATGACCGCGCCGACCTGCTGACGCGACTCAACGCGCAGATCCAAGACCACGACGCGAAGGTGGGCCCGTCCTTCCTGATGCGCGACCTGGCCGGAACCGGCCTGCAGGACGTCTGGCGGTACGAGATCCTGCCGCTCCTGGCGGAGCACCACTACGGCGATGGCGTCGACCTGGAGGCGCGGTACGGCCTGACGACGCTGCGTCGCCAGGCCACGCCCTCAGTGGCGGACGGGGCCGAAGGTGCTTCCGCCGACGATTGAGCTGCGGGAGGCAGACCAGCCGGTCGTGCACCGACTCCCGCGGGCGGTCGCCGTCGGGCTGGCCGCCGCGAACATCGCGTCGGTCGCGCCGACGCTCGGCGCGGACGAGTACCGCGTCAGCGGCGTCCGCAAGGTTGGCGTCGTACGGATCGCAGGGCACACCGTGTGGCTCAAGCCGAAGACGCCCGTCCGACGGCTGTTCGCGATGCTCGGGTACGCGCGCGCCGGGAGTGAGATCTGGACCGAGGACGACTTCGGGTTCGAGGAGGACGAGGACCTCGTGCCGGCGCTGGCGCACGCGTTCGTCCGACAGGCCTCGCGGGCTCTCGCCGGAGGGCCGCTCCGCGGGTACGTCAATCGGGAGGACGCACTGCCGCTCGTGCGTGGGCGGTGGCGGATCGCGGACCAGCTCACGCGGCGGGGCGGCCAGCCGTTACCGGTCGAGGTGTCGTTCGACGACTACGTCGAGGACATCGCGGAGAACCAGGTGCTGCTGACCGCTGCGACTCGGCTCCTCCGGCTGCCCGGGGTGCCGACTGACGTGCTCGGGGCGCTGCGGCGGATCGTGCGGGTCCTCGACGGGGTGTCGGTGATCCCGGTCGGGGCTCCGGTGCCGGTCGTCCGGGCGGATCGGCGGAACCAGCGGTACTCGTTGGCGCTGGCGTTGGGGGCGCTCGTGCTGTCGGGGTCTTCGGTCGAGCAACGCGCCGGGTCCGTCGTCGCGTCGGGGTTCCTCGTCGACATGTGGTCGGTGTTCGAGGACTTCGTGTCGGCTGCCCTGCGCGAGGCGTTTAAGCCGTACGGGGGAGTGCTCGTCTCTCAATACGCGTCGACGCTTGATTTTGCGGGGACGGTGAAGATAGCGCCGGACCTCGTGTGGGTGGTCGACGGGGAGGTCCGGGCCTGCATCGACGTGAAGTACAAGGTAGAGAAGCACGGGCAGTACCCGAACGCTGATCTGTACCAGATAGCGGCGTATTGCCGGCGGTTCGGGTTGAGGAAGGGGCACCTCGTGTATGCAGCGGGGGAGTCGGAGGCGCGCCGGATCCAGGTGGTCGACGGGCCGGTGGTCGAGCAGCACGCGCTCGATTTCAGCCGTCCCATGGTGGCGGTGGCTGACCAGTTGTCGTCGTTCGTTCGGCAGGGATTGCGCAGTGCGAGCGCTTCGATGACCGACTGACCGCGCGCTCGTATCGGTGTCGCCAGCTGCGCTGCTAGCGTCGCAGCATGGCGGAAGAGGGGCTGCGCGACGAGCTACCGGCTTTCGTTGACGAACGCGATTGGGCTCAGTTCCACAGTGAGGAGAACCTCGCGAAGAGCTCTTGAGCTCGAGGCGGCGGAGTTGCTCGAGTGCTTCCAGTGGGAGGATAAGGCCGGCGACCCGCGCGTGCGGAGCGAGCTTAAAAACGTGCTCACGTACTGCTTGCTCCTCGCGGACCGCATCGGCATGTCGCCGCAGACCCTGATCCGCAAAAAGCTGTCGATCAGGAAGGCCAAGTATCCGGTGGAACGACCGCGAGCGCGGAGCACGAATGCGCTGGCGGTTTGCCTCGACCCCTGCGCGTTCAGCGGCCATCGTCATGGTGTTGTCTCTTGGGGAAGTTGTTGGTACTCGCGCACGTCTCGTCCCGGCAAAAGAAGTGTCGAACCACAATCGTGGGTGAAGACTGGCTGGGGAAGACCCGTTGTGGGGTGTTTGTGTGCTGTGCAGGGACTCAAGGACAAATACTTGGCGACCGCTGAGAGTTCGGAAATCGGCGGACGCGCGCCAGGAGGGGCATCCGTGGTTGCGATTCGGAGTCTGCCAGGATGACGATAGACCTAGCGAGCGGGGAAGAGTGTTGAACAACGACGAGACTTGGAACGATGACGAGCGAAAGCTGTTCGAGATTGTTCCTCTGGGTGGGGCTACGATCGGCAATATTCGTGCTCAGAAGCAGCTGGGGTGGGATGAAGGCCGGTACTGGTCCGCTAGGGATGCTCTCGTGGATCGAGGCCTGATCGGCCGCGGCGTGGGTCGTGGCGGAACCCTCTTCCGAGTCTCGGACGACCACGAAGAGCCGGAGGTTCAAGTTGTAGTGCCGCTCGCGACCTCCGCGACCCCCGCGACCGTGGAAGCCGCGGCCGTCGCAGCTGTCGCGGCAGTGCAGCGCGAAGACGGGCTTTACGAACCTCTGGCTGGCGTGATCCGAGGCGCGTGGGCCCGCGACCATCGGTCGAACCTTCTTGCGGTAGAAATCGTCGCGCGGCAAGGGCGCCGCGCGACCGGCGGCACATGGTCGCGGCCAGACATCGTGTCAGTGGAGGTGCTCAACCTTCTGTACGTGCCGACGAAGATTCTCGAGGTTGTAACGTTTGAGGTCAAGCCGGCAGATGCGATCGACGTGCAATGCGTCTACGAATCGCTCGCGCATCGGCGCGCTGCAACCCACGCATATGTCGTCCTGCACGTGCCGGCGTCGGAGCAAGCCGCACTCACCGAGGTCCTTCAAGGGGTGTTGGCCGTAGCGCGTTCGCACGGTGTCGGCGTGGTGACGTTCGCCGATCCGAGCGACTACGACACCTGGGAAGAACTTGCTCCTGCAGAGCGAGTCGAGCCGGATCCGGAGCGGTTGAACGCCTTCATCGACAATCAGCTGCCCGATTCGGTCAAGAACCGACTGGCCCGCGAGCTCCGGTAGGACCTGCACTCTCGCTGAGCGAAACAGCGTGTTCCGTTGCTGAGCGGGCTCACTCAGCTCAACGCCCAAGGTTCGCCGCTTGCTCGAAGCAGAGCGACCACTGAGACGCGTTAGCCTGAGCGAGGTACAGGTCGTTCGCTTCTCTCGGAAGGTTCCGGGCTGAGTGCTGGTCCTGTCTTCGCCTTCCTCCACGGCGTCGGAGCCGGCCACGTCGAAGATGTCTGGCAGATTGCGCTATCAGGGCTACGTCCGGCTCGGTTACTCCTCTCTGGCGCCTGACGAACGGGCCTCGCCGAGGCACGCCTACTCGTCGCGCAAGCGCATCAATCAAACCCGTCCAGTACCTCTCCGACACGAGGCGGTGCTGACGAGACGGCAAGATCCGCTACGCCTCGCTAGGCTAGCGGTGTGTCGGACCCACTTCCCTCGCCGATGTATGTTCTTAGCCACGACGCTGTGCGCTGGTCGATCGAGACGCTGGCATCGCAGAGGCTTCACCCCGCCTTCGTGATGTACCTCTATCTTCGCAAGCAAGCGCGAGCGGGAAGGCTGACGCAAGCTTCGGCTTCATCGTCCGAGCTTCTCTCGCTGATTGAGCTGCCTGGTAATCCGGCGAAGCCGTACTACTTCCCCTTGATTGATCGGGGCAAGCGGGGCAATGGCCTCCCTTCCTCCCTGTGGCGTGCTCCAAACATTGCCGGCAGCTGGTCTTCGGCTTCGCTCCATAGACTCGGTGGTGGAAGTTGGCTGGGCGGTAGCGACGGAACCTATTCGCTCCCGGATGACCACGTAGCGCTGGCTCTCGCGGAGCTGCTGTACAACCAGCGAGTTTCTGCGGTCGCGTTGGGGATGTTCTTCCTTCGTAACGACGGCTTTGTTCTCCTTGGCGATCCCGAGCCGGACGACATCGTCTCCGGCTTTTGCGAGAAGTTTGACTACCCGGATCAGAGCGCAGAAGAATTTGCAACGCTCTTCACGGTCGAGCCGCCCAGCGACGTCGACTTCCCATTCTTTGAGCGTGCCGGCGTGGACGGAGATCCGACGACGAGTGAGGCAGGCCTCAATGTATGAACAGCTAGTGCCCAATGTTCGCACCGTCACCGCCGACGACCTCCGTATTGGGGCCAAAGCAATGGCGACGGCCAACCTCGCCTCATCGGCGCCCGACGCTGAGCCTATAGCGCGGTCAGACCCTCGCGTCCTGCAGATCTCGCGACTGGCGGAGCTGTTCGGCGGCGTGCTCTTGAGCGGGCCTCCCGGTACCTCGAAGAGCTACTACGCCGCTGCTGTTGCTCAGCTGCTCACCGACGGGGACGAGGCACGTTACAAGTTCGTCCAGTTCCACGCGAGCTACCAGTACGAGGACTTCATCCTCGGTTTCGCGCCGACCGAGACTTCCTTCGTGCCGAAAGACGGTCCGTTCCTCGCCCTCGTGCGAGCAGCCACGACTGATCCGGACCATTGCTACGTTCTTGTGATCGATGAGCTCTCGCGGGCTGACGTAGGTCGGGTCTTCGGCGAAGCGCTCACCTACGTTGAGCGCACCAAGCGCGAGCTCCGCTTCACGATTGCCAACGGCGAGGAGATTCACATCCCCTCGAACCTCGTCATAATCGCAACAATGAATCCGTTCGACCGGGGAGTGGACGAGGTGGACGCTGCGTTCGAGCGACGCTTCGCGAAGGTGTCCATGGACCCCGACCGTTCCGTGCTCGGGAGCATCCTCGATGGGAACGAGGTTGACGCGACCTTGAAGACGAAGCTCCTACATTGGTTCGACAGGATCAATGGTCAGTCACGGAGGAATCCCGCCGCCGCAGTTGGGCATGCGTACTTCTCAGCAGTGACGGACGAACAGTCGCTTCGCGATATCTGGGACTACCAGCTCAAGTTCCTCGTGGAGCGGGCATTCCGCCGTGATGAGAACACTCGTCGCGACATCGAAACGGCTTGGAACAACGTGTTCGAGAACCCGGCGTTAGGTGAAGCTAGCACCAGCGGGACCGAAAAGGGCGATGCGCAGCGGCCGTGAGCGGGGCAGAGAAAGTAGTCAAGATAATCGACTGCAAGGAGTATGGGACGATCGATATCGACCCAAGCTTGTGGGTCGGCGAGCATCACCAGTGGATGCTCAACACAGAAATCGACGGGAAGGATGTACTGCGCGCGAATTTTGATAAGTCCGGTCGTCTGCGACTGACCGCAACGTCGTTTGTCGGTGTCATCCCCATCAATGAGCACGTAGTAGTGCGCGTTCGACCTCGGGTGCCCCTGGCGAACCTCACGCGGATGGTAGTCGACACTGGCCATGGAGTGCTTGCCCTATCGGCTTTCCGCGAGTATGCCGGACGCGGTGAAGCCGGCGATTGGGCAATGGACATCTATACGGACGCCTTCATCGCGAGGTTCGAGGAAGCTTCCGACCGAGGTTTGTGGCGCGAGTACGAGCGTAACGACGACGAGGGGTCGGTGCCTCGGGGCAAAATAGATTTCACTCGCACCATTCAAAGGTTCGCGGCACGCGGAGTCAGGAATAAAGCGGCTTATAGCTGGCACCGCCGCACTATCGATACGCCGGCCAATCGCTGCGTAAAGGCAGCGGTCGAAGTGCTCATGGCTCATCTGCACAAGTCACGCGACAAGCCGCGCATGGGTGATCGCGCTAAAGTAGCCCGTTTAGCAGGATTCTTGCACTCTCTTGCGGAGGTCACGGAAGATAGGGCTGCAATGTATTTACAGGACCCAGAAGTGCTGGGCTTCGTTCCGCTTCCAGATTCGCGAAGTTACTACCGCAATTTGATAGATCTTGCTCTTCTGATTCTGAGTGGCCGCGGCATTGCACTAGATCTTACTCCTAGCAACGACATCAAACTCGAATCCCTCCTTATCGACACCAACAAACTGTTCGAGAACTTCGTGCGAGTAAGCCTAGCGCGATACGCAGCGGCGAATGCATGGCCGATTGAAGTGCTAGACGGTAATACCGAGGGTAAGGTCAGCCTGTACACGACTGTCGAAGAGTCGGCATTGCCTGCACCGCTCGGCGTTCCTATGCGTCCGTTGGCGGCAGATGACGCAGGAGCGGCGCAACCCGATTTGGTTTTCCGCGCGCTGGACGGATCAGTTCCGCTGGTTGCCGAGGCAAAGAACACCGTTCACGGCTCCACTGCGCGTTTACCCGAGCGCAAGGAAGTTGAACAGGCGGTCACCTACGCGTTGAGATTCAAACTACCCTTCGCCCTTCTCGTGCACCCGTGGTTGAGCGGCGAACGCGGACTCGTTTATGTGGGCCGGATCGAATCCGTCGACGTATATGACTTCCGGTTCGATCTTTCGGAAGGGGAGCTGATCGACCGTCATATTGAGGACATGGCTGAATCCTTCGCATTACTCGCAGGACTCCGACGCCCCTAAGAACCGAGAACCGGCGCCTCCATCAAAGGTACGAGATCAACCCCGATCGCGTCTCTGTTCATGCGAGTAGCAGTTTTGAGTGTCGTACCGGTTCCCATGAAGGGGTCGAGAACAACTCCGCGTGCAGGCGCGTCGTGGCCGCAGTCGGTCCAGCCGGCTGTTCGCTTTTTGGCAAAAGTGAACTCCCTGAAGTACCCACCCAATGCTGCTTTGGCCTCGGCGGCAAGGCGCTGCACTTCGACGGAATTGCGCCCAGTCCCAGTCTGAACTTTGAGGGCTTTGCCCGCATCGGACACGCCCGTTGCCTGAATCGCACGAATGTGTGCTTGGGTCAGGCCGTGAGCCTCTGCTAGTTCCATCGCGCGCTTTGCCTGCGGGCGGGTGGGGTCAAGTTCAGAAGTGCGCTCGAGGACTCGGCGACGAGGCGTGTGGCAGACCGAACAGATCTGCTCTGGTGCGCCAAGCGTGATTGCCCTTTCTACAATCTCCTGAGGGAACGGCGCGAGGTGCTCACCCATGTTCCTCTCAGGGTTGATCGTCCAGACGTCCCCGGGATTGCTCCCGTTGCCATAGGCGGCGGAATAACCGAACAGATCGTAGTAGTAGGTCTCTCGCATGGTCAGATGGATAATATACTCGTGTCGGTTGACGAGTCGATTCTTTACGGGGTCGGGCATTCCCTTTGTCTTCGCCCAAATGATTCGATTGCGGATTCGCCAACCGTGTTTGATAGCTTCATACTCGATACGAGCGGGGATGCCAACGAGTGATCGCTTGTGATAAGTGTCACCAACGTTGAGGAAGATGGAGCCGGTCGGCCGTAGTACCCGCCCCCACTCGGCCAAACAATCCATGATGGCGGCAACGTACTGATCCGGCGTAGACTCCAGACCGATCTGGTCCTCATGCCCGTAGTCTCGCTTCGCCCAATAGGGCGGCGAAGTCACGACAAGGTCCACGGACTCTGCGTCTAGTCCGGTGTGCCGCGCGTCGCCGACTACGACGGACTGACGGGCGGGCGCGAGATCGTCGGTCCAAGATTCGAGCGGACTCGTGGTGACAAGCCCGAGGGGGGCGCTTGTCTTGGCAGCGCGCTTGTCAGCAGGACCGGGGGATGTCGCCGGGGTCATCGAACCTCAGATCGCATAGGGGTAGGTAGGTCTGGAACTGAGCCTAGGTGCCACGTCGGACGTTGCCTCGCGACTCGGCCGCAGGACAGGCTACTTGCCTGGGATGTAGCGCTCGAAGCGTACGATTTGGCCGTCGTGGTGCGTCGGTCCCCCGAGTAGCCGAGCGGTGGTGCGAGAGACATGGACGCTGGCCAACTCTGGGGCGGACCGCGTCTGAGCTCGCGGTTGCTGCAGCTCGAACTTTCCAGGGCGAGCGCGCCGGGGCTTGTAACGACGCGATCGCGACCGTCGCTGTCGCTACGTGGGCGGCCCCAAACGACCGGGAGGCAGCGGCTCATGGTGAGGTGCGTCATTCGGCCCAACTGCAGCAGTGAGCAACTCCAACCGAGTTGGTAGACGTGACCTGCACCTCAAGCGGTGCGTTCGGAGCGACGGGGTCGCAGGACAGCGCAGCCGACTGCGCTTCGCGGTCAGCCCGCACCGCATCGGACACCCCGGACAACATCGGCAGCCGAGGCGCCGGCGAGGATCACTGCGATGGCGTTCTTCAACTGACGGCATTGCGGCTGCGCCGAGGAGCGGCCTGGGCTCCTCGGCGGTGCGCTGTGCCACCACGATGAAGAGGGCGCCGATGATGGCGAGCTGGCCCATCCGGCTGCTCATCGCCGCAGCGCGGAGGTCGCTCTCGGCACCGGCGACTCCGAGCAGCACTTGGTCGGTGTGGTGCGTCAGCGGGCGAAGGCGCGTGGCCGTCGAACGCGAGGACGGACGCCTCGTGCATCTTCGCCTTGGGTGCGACCTCGAGGGCATCGACCGTGGTGCTGGAGCGCGACTCGAGCACGACGATTTCCCGCCCGGTGACGACGCTCGCGAGGGTGAGGGCGTTGTGCGGGTCGTGCGCGATCGAGCTGGCTGCGCTGCGCTTAGCGTGGGCACTGGTTGCGATCACTCGCCGAGGCGCATGACGCGCGCGGCGGGTACGACAGGCCGCGCTTCGTCCGGATCGGGTGAAAGTTAGCGCGGTCCAGCTACGCTCCTTCCCGGCGAGGGGACTCAATGAACGTGGACTGGATCGGCGCGCTGATCGGCGCCGCCGTCGGTGCGATCCTGACGTCAGGAGGCGGGTACTTCGCATACCTAATCGAGCGAAGGCGCGTCGAGCGCAACGCACTCCGAGAACTCGCTCGTAATTTGAGCGAGCGGCGGGCGTTTCGAATTGATAGGCCGCTGGAGATCCCCGACGCGCGAAGTAGCCCGGATTTCGACCGGTTGAACCGAAGCGTCGTCGCTGCGCGTGAGGACGTCCGTGGGACGCGCCTGATTCTTGTGCATGGGGCCGCAGCACAAATGACGTTGACCCGGATGATCCAAACCTGCAACAACTACTTGGAGCAGAGCGATCGAGCTCCTCACCGCTACTGGTTCCTTGCCGCCGAGCTCCGCGACCATCTGCACGAGCAGCTCCGCCAGCTGCCGCTCGACTTAGCATCAGTACCGCGGCCGGGCGACGAAGCGTTCCTCCCGAAGTCATAGTCGGCGGTGCACCGTATGCTCTCCTCGAGGCAACAGGCGACGGGGGAGCGTGTGCAGATCACCACCAACGGGCAGGTCCTCCTCAGCCCGAGTGACCTCAGCACGTGGGCGACCTGCGAGTGGGCGTTCCTCCGCCGCCTCGACGGCAAGCTCGGCCGCGGTGGCCCCCTGCCCGACGAGCACGACGACATGCTCGAGCGCACCGCACGCCTGGGGGACCAGCACGAGCTCGACTACCTCGAGATCCTCAAGCAGACCCGCGACGTCGTCGAGTTCGAGCGACCCCAACCTTCTGACTACGGATCAGAAGCTCGACGAGCGATCCAGGCCTTCCACGACGGTGCCGACGTCCTGTACCAACCGACCTTCCACGAGCCGCCCACCCCTGCCCGCCCGGGCTTCATCGGCTTCGCGGACTTCATCCTCCGCAACGCTGAGGGCGCCTACGAGGTCTACGACACCAAGCTCGCCCGCCACGCCAAGATCAGCGCCCTGCTCCAGCTCGCGGCCTACGCCGAGCAGATGCAGGCGCACGGCATCCCCACCGGCGAGCAGGTCCACCTCGTCCTCGGCGACCGTACGACCACCACGCACGACCTCGCCGACATCGCGCCGGTGTACCGCACGCAGCGCGCCGAGCTCGAGCGGGTCATCGCCGAGCGGATGCAGGAGGACGAGGAACTGCAGTGGGGCGACCCCCGCTACTCCAGCTGTGGCCGCTGCACCATCTGCCAGACCCAGGTGCAACAGCACCGCGACCTGGTGCTCGTCGCCGGCATGCGCCTCGACCAGCGCACGAAGCTGATCCGGCAGGGGGTGCGGACGATCGACGACCTGGCGGACCGCACCGCGGCCGTGTCAGGCATGTCGCGATCCACGCAAGAGCGGCTGGTCCGTCAAGCGCGCCTCCAGACCGAGACCGAAGCCGAGCAGCAAGCAGGCCGCACCAACAAGACCAAGCCGCGCTTCAAACTCCACGACCCCCGCGCCCTCGACGCGATCCCGGAGCCCGACTCGGGCGATGTCTTCTTCGACTTCGAGGGCGACCCACTGCACACCGAGGACGGCGTCCACTGGGGCCTCGACTACCTGTTCGGCCTGGTCGACGACCGCGCCGACTTCACCGCCTTCTGGGCGCACACGATCCGCGACGAGCGACAGGTGCTGATCGACTTCCTCGCCTTCGTCAAGGAGCGCCGCGCGCAGCACCCGGGCATGCACGTCTACCACTACGCCGCGTACGAGCGGACGCACCTGCTGTCCCTCGCCGCCCGGCACGGCGTGGGGGAGGACGACGTCGACGACCTGCTCCGCGCCGGCGTCCTCGTCGACCTGTACCCGATCGTGCGCAAGGCCCTGGTGGTCGGCAGCCGCAGCTACTCGATCAAGAAGCTCGAGCCGCTGTACATGGGCGAGGACCTCCGCACGAGCGACGTCACGAATGCCGCCGACAGCATCACCGCCTACGTCGAGGCGATCGAGGAACTCCGCAACGGCGACCCCGCGACCGGCCAGCGCATGCTCGACCAGGTCGCCGACTACAACGCCTACGACTGCCGCTCGACCCTGCGGCTCCGCGATTGGCTGCTGTCGCTCCGGCCGCCGCAGACCGAGCCGGCGACCGACGAGGCCGAACTCCTGCCGCCGATCCCCGTCGAGCGCGAGCCGAACCCCGTGTACACGGCACTCGCCGCGCAGATCGCGGACGTCGACCCCCTCGACCGCGACGCCGACCAGACCGCCCTGGCGCTCGCGGCCGCCGCGATCGACTACCACCGCCGCGAGGCCAAGACCTTCTGGCAGGACCACTTCGACCGCCTCCGCAACCCCGTCGACGACTGGGCGGACACCCGCGACGTCCTCGTCGTCGAGCGCGCCTCCGTCGAGCGGGACTGGGACACGCTGCCGCGTGCCCGCTCGCAGTCGCGCGAGATCCGCCTGTCCGGGACCCTCGCGCCCGGCTCACGCATCCGGCCGGGAGGCACGCCCCACCTCGTCTACGACGACCCACTCCCGCCGTCGGTCACCGCTCCGGCGCCGGGTTCGAAGGGCGCGTCGGCTCGCGCCGTCGTGCTGGACGCGGCCGACAACGGCGACGCGTTCGAGGTCCTGGTGAAGGAGAGCCTGCCGGTCGGCGGCGGCGAGCCGCACCACGACTACCCGGTCGCCCTCGCGCCGGCTGCCCCGCCACGGGCGAAGCCGCAGCCCGAGGCGATCGCCGAGTGGGGGCAGGAGGTCCTCGACGCCCTGCCGGAGATGCTGCCCGATCCCGCGCTCGACCTGCTCCGCCGGGTCCCGCCGCGGGGTGCCCTCGCCCCGATCGCCGGGGACGACACCGTCTCCGCGGTGGTCACGACGCTGCTCGGGCTCGACCGGTCGTACCTGGCGATCCAGGGCCCTCCCGGCACGGGCAAGACCTACGTCGGGTCGAACGTCGTCGCACGGCTCGTCCGGGAGCACGGCTGGCGCGTCGGGGTCGTCGGCCAGTCCCACGCGACGAGCGAGAACTTCCTGTCGTCGGTGGTCCGCGCCGGTGTGCCCGCCGACCGCGTGGTGAAGGTGCCGAAGTCCGGTGCGACCGAGGACGAGCTCGAGGCCGCCGCGTGGACCCCGGTGAAGAACAACGCCGCCGTCGCGGCCTTCCTGTCGTCGTGCGCCGAGACCGGCACCGGGGGAGTCGTCGGCGGCACCGCGTGGACCTTCGCGAACGAGGGCACGATCCCGCGGCGCTCCCTCGACCTGCTCGTGGTCGACGAGGCCGGGCAGTTCTCGCTCGCGCCGACCATCGCGTCGTCGATCGCCGCGCAGCGCCTGCTCCTGCTCGGCGACCCGCAGCAGCTGCCCCAGGTGTCGCAGGGGTCGCACCCCGAGCCGGTCGACCAGTCAGCGCTCGGGTGGCTGGCGGACGGGGAACACGTGCTCCCGCCGGAGTTCGGCTACTTCCTCGCACACACCCGCCGGATGGAACCCGCGCTGACCGCGTCGGTCTCGGGGCTGTCGTACGACGGGCAGCTGACGTCGATCGTGAGTGGTCGGCACCTCGACGACCTCGACCCGGGCGTCCACCCGGTGCCGGTCGTGCACAGCGGCAACACGACGTCGTCCGAGGAAGAGGCAGCACGGGTCGTCGAGCTCGCCCAGGGCCTGATCGGCCGTCGGTGGGTCGACGGTGAGGTGTCACGGACACTCACGGACGAGGACGTCATCGTCGTCGCGCCCTACAACGCGCAGGGCGCCCTGATCCGCGAGGCCCTCGACCGCGCCGGACTCCGCGGGACCCAGGTCGGCACGGTCGACATGTTCCAGGGGCGCGAGGCCGTGGTGTCCATCACGTCGCTCGCGGCCTCGAGCGCGGCAGACATCCCGCGCGGGCTCGACTTCCTGCTCATGCCGAACCGGCTCAACGTGGCGCTGTCGCGGGCGCAGTGGGCGGCGTACCTCGTCTACTCGCCGGCGCTCACCACCGGCCTGCCCCCGTCGATCAGTGGGCTCTCCCTGCTCTCCCGGTTCATCGAGCTGGTCGAGCCGCCCCGCTGACGCCCGAACGTGGGGTTTGCTCGGCTCGGTCGTGCTGCCACGGTCGAGATGTGACGGAACGAACGACCACGCTCGGCCAGGACGAACCGGTGAGGGGCGGGGCGCTTCGAACGACCGCGATCGGAGCGCTCCCGATGACGCTGCGCGCACGACGTCCCGGCTACTCAGTCATGCAGGAGTGTCTCCGGCTCCAGTCCGAGGCACCGACTCGGACGCGTGCGGAACGGTTCTGGGGCGTCGATCCCGTCGCGCAGCCCGCGCGCTCCTGGTTCAAGGGAGCCCTGGGGGAGCGCCGTGTCGCTGCCGAGCTCGACCGTCTGGGGCCAGCCTTCACGGTGTTCCACGCAGTGCCGGTGGGGAACGGTTCGACGGACATCGACCACCTGGTCATCGGCCCGACCGGAGTGTTCTCGATCAACACCAAGAACCACAGCGGTCAGCGTGTCTTCGTCGGTGGAGGCTCGTTCATGATCGGTGGGAAGAAGACCTCGCACATCGGTGCCGCCCAGGGCGAGGGGCGCAGAGCGACGCGACTGCTCTCGGCGGCGGCTGGTGGAGCGATCCTCGTCCAGCCGCTGCTGGTCGTCGCCGCGGATCGGATCACGTTCGGCAAGAAGCGCCCCTCGGTCGTCGTGCTCCGGCCGGACCAGGTGCGCGACTGGATCCTCGGGCTACGACGGGCGCACTCGGACGAAGCCGTCCGGTACCTGTCGATGGTGGCTGAGGAGCGGGGCACCTGGCACGCGGCAGCGTTCGTGCCGGACGACACGCTGCGGCTCGAGCAGCGGTTCGATCGGCTGGTCCGCGAGGTCGAAGGTGCTCGCGTACGACGGCGTCGTGCTGCGCTCGCGGTGGTCCTCGGGGCGGTCGGGCTCCCGGTCGCGGGTCTCGTCGCGATGGCAGGCATCGCGACGGCGCTGCTCGGTTCGTGACCATCCCGCGGCCAGGGACACCGCTTCGCGTGGCGTGACGATCTCGGTTCGCGATCGCCGGGAATCGTGAACCAGGATCGTCAGCTGCAGATCGCAGTCAGCAGGTCCGCCAGGCCAGTCCCCGGCGGGCCAGCCTGGTCGGCAGTGGCCTAGCCCTGGGTGGAGTCCTCGGCCTCGGCGTCGCCGTCGCCGGGGATCTCGCCGCGCATCTGCGCCCGGATCCCCGCGAGCACGTCGGCGTGCAGGAAGTTGGCGTCCTCGGCGCTGGTCGGGTCGACGACGATGCCGAACTCCTCGGGCACCGCGGTCACGAGTTCGGCCATGCGGACCGGGCGGGCCTCCGTGCCGGGGACGCCCTCGGTGAGTTCGGCGGGGTCGGTGAACACCGGGACGAAGGGCAGGTCGCGGATCATCACGTGCGCGATGCTCCCGCCCTCGGGGTCGCCCGCGGGCTTCCACGGCACCCACGCGGCACTGCCGAGGAATCCCTGCGCGGAGGATGCCATGCGGCGCCGCAGGGCTCCGGCGGGCGACTCGGTCTTGCCGGCACCGGGGCCGAACGCCGACCCGCTCGTGTCGTTGCTGCTCATGGGGTTCCCTCCGCCGTGGTGTGCCCGGCCATGCTCCCACGTGGTGCGGGCGGAACCGAATGCGGCACCGTCACAGCCAGCTCCCCACCGGACGCGATCGGCGTTGCGGCGGTGGGGCGTGCCTCCAGACCGACGACGGCGCCCGACCCACGAGGTGGGCCGGGCGCCGGACGGACCACGCTCAGTACTTGGCCGACTGCCCGCCGTCGATCGGGACGACCGTCGCGTTGACGTACGAGGCGTCGTCGGACAGCAGGAAGGCGACGACGGCGGCGATCTCGGGGGCCTCACCGTAGCGCTTCGTGGGGTTGACCTGGATGAACTCCTCGGCGGCCTTCCGCGGGTTCTCCGCGTCGATCTGCTTCATCGAGTTCTCGACCATCGGCGTCCAGATCGCACCGGGGGCGATGGCGTTGATGCGGATGCCGTACTGGCCGTACTCCACGGCGGAGTTGCGGGTGAGGCCGACGACACCGTGCTTGGCGGCCGCGTAGCCGGACTGGTTGCCGATGCCGCGGATGCCACCGACGCTCGCGGTGTTCACGACCATGCCCGAGCCCTGCTCGCGCATGATGCGCAGCACCTTCTCGAGCCCGAGGAACACGCCACGGAGGTTGATCGACACGACCTTGTCGAACTCGGCGGCGGTGAAGGACTCGGTGGGGTTCTGCTTGCCCTCGATGCCGGCGTTGTTGAAGAAGCCGTCGATGCGGTCGAAGCGCTCGGTGGTGGCGGTGACGTAGGCGTCGACCTGGGCCTCGTCGGAGACGTCGGCGACGGTGGTGAGCACCTGGGCGTCGGGGGTCGCCTCGAGGACGGCGGCCTTCGTGGCCTCGAGTCCCTCGCTGGAGACGTCGACGAGTGAGAGCTGCGCGCCCTCGGCGGCCAGGCGGACGGCGGTCGCGCGGCCGAGGCCGGAGCCGCCGCCGGTGATGAGGACGACGCGGTCGGTGAAGCGGGTGGTGGATGTCATGGATGGCCTCCTGCGGTCTTCGACGATGAAGGGCTCGGGTCCAGCGGTGGGTCGACGAGTCCGTTCGATGCATCTGCATCGATAGCTCTAGGCTACACCTGTCGTTTTGCTCCGCGGTCATCCGCTCAGCAGCGCGCGAGCACCCGCTCCATCGCGTCGCGCTCCGCGGGCGCCACCCAGAGCCGGTACGTCGTCTTCACCGTGATCTGGTGCTCGACGTAGGTGCAGCGGAACGCCGTGTCCGCGGGCAACCACGTCGCCGCGTCGCCCGAACGCTTCTGCGCGTTCGAGTGGCCGTCGACGGCGAACAGGTTCGCGGGGTCGTTCGCCAGGGCTTCGCGCTGCTCCTGCGTCAGCTGCTGTGCGCCGGTGCGCCACGCGTTCTCGAGCGCGACGACGTGGTCGATCTGCACGAGGGTCGAGGTCCGGTTCCCGCGGACGAAGTCCACCCGCTCGCCGGTGTACGGGGAGACCAGCGTGCCGCGCAGGACCTTGCAGGGCCCCTGCCGCTCGATGTCCGTCAGGTCGCGGGCGAGCACGTCGTTCCGGGTGTCGCAGCCGTTGTGGTCGACGTCGAGCCAGGCGGTGCCGAAGCGGGCCTCGCGGTCGTAGCCGGTCGCGGCGGCCTTGCCCTTCACCGGCAGGGTAGCGAGCTCGCTGCGGGCGGTCGCGGCTGCGGTCGCGTCGGTCGGGCTGGTCGCGTCGGTCGGGCTGGGCGCCTCGGTCGCCTCGGTCGGGCTGGTCGGCTCGGTCGCGTCGACGGTCGGCCGGGAGGCGCCGCCCGCCTCGACCCCACCACCCGCGTCGGCCGTCGGTGCGGTGGTGATCGTCGGTGCGGCCGTCGACGAGGACGTCCCGTCCGCGGCGGCGTCGGCGTCCGCGTCGGTCACGCCGGTGGTGTGCAGCAGCCAGCCGGCGAGGGCGACGACCGCGACGAGGCCGAGCGACGTCAGCGATGCCCGAGCCCTGCGGCGCGAGGAGGTGGAACGGGTGGAACGCGGACGGCGTCGACGGGACGTCATGGGGAGGCCTTCGGTGGTGCGGTGGAGCGGGCCCGGGTGGACCGTCCTCGATCATCCCGTGCGGCACCGACGAACCAGGGCGTAGACACGGGGCATGACCGATCACGCGAACCCCTCCGTGCCCGTCACCGGTGGACCGATGCCGCTCCTCGGCTTCGGCACCTGGCAGATCCCCGACGCCGACGCTCCCGCCGCCGTGGGCGCTGCGCTCGAGGCCGGCTACCGCCACATCGACACCGCCACGGGCTACTCGAACCAGCGCGGCGTGGGGAAGGCACTCGCCGACGCCGGCCTCGCCCGCGACGACGTCTTCGTCACCACGAAGCTCCCGCCGGACAACGCCGACCGGGTGCGCCAGACCATCGAGGAGAGCCTCGAGCAGCTCGGGCTCGACCACCTCGACCTGTGGCTCGTGCACTGGCCGCCGAACGGCGAGGCCCGACCCGACGTGTGGGAGCAGGTCGTCCAGGCGCAGGCCGACGGGCTGACCCGGGCGGTGGGCGTGAGCAACTACTCGCTCGCGCAGATCGACGAGCTGACCGACGCGACCGGGACGACCCCGGCCGTGAACCAGATCCGGTGGAGCCCCGCCGAGTACGACGCCGAGGTCGCCGCGGGGCTGCACGAACGTGGCGTGGTGCTCGAGGGCTACAGCCCGTTCAAGGCGAGCAACCTGCAGGACCCGACGCTCGTCGAGATCGCGGAGGCGCACGACGCCGACAGCGCGCAGGTCGTCGTCGCGTGGCACGTGGCGCACGGGTTCGTCGTGATCCCGAAGTCGTCCAACCCGGAGCGCATCCGGTCGAACGCGCTCGGGGCGCACCTCGAGTTGACCGCCGACCAGGTGTCGCGGATCGACGGTCTCGCCGGCTGACCCGGTCGCGACGGCGGGCTCAGGTCGGGAACGGCCAGGGCCCGCCGTCGTCGTAGGGCTCGGCGAGGTCGAGTCCCTCGGCCTGGGCGATGCGGCGGAGCTTCCGGTCGAAGGTGGCGAGCTGGCCGTGCACGGCCTGCGCCGTGACGAGGACGACCGCGTCCGGCATGCCGAGCCGGCGGCTGGCGCGAATGTCCGCCGCCCGGCGTGCGGTACAGCCCGTGACCGGGACGACCGACACGCCGAGTCGTTCGATGGTGCCGCGCTCACGGTCGGCGTGCCCACGGGACGCCGGTCGCACGAGCATCTCGGCGAGGGTCAGGGCCGAGGTGCAGAACTCGTCCCACGCGTGGTCCTCGACCAGGTCGTACGCCCGCTCGTGCAGGCCGTCGCCCTCGTCGAGCAGCGCGATCACGACGTTCGCGTCGAGGACCATCACCGTGCCGGCCGCCTCCGCCGATGCCCCTCGGACGCGCTCGACCAGACGCCTCGGCTGCCGCCGAAGGAGCCGCCGAGCGTGACCTCGGCGCCGTTGCGCAGCCGGAAGGTGGACGTCGCCGTGGCGCCGTCGCGCCGGACCACTCCTGTTCGCGGCGGCGCAGGATCGGCGTCGGACTCGAGATCGGCGTGCGGCTCGACGTCCGGATCGGCCGGAGTCGGTGTCAGGAGGCCCGCGACCGGGACCTGCGGAGCGGGACGGGGCTGGGCGGAGCTGCTGGTCTCGACGAACATGCGGCGACGGTACCGACACGGGCGTCCGGACGCGAAGGAGTTCGTATGTCGCGGCTCAGGTGAGGAGCGAGCGGATGTCCTCGGCGGTCAGGTCGTCGGCGAACAGGGCGTCGTCGTCGATCATGGTCGCGAAGAGTTCGGCCTTCTTGGCGGCGAGGGCGAGGACCTTCTCCTCGATGGTGTCCTCGGCGATGAAGCGCTGCACGTTCACGGAGCGGGTCTGCCCGATGCGGTGCGTCCGGTCGACCGCCTGGGACTCGGCGGCCGGGTTCCACCAGGGATCGAGCACGAAGACGGTGTCCGCCTCGGTCAGCGTCAGCCCGAAGCCGCCGGCCTTGAGGGAGATGAGGAACGCCGGTGCCGCGCCGGTCCGGAAGCGGTCGATGACCTGCGGGCGCTTCCGGGTCGAGCCGTCGAGGTACTCGTACCCGATGCCGCGGGCGTCGAGTGCCTGGGCGACCATGCGCAGGAAGGTGGTGAACTGGCTGAAGACCAGGGCGCGGCGGCCCTCGGCGGCGAGCTGCTCGAGCTCGTCGAGCAGCAGGTCGAGCTTCGCCGAGGGGATGGGATCCGCACCGGCAGCGACGTCGTCGTCGGCGTCGTGGTCCGTCTGCTGCACGAGTGCCGGCGACAGGGCGAGCATCCGGAGGAGGGTCAGCGACCGGAAGACGATCATCCGGTTGCGCGCCAGGTCGTCGATGAGGTCGAGGACCTTCAGGCGCTCCCGGTTGAGGGTCCGCTCGTACAGCGCGCGGTGCGCGGGGTCGAGCGTCACCCGGACGACCTGCTCCTGCTTCGGCGGCAGATCGGCGGCGACGCTCTCCTTCGTCCGGCGGAGCATGAGCGGTCGGATCCGACGCCGGAGCCGGTCGGTGAGCTCCTTGCGGGCGTCCCCGCGCAGGTCGGGGGAGCCGAGCGGCTTGACGTAGTCGTCGCCGAACCGGGACCACGACGACAGCAGCCCGGGCGCGACGACGTGGAACAGCGCCCAGAGGTCGGTCAGCCCGTTCTCGAGCGGGGTCCCCGTGACCGCGAACTTCACCGGCGCGGGCAGCTCGGCCGCGACCCGGTGCGTCTGCGACTGCGGGTTCTTCACGAACTGCGCCTCGTCGAGCACGAGCGCCGACCAGGACACTCCGGTGTACTCGGCGGCGTCGAGCCGGAGCAGTGCGTACGAGGTCACGACGACGTCGGACTCCGCCGCCGCCCGGGCGACCCGGGCGTGGTCCTTGAGCGAGGTCGCGGTGACGGCGGTCACCCGCAGGGAGGGGGTGAAGCGGGCTGCCTCGTCCGCCCAGTTGCCGACGACCGAGGTCGGCGCGACGACGAGGAACGGCGGAGCGTCGGGCTCGGACCGGCGGGCGGCGGCGATCATGGACAGCACCTGCAGGGTCTTGCCGAGGCCCATGTCGTCGGCGAGCACCCCGCCGATGCCGTGCTCCCGCAGGAACCGGAGCCAGGCGTAGCCGGCGTGCTGGTAGGGGCGGAGCTCGGCGTGCACGGTGTCCGGCACGGGGACCTCGTCCTGCGGTGCGGCGTCGAGCAGACCCGCTGCGATCCGCTGCCAGCGCTCGTCGTGCTCCGTCTCGTCGGCCAGCTGGTCGAACTCCGACCACAGCCCGGCCTGCAGCGGGGTCACCGTCAGGGCCTGGTCGGGTTCCCACTCGTCGAGCTCGCGCGCTTCCTCGATGAGTTCCTTGAGCCGGTCGAACGTCGGGTCGGCCAGCGACAGGTACGACCCGTCGATGAGCTTCATGCGGCGATCACGCTTCGCCAGCGCCCGGAGCAGCGGGGTGAACGGGATCTGCCGCCCGTTCACGGTGACGAAGATGCCGAGGTCGAACCAGTCGTGCTTCTCGGACGGCATCGTCGTGACGCGGATGTGCGGTCGCCCGGTCAGCCGCTCGTGGTCGCCGGGCTCGCCCTGCACGACCGTCCGGACACCGAGCGCGGGCAGGGCCGGCAGGAGTTCGGCCGCGAAGACGGCGACGTCCGCCCCGTCGACCGTGCCGTCCTCGAACCAGGCGAGACCGCCGCCAGGGCCGGTCGTCTCGGACTCGTCGGCGGCGTGCAGCCCGCTGAGGTCGGGGAGCGGACCGTGCAGGGTGACCGGGTCCTTCCGTCCGTCGACGTGCCACCGCCACTGCAGGTGCAGGCGGTCGTCGGTCCGGGGTGCCCGGGCGGGTTCGAACGTCGCCGTCAGGACGAGCTCGGGCGGTGTCCGCTCGGGGAGCTCGACCGAGCCGTCGGAGCTGACGAGACCGAGCGCGCCGCGGAGCCGCGGCGACCAGTCGGCCAGGAACTCGTCGACGGCATCGGCCGGCACGGTGACGCGCGCGCCGTCGACGAGCATGCGGCGCTGGTCCTCGGGGACCGGAGCCGGGGTCGGGGCGAGGGTGACCTGGAACTCGGGGCTCTCGCGGAAGGCGTAGACACCGTGGTCGCCGATCGTTCGCGCCGAGCCGTCGGGTACCGGGCGCCCGTCGACGACCGCACTCGCACCGATGACGAGCGCGCCGTCGTGCCGGGCCGCGTCGAGGAGTACGCGCGCGTCGCCGCCGAGGACCGCGCCGCCCTCGCGCTTGCCCGTCACGAAGGCGATCCCGAGTCCGGCTGCCTGCCGGAGCAGCGGCCAGAGCAGGGGGCTGCCGAAGTCGTCGAGGTGCACCCAGTCGCTCTCGCCGGGGAGTCCCGCGAGCTGCCCGGCGCGGTGCAGCGCGGAGAACTGCAGGAACCAGGTGTGCTGTTCGGGCGCGATGCCGAGCCGGTTCATCGAGTAGGGGAGCGTGCCCCAGGTGAGCTGCCCGCGGACCCAGTTGCCGGCGGCGCTGCGGGTCACCGGGCGGACGCCGAGCCGGACGCTGCGGGCACGGGACGGCAGCGCCCGGCCGGCGGCGCGCGCACGGGAGGCGAGCGCGGCGGGGACCGCGTCGCGCAACTCGAACTGCAGACCCGTGGGGGTGCCCTGCGGGGTGACCGCCCGGTCGTCGTCACCGGCGAGGCGGGCGAGGTCGAGCCTCCAGTCCGGGGCAGGTGGTCGGGCGAGGGGAGCCGCTGCTCGGGGTTCGGCGGCGAGGGCACGCGCGTTGATGGTGAGGAGCGCGGCGGCGACGTGCTTGCAGTCGCCGCCGAGGGGGCAGGAACACGTGCTGCGGACGGGGCGGACGAACTCGCCGCGGGCGACGGTGGTCTCGACGCGGAGCTCGTAGGGGTCGTCGGCGGAGCCGGAGACGGTCGCGGTGACCGTGCCGTCCTCGTCGTGCCAGGTGGCGTCCTCGACCAGGCCCGCGCGGACGACGTCGCGCGCACGGCCGAAGGTCTGCGGCCCGACGAACCGGATGACGTCGACGGCGTCGATCATCGGGGCGGCGGGCACGGGTCCATCGTGCCAGGCGCCACCGACCTCCGCTGCTGGCCCTCCGCTGCTAGCGTGGGCGGGCGCCGGAGGGCGCGCGACACGAGGGGGATCGCATGGGGAACGCAGCGCGCGGCGCAGTCGTGGTGGCAGGGGCGGTGGCGACGGTGGTCGCCCTGTCGGGGTGCAGCGTGCTGGGCGCGGGGACACGGACGGCCGAGGCGCCGGCTCCGAGCGCGACCGCGACGACGGCGGCGACGCCCGGCACGGCGTCCTGCGACCTGGCCTCCGGGACCGGGTCGGTGTCGATCGAGGAGACCGCGGACGCCTACCGCGTCGAGTGGTCCGGCGTGCCGACGGACGACGACGGGGCGCGGCAGGAGTACCAGGTGCAGCTCGGCACCGCGTCGCAGGACGACCACATCACGATGTACATCGAGTTCGACAGCATCACCGGGGCGACCACCTACGGATGGTTCGACCCGGACACCCTCGACGTCGATCCGGTGCCCGGTGACCCGGACACGTCGGCCGGCACCGTGGTCGGTGTCTTCCCCAAGCAGCGGGACATCGACGCTTCGTACTGGTCGCCGTCGTGGTCGAAGACCACCACCGAGGACTCGGACACGACGTACTGCACCCAGGACGGCCAGGTCCTCGACTGGACGCCGCTCGACTGACGTGACTTGTCCGCGTCCCGTTCTGGGGGCGTCGCTGACAGCGGCTCAGGTGCAGGATCGATGCGTGCTGCAGTCACTGGTGTACATGAGTTCCGCCACCGAGCCCTTCGACGAGGGTGACCTCGAGGCGGTGCTCGACCACGCCCGGACACGGAACACCGCCGACGGGCTGACCGGCATGCTCGTGCACCGCGGCGGGCGCTTCATGCAGCTGCTCGAGGGGCCGTACGACGCGGTGATGGCGACGTACGCGCGCATCGTCGCGGACGAGCGGCACGACGACGTCCGGCTGCTCGTCGAGGAGTCCATCCACACGCGGCGGTTCCCGGAGTGGTCGATGGCGTACGACCGCGAGACCGACGGTGTCGAGGTGCCCGAGGGCTTCAGCACCTTCCTCGACCGCGGAGACGACAGCGCCGACCAGAGCCGCCCCCGCGAGCTGCTGCGGTGGTTCCGCAACCACCCGATGGCGGACCCGACGGCGGCGAAGGGCAAGCACCGGCGCGACGCCTGACGCCCTGCCGCCGTCGCGCTCGGAGACCCGGATCGATCGGGTCATACTGGTTCGGTGACGACACTGCGAGGCATGATCCGCTCGACCGAGACGCGCGAGGCCGAGGGCTACGCGGACTCCGTCGTGGCGGCCAAGGAGGCAGCCGTCGCCGCACTCGACCTGGACGGGTTCGCGCTGCTGCAGACGAACGCGGTCGAGAGCAAGGCGACGGGGGAGACCACGATCAAGGCGACTGCGCGGTCGACCGCGACGCGGGAGCACGAGGCGTCCGGACCGAACTACGAGGCGGCGCTGGCGGCGTACCGGAACACCGTGCCGGAGGGGTGGCAGGCGCAGCACGTGTGGGTGGTGGCGGAGTAGCGCGTCCGGCGCCCTCGTTCGTTCCTACTCCTCCTGCTCCTCCTGCTCGTTCCTCAGCCGGTGGGCGCGCCCGTCGCGGGTTCGTCGACGCTGTAGACCGTCGGCTCCGGGACGGGCACGGACGCGTGCTGCCGGAGCCAGAAGCCGCCACCGCCCACGGTGAGCCGGTAGGGGCCGGGGGCCCGGTCGTACCGTCGTGCGACGGCATCCCGGTTGTCGGCGAAGACGCCCCGGGAGAGGGTGAGGTGCCCGCAGTCCGTCGTCTCGAGCGACACGGCCGGGTGCGAGGACCCCACACCCTTCAACGAGCGGTTGGACACGGTGACGGCTCGCGCCGACGTGATCGTGCAGGTCACCTGCTCCTGGTGCGCGTCGTCGTAGGCGATCATGACGGGCAGCCCCGGGAACATCGACAGCGTTGTGACGAAGAAGGCCACGGAGAACAGCGTGAAGAGCAGGTTGCGCACCCGTCGGGGCTCCCGGTCGACGGTGAGCTTGCCGAAGAAGGCCGTGAACGCCGTCCACGGTCCGGTGGCATTCTGTTCGAGCCAGCGGACGAGGACGTCGTGGTGGCGGTGGAACCGGTCGGTGGAGAAGCCACGACCACGTGCGGTCCGGCCGCGGATGGTGGTGTTGCCCGTTCCCGAGGCGCTGAACCCGACGAGTTCTCCGGGCGAGATCGTCACGGTCCGCCGCATGTGCCTTACCACCTCGAGTCGATCGGGGAACACACGGATGCGGTTCCGGATGCTCCCGACGCTCAGGTACAGGCCGAGGACGCCGGCGACGAGCACCAGGCCGCTCGTCCACAGCTGGGTGAACCAGGCACCTCCGAACACCAGGCGCGTCGAGGCCAGCCAGACCCCGAGCGCGAGGACGCCCGCGCACAGTGCCGTCCACACGACCGGCGCGATGACGCCGCCGCGGACCGTGACCGGGCGCGCCCCGTCGACGGCCCGTGCCGTTTCCCCCACCACGGGTCGACCATAACCGTCGAGGAGCAAGGACGACGCGGCTGCTCAGCACGGGTGCACCGCAGCGGCGACGTCCTGCCGAGGTGACAACACGGCCGAACAACGCCCAGGATGACCGTCGTGAGCACATCCGAGACGATCGACGAGCCCTTCGCGAACGAGTTCGTGGCGGCTGTCCGGGCCCGCTTCCACGAGAGCGAACTCCTGCGTGACGGCATGGAGTGGGTCGCCGGTGGCGTGCAGCCGCCGGACGCGGCGGTCATCCTCTACCGGGACCGGCCCGGCGGCCCGGTACTCGGTCGACGCTACCTCCTGCGGGAGTACTCGGCGCTCTTCGGCGGTGCGACGGCGCAGTGGCTGGCGACGGAGGCGTGGGTGTCCGACATCACGGCCCCGTCGGGGGACGGCGAGCGGAAGGACGTCGGCTGGGCGGATGGACTCGTTCCCGATCAGGCCGAGGTCCGCTGGCTCGACCAGGACCGGCGGTGCGCGTGCCCTCCTGACGGGAGGACGCGCACCGTCGCCCTCGGGGCGAGGAGCCTCAGCGCTGCTCTGTGGCCAGCTTGCTGTGCTTCCGCGAGTACCCGAAGTACACCCCGAGCCCGATCGCGAACCAGATCGCGAAGCGCACCCACGTCTCCCACTGCAGGAACGTCACGAGCCACAGCGAGGCGACGACCCCGATGATCGGCACGACGGGCATGAACGGGAGACGGAACTGCCGGTCGAGGTCGGGCTGCCGGTAGCGCAGCACGATCACTGCCGAGCAGACGACGACGAACGCGAGCAGGATCCCGATGTTCGTCAGCTCCGCGACGACGCCGATCGGCAGCAGCCCCGCGAGCACCGCCGACGCGATGCCGAGGATCCACGTCACCCGCGTGGGCACGTGCCGCTTCGGGTCGGTCTTCGCGAACCACTTCGGCATGAGCCCGTCCCGGCTCATCGAGAACCAGACGCGCGAGGCCCCGAGCATGAAGGTGACCAGCACGGTCACGATGCCGACGATCGCCCCGATCGCGATGACGTTCGCGACCCCGCCGAGCCCGACCGACGCGAACGCCGACGAGAACCCCGAGGCGGGGTCGATGTCGGTGTACTTCTGCATGCCGGTGAGCACGAGCGTCGCCAGGACGTAGAGCACCATCGCGATGCCGAGCGACAGCAGGATCGCCTTCGGCATGTGCTTCCGCGCGTCGGTGGACTCCTCGGCGGCGGTGGACATCGCGTCGTAGCCGAACACGGCGAAGAACACGGTGGCGGCGCCGGTCATCACGCCGCCGAAGCCGAACGGGAAGTACGGCGAGTAGTTCGCGCTGTTGATGTGGAAGACCCCGAGCACGACGATGAGCACGACCAGGGCGACCTTGATCGCGACGGCCACGAGCTCGAACCGCGCGGCACTGCGGATGCCCCGGGTGAGGACGAAGGCCGTGAGCAGGCAGAGCAGGATCGCGAAGACGTCGACCACATGGCCGTCGCCGGTGCCGGGTGCACCGAGCATCCACGCGGGCAGGTCGATGCCGAACTGGCCGACGAGGAACCCGACGTAGCCGGAGATGCCGATCGCGACGACGGCGACGATGGCGGTGTACTCGAGCAGCAGGTCCCAGCCGATGAACCACCCGACGACCTCGCCGAGCACGGCGTAGCCGTACGTGTAGGCGCTGCCGGCCTTCGGGATCATCCCCGCGAACTCGGCGTACGACAGTGCGGCGGCGGCACTGGCGACACCGGCGATCAGGAAGCTGATGAGGACGGCGGGCCCGGCGACGCCGTTCGCGACCGTGCCGGCGAGGGTGAAGATCCCCGCGCCGATGATGCCGCCGATGCCGATGGCCGTGAGCTGCCAGAGGCCGAGGTGCCGTTTCAGGCCGCCCTCGCCCTCGGGGTCGTCGTCGATCGTGTCGATGGGCTTCCGCCGGAAGATCCCCTGTGTCGTCGTCGTCACGCGCCCACTCTGCTCCTTCTGCGGCGGCGGTGGTAGACCCGGCTGCATGCATCGTGCTGCTCGTGTCGAACCCGGTCCCGGCCAGGAGTCCGTCTGGGACTACCCGCGTCCTCCCGCCGTCGAGGCGGTACCCGAACGCGTCGTCGTGCGGCTCGGCGGGACGGTCGTGGTCGACACGACCGACGCCGTCCGGGTGCTCGAGACCTCGCACCCGCCGGTGTACTACGTCCCGATGGCGGGGCTCGAGCTGCGTCCGGCGCAGGGGTCGAGCATGTGCGAGTTCAAGGGGCGTGCGCGCTACTTCGACGTGGTCGGCGGGGACGGCGTCGTCGCGCCCCGGGCGGCGTGGAACTACCCGACGCCGGAGCCCGGGTACGAGGACCTCCGCGACCGGGTGGCGATCTACCCGTCGGCGATGGACTCGTGCGAGGTCGGTGGTGAGACCGTGCAGGCGCAGGAGGGCGACTTCTACGGCGGGTGGATCACCTCGCGGGTGGTCGGACCCTTCAAGGGCGGGCCGGGCACGCTCGGCTGGTGACCGCCCGCCCGGCGGCGGCGACGGGGCGGAGGTCCGCCGCGCCTCCAGGCCGTCGACCGGTGGTGGATGACCGCGGTCAGCGGCGCGCGTAGGGCGACCAGAACGGCGGCGGGAAACCGCCGTCCGTCGCGAAGGTGAGCAGCTGCCAGGCCGTCATCACCAGGCCGAGGCCGCCGAGCACCATCCCGATCCACGCCCAGACGCGCACGGCGCGACGCCGACCGGCGATCCGGACCGCGCGGACGCCGCAGAGCACGCAGACGATGCCGAACACGGCCTCGAGGAGCACGTGCCGCGCCATGTCGGCGGCGGGCACGATGATGCCCATCCAGAGCGAGAGGGGAGCGAGCAGCGCGGCGACGGTCGCGAGGACGGCGGGCGGTTCGTGGTCGCGAGCGACGGCTGCCATGGGTCCGAACGTACCGACCCGTGGCCCGGTGCGCTCGCTCCGGGGACGGCCGGTCCGCGCATCGCCGCGCGACGCGCCGGACGGACACTGCGCGAGCGAGCACGATGAGGTCATGCGTTCCTTCGTCCGTGTCCTCCTCGGTGCTGCGCTCGTCTTCGCGGGCACCAGCCACCTCACCTTCGCCCGTCGTGACTTCCGCGCTCAGGTGCCGGACTTCGTGCCGCTCGACACGGACACGACCGTGCTGGCCTCCGGTGTGGCGGAGATCGGACTCGGCAGCGCGCTGCTCTTCACGCCGCGCAGCCGCCGGAAGACCGTCGGCACGGTCGCGGCCCTGTTCTTCACGGTGATCTTCCCGGGCAACCTGTCGCAGTGGGTGAACCGCCGCGACGCGTTCGGCCTCGACTCCGACGAGAAGCGCGTCGCCCGTCTGTTCGGGCAGCCGCTGCTCATCTGGGCGGCGCTCTGGTCGACCCGCGGGTCCGGTACGGGGCGCTGATGGCTGTCCCGGCGGCGTCGCAGGACCCGGACGTGTCGTCCGGGTCCGTCGGCGTGGCCGGGTCGGACGGGGCGGTCGCGTCGCGTGTCGGGGCCGGGTCGGGCGCGGTGGTCGCGGTCGGCCGGGAGGCACGGCTCGCTGCACGCACCCACCGTCGCGTCGCGGACGTGGTCGCCACGGTGCTGCTGCTCGTCCTGCTGGCCGTCGAGTCGGTGGCCGTCGGTGGCGGCATCGTCTTCCTGTCGATGGCCTTCCACTCGTGTGCGGCGCCGGGGAACACCTGCGACGCCGGGCTCGGCGGCGGGGTGGTGACCGTCGGTCCGGTGCTCGTCGTGCTGGTGCTCGTCGGGACGGTCGTCGGTTGCGTCGTGCGGCTCGTCCGGCGACGGCTCGCGTGGCCCCTGGTGCTGGTCGGCATCGCCGCGCAGGTCGTCGTGTTCTTCGCTGCCCTGCTGCTCGTCGACTCCGCCGTGCAGCACGGGTTCTGACGCTCGTCCTGCCGGGCTCTTGCCGGGGATCTGCCGGGCTGCTGCCGGTCTTCCTGCACAGGGTTTGGTCTCGGCATCGTCGTCCACAGATCGTCGGTCGACGCTGCTGCCCGCCGGGCTCGGGCCGCAGGCTCGGAGCATGTCAGGAACCGAAGTGCTCGACCAGCTGTTCACCACGTCCGCACGGACCGACGCCGACGTCGTCGCCCTCGTCTCCGGGGTCGTCGGGCCCCCGATCCGGCGGCAGTGCTGGGTGCTCTTCCTCGACGAACGGGCGCTGCCGATCCCGCTCCTGCTGCCCGTGTCGGACCTGCCGCTGCAGCCGGACGAGCACGTCGAGGACTTCGCCACGCTGGTCGCGGAGGTCTGCGTCGACAACGCTGCGTCCGAGGTCGTGCTCGCGTGGGAACGGCCGGGTGAGACGCAGCTGTTCCCGGTCGACTGGGAGTGGATCGACGCCTGCGCGTGCGCCTTCGCCGAGCGGGCGGTGCGGCTGCGGGGGCAGGTCGTCGTGAACGCCACGGGGGCGTCGATGGTCGAGCTCCACGACGCCGAGGAGCTCGGGCCGGTGCTGCGGTGACCTCAGCCCTGGGGAGCGGTGTCCGGCACCGACTGCCCCGTGAGACCCTCGACGACGGCCTTCGCCTCCGGCCAGAACTTCGCGTAGTGGTCCGGGTCCGCGTTGATCTGCACCGCGTGCGCCATCTGGGTCGGGGTCATCGTCTTCCACCCCGGCGTCTTCACGAGCTTCGCGTAGAACATCGTCGCCGCCGTGTACGGGTCCATCCGCTGCTCGTACGTGCCCCACGCGCCGTTGTCGCGCTGCTGGAAGAGCCCGCGGCTGTCCGGTCCTGCGGCGTCCCCGTGGTCGAGGTTCACCAGGCTCGACTCGCCGATCGCGGTCATCACGCCGACGGCCTGGGTGTGCGGGCCGATGCCGAGCGCCTGAGCGGCCTCGATCACGTACGCGGCGTTCACCAGGCGGTCCTGGCAGAAGCCGGCGACCGGGCCTGCGGGCACCACGATGCCGCCGATCGTGCGCGAGGCGACGTCGGGACAGGCGGGCGCCGCGGTCACGGTCTTCGCTGCGCCGGTCAGCGAGTGCACCGCGATGACGACGACGACCACCACGCCGATGACGGCCGCGACCACGCCTGCCCCGAACACCGAGGCGATGGTGATGCCGGCGCGGCGCATGTCGGGGTCCTTCCGGGCGGGCGGTCCGTCGCGAGTACCGGACGGTCGGGTGCAGGGCACGACGAGCGTACGGGCGTCGGCTGGGAACCGCAGCCGCCCGATCGGGGGTGTCGGCGGCCCCGTGCTCCCGGTCGGTCTTGTCGGCGGCGCCCGTCTCCGGTCAGTTGCGTCGGCGGCCGGATCGGAACGCAGCCGACAGCGAGAGCAGGACGATCGTCCCGATGGAGATCGCGAAGATGACCTCGGACGCCTCCATCAGCCGTCCCGGCGGTGGCCGTCCGCGTCGCCGTGTCCGCCGTCGCCGTCCTCGTGGTGCCGGTGGCCGGTGCCCGGTCGGACCACCGCGGTCGGCTCGGTGACGAGTCCGGTGGGCGCCTTCTCGGTCTGCTTCCGGCCGTGCGTGAACCACGTGAGGAGCCAGAGCAGGACGCCGAGCCCCAGCAGTGCGCCGGCGATCTGGTACTGCTGCGGGTCACGACCGGACGAGAAGGGGAGGACGAGCCACAGGCAGGTGACCACGCCGATGACGGGGATCACGACACCGGCCCGGAAGTGCTTGTGCCCGACGCGGTCGCGACGGAGCACCAGCACCGAGAGGTTCACGACCGTGAAGACCGAGAGCAGGAGCAACGAGGTCGTGCCGCCGAGGACCACGACGATGGGGGAGTCCGGGTCGAGCGAGACCCAGCCGATGAGCAGCAGCGAGATGACGGTGGTGAAGACGATCGCGGTCGACGGCGTGCGACGCGCCGGCGACACTCGCGAGAGGAAGCCTGGCAGCACGCCCTGCTTGCTCATGCCGTACAGCAGCCGGGACGCCATCATCATGTTGATCAGCGCGGTGTTGGCGACCGCGAACATCGAGATGAACGGCAGCAGGTCGGCGATGGGGAAGTCCGGCGCCGCGGTCTGCACGACCGTGACGAGCGGGGTCTCGTTGCCGGCGAGCTCGCCGATCGGCACGACCGCGACGGCGCAGATCGACACGAGCACGTAGATGACCGCCGTGATGCCGAGGCCGGTGAGCATCACCTTCGGGAAGATCCGCGACGGGTCCTTGGTCTCCTCGGCCATGTTCACCGAGTCCTCGAAACCGACCATCGCGAAGAAGGCCAGCGAGGTCGCGGTCGACACCGACAGCAGCAGCGTCTTGTCCTCGGGGGTGTCGAACATCACCACGCGCGAGAAGTCCGCGTTGCCACCGGCGATCGCCCAGAAGCCGATGAGGATCACCATCACCAGACCGGACAGCTCGACCAGGGTGAGCACCACGTTCGTCTTGACGCTCTCACTGACCCCGCGGAAGTTGACCGCCATCACCGCGAGCATGAACCCCATCGCGATGAGCATCACGACGCCGTTCGGCAGCTCGAGGCCGAAGCCGGCGCCGAGGTTCGCCGCGAACGCCCGCGAGGCCGTGCTCGCCGACGTGATGCCCGAGCACATCACGATGAACGTGACGAGGAAGGTGACGAAGTGGATGCCGAACGCCTTGTGCACGTAGAGCGCGGCGCCCGCCGTCTGGGGGTACTTCGTCACGAGCTCGAGGTACGAGAACGCCGTGAGCAGGGCGACCGCGAAGGCGATGAGGAAGGGGAGCCATGCGGCACCGCCGACCTCGGCGGCGACCTGGCCGGTGAGCGCGTAGACGCCCGTCCCCAGGATGTCGCCGACGATGAAGAGCAGCAGCAGCTTGGGACCGATGACGCGCTTGAGCGTGGGCTGCTCCTGCTGCGTCGCGTCCGACTTGGTGGTGGTCATACGTCAGCCTTTCCCGAGGGATGGCACTCTGTCTACTCTCACAGGAAGATCGACGCCGGCTGCAACACGCCCGTGATCCGATCGCGCGGTCGCTCACGGGCTCCGGTGGCTACGCTCCGGGGCATGCACGACGATTCCGACACCACCGAAGAGCCCGTCGAGTTCGCCGACTTCAACGCCAAGCTGCTCGTGCTCGACGTCCTCTGCTACGACCTCGACGTGCTGGAGCCCTACGACGGCGCCGAGGACGAGGACGCCGGTGAGGACCTCGACGTCGAGGGACAGGACGACCGCGCTCGCGAGTACTACGACGACCTCGACCTGCTGCCGTCGCACCTGGCGCTGGTGACCGAGCTCACCGTCGACTCCGACCTCGAGGTCCTCCAGGACGTCCACCCCGGGTGGGACGGGTCCGACGACCGCTACGACCCGCAGAACTGGGACGACGTGCTCGACCTCCCCGCGCTGACGACCGTGTACGCCGCCGCGCCCCTGCCCGCGCACGTGACCGAGCGCCTGGCAGCCAAGGGCGTCGAGGTCCGCTCCGCCTGAGCCCGCGACGCTCGGGCGCCGAGGCATCGCAGCCGCACACTGCGCGCGGGCCCGCGCGACACCGGGGTTGTCGTCCGACAGCGGCATCGTCGTTCCGCCCGCACGGCGAGCGTGCGCGCACACCCGCCCAGGACCGCAGCGCGACATTGCACGCTTCGATCGACACGCGGAACGTCGACCCATGTGGAGGCACCTGGTACGTGCGCATGGTGCGACACCGCACCCGTCGATCGACGGGTGCGGTGTCGAAGTCCGCGTGTGCACGCCCTGCCCCAGCGCAACGGCCGCCCGGCGGGGACCGCGCTACCCCTGCAGCGCCCGCACCTGCTCCGTGAACTGCGCCGCGCCGCCCTGCGCCGGGTGCCGCACCGCCACGGCGTCGATGCCCGCCAGCGCGAGCGCCCCCTGCGCCTTCCGCCCGACCGCGACGACCCGCACGTCCCGGCGGCGACCGGCACGATCGGCGGCACGAGCGTCCCGCAGCGCCTCGAGCAGCGCGAGTGGGACCGGAGCACCGTCGCTGACCTCGGCCGGACGCGGGGTCCGGTTCGTCTGCCGGTCGCTCGCGACGAAGGGGTGGTGCGGGAAGATCGCCCAGGCCAGGGGGAGCGGACCCGACCAGTCCTGCAACGCCGCGTGCACGACCCGGGACGACGCCTCCCACGGCGCGGTCGGCTCCGGCGGCACGAGGACGTCGAAGCCGAGCGTGCCGAGCTCCCGCATGCTCGTGAAGGGGATGCCCGTGTTGGTCATGCCGCGCCAGCCGGGGGCCTCGGCGACGAGCACGGTGTCGGCCGCTGCCCCGACGTGGGACAGGTAGGCCGACAGGTTCGTACGTCGGAGTCGCCCCTCGGCCGAGTCGGTGGAGTAGAGCGCTTCGGCGTCCTCGGCCACCGGCACGGCGTCGAGCGCAGCCCAGAACCCCGACAGGTCGAGCCCGCCAGCCGGCCCTGTCAGGTCGAGCCCGTCAGCCGACGCCGCCGGGGCGAGCGCGCCAGCCGACCCCGACGGGTCGAGCCCGCCAGCCGACTCCGGCCGCTCGATCCCCGCGCCTCCGGCCGTCACGAGCGTCCGAGCACCCGCCGGTACACGTCCTCGAGTCCGGCCGCCGAGCGCTCCCAGCTCAGGCGCTCGGCGTGCTCCCGACCCGCGGCGGCGAGCCCGGCCGCGTACGTCCGATCGGTCAGGATCCGTTCGATCTCCGCAGCCCAGTCGCCCGGTTCGCGGGACTCGAGCACGACCCCGGTCTCCCCGTCGACCACGGCCTCCCGCAGCCCACCGGCAGCCGCCGCGACGACGGGTACCCCGGAGGCGGAGCCCTCGAGCGCCACGAGTCCGTAGGTCTCCGAGTGCGACGGTACGAGCACGGCCGCTGCGCCACGGAACAGGAACGCCAGGTCGGCACGCGACTGCGGACCGACGAAGGTCACGCGGTCGGCGATGCCGTGCGCGGCGGCGAGCCGACGCAGTTCGTCCACGTAGTCGCCTGCCTCGCTCGAGGCGTCGCCCGCGATGACGAGGGTGGGGCGGACCTCCTCGCCGATGCCCGCGACCGCCTCGATCGCCAGGTCGAGCCCCTTCAGCGGCTGCACGCGTGCCGCCGCGACGACGTAGGGCGTCTCCGCACGGCGCGCGCCGGCGCCGGCGGGGCGGAAGACGGACCCGTCGACGCCCGGCGGGACGATCCACGTCCGCGACTCGTCGCCGCCGAGACGCGTGCGGACGGTCGACGCCTCGGCGGACGACACGACGACGACGGCGTCGGAGTCGCGCGCCAGCATCCGCTCACCTGCGGGACGGCCAGCGGACTCGGGACGCTCGCCCTCGGACAGGGGAGTGTCCGACTCGGCCGCGATGGAGTGGAAGGACTGCACGTGCGGGATGCCCCGCTCGCGGGCGACGGGCAGGGCGGCGACGCCGGAGAACCAGTGGTGCGAGTGCAGCACGTCGTAGGGGCCGAGTTCCTCGAGGCCCGCCCGGAACGGCTCGATGAACGCGTCGTGCTCGCCCTTCGGCACCGGCTCCGCTGGCCCGGCGGACAGGAACCGCAGGCACACGCCCGGCACGAGCGAGACGCTGTCCGGCTGCGTGGGCGCCGACCGCCGCGTGATGATCTCCACCTGGTGGCCGCGGTCGGCCAGGGCCTCGGCCTGGTGTCGGACCACGACGTTCATGCCGCCGACCTCGCCGGAGCCGGGCTCGTCGCCGGGGGAGGTGTGCAGCGACACCAGCCCGATGCGCAGGGGTTCGCTCGTGGTGCTCACGGCGTCGAGCCTAGCCGCGCGGCCGCCGCTGCGACCCACGCGCGGGTGCCACCACGACGGGCTTGCGGCCCGCCTCGTCCGGTGGGTCGGACGGGAGGCCCGGGTCACCTCCCAGCACCTGCACCCGTTCGTCGCCGTGCCGCTCCCAGAACGCGGCGGTCCAGGCGCACAGGGCTCCGTCGAGCAGGTCCTCCCGGTGCTTGTGTGTCGGCCCGTGCAGCACCGACGGGTCGGCGAGCCCGGCCGTCAGGGGATGGGAGTCCAGCAGCAGCGGCGGGTCGAGCGGGGTCGTGCGCAGCCGGTGCACCAGGTCGTCGAACGCCTCCGCGCGCCGCTGTCGGGCGACGGCGGCCGGGAGCTTCAGGTCGAGGCGCTTGTAGCGCGGACGCTCGTCGTCGTAGCCGAGCTCCTCGACCCCCACGAGGGTCGTGTACGGGTAGCACTCGAACGCCGCCGGCTCGGTGCGCTCCCGCATCGCCGCGGTGTCGCTGACGTAGCCGATCCCGAGGTCCGTCAGCCGGTCGAGCAGCCGTGCCCCGGCGCTCGCCGCCGAGGCGAGGTTCGTCGGGTTCGCCGCGACCTTCCACCGGCCGTAGCGTTGCCCGACCTGCCGCTCGGCCTCGCGGATGCCGCTCGGGTTCGTCACCACGAGCGAGGCGTCGACAGCGACCAGGGTCCGTCGCCCGAGGTGCGCCGCGATCCAGTCCGTCACGGCGTCGACCCCGCGGGCCCACCCGGCGTCCGTGATCGTGCCGTCGTCGGCCATCGCGACGAGACCGGTCTCGTTCGCGGGCTTCCGGTCGCTGCCGAGGCCCCACGCCAGGTCCACCCCGAGGTACGCCGTCACCGGTCCATCGTGCCCGGCGTCGCTCGGTCGACGCTCCACGCCCGTTGCCGTGCCGCTCGCCGGCCCTCCGCAGCCGCGCCTGAGCGGGCAGGACACGCCGCGCGTGGTGCGCCGAGCGGGCGGAACTCGTCGGCCGACGGCGGTGAGCGTGACAGATCTGGCCCGCTCGGCGGGGAGGGCGGGGAGGGCGGGGCCGAGGGCAGGCCGGGGCCGGGGGCGCCCGGAGCGCCGGCCGTGTACGGTCCGCTGCATGGCGAGCGAGGCGACGACGCTGACGGTCCCGGGTCCGGACGGCGACCGGGAGGTGCGGATCAGCAGCCCGTCCCGCGTGCTCTTCCCCGAGGTCGGGATCACGAAGCTCGACCTCGCCGAGTACCTGGTCGCCGTCGGGGAGCCCTTCGTCCGGGCCAACGGGGACCGACCGATCTCGCTGCAGCGGTTCGGGTCGGGCATCGACGGGGACTCGTTCTTCTCGAAGAACCCGCCGAAGGGTGCTCCCGAGTACGTGCGCGACGTCGTCGTCACCTACCCGAGCGGCCGGTCACACCCGCAGCTCGTGGTCGACGAGCCGGCGGTCGCGGTGTGGGCAGCGCAGATGAACACCGTCGTGTTCCACCCGTGGGCGAGCCGCGCCGAGGACTCCGACCACCCCGACCAGCTGCGCATCGACCTCGACCCGCAGCCGGGCACCGACTTCCACGACACGGTGCCGGTCGCGCACGAACTCCGGAAGGTGCTCGACGAGGTCGGGCTCACGGCGTGGATCAAGACCAGCGGCAACCGCGGCCTGCACGTGTTCGCACCGATCCGGCCCGAGCACGACTTCCTCGACGTCCGTCACGCGGTGATCGCGGCGGCGCGGGAGCTCGAGCGGCGGATGCCCGACCGTGTGACGACGGCGTGGTGGAAGGAGGAACGCGGGCAGCGCGTCTTCGTCGACTTCAACCAGGCGAACCGCGACCGCACGATGGCCGGCGCCTACAGCCCGCGAGCCCTGGCACATGCGAGCGTCTCGACGCCGATCACCTGGGACGAGCTCGACAGCGTGGACCCGACGACCCTGACGGTGATCGCCGTCCCGGAACGGCTGCGGACCCTCGGCGATCCGTGGGAGTCGATGCACGCGGAGCCGGGGGACATCGCTCCGTTGCTCGGGTGGTGGGAACGGGACCTGGCGTCCGGGCTCGGCGAGCTGCCGTTCCCGCCCGACTTCCCGAAGATGCCGGGGGAGCCGCCGCGCGTGCAGCCGTCCCGGGCCAAGAAGGCCTGAAGCGCGGAACGGACCGTGCGAGACGGACCGGCCCTGACCGGGCCGGCTCAGGCCGCGGCGACGTCCTCGGCGCGGTGCTCGGGCTTCGCGACCCGGCTGGTGTGCATCGGCAGCGTGACGCTCGCCGTGTGCAGTCGCGTCAGGCGGGACCAGGTGCCTCGGTTGGCGTCGCTGATGCCGTCGATGATCATGTCCCGCTCCCGTCTCCACCGCGCCCCCGGATCCCCGTCCGGAAGTCACTAGTTAGCCTAACTACTGCGAGCATATTGACGCGCGGCGGCCGGTGCAAGCGCTAGGACAACACGTCGCGCAGGTCGTACGCAGATGGGACATCGAGCTGATCGAACCCGCACGACCGGGCGTCGCGGTCGGGCCGCCACCGCTCGAACTGCACCGTGTGCCGGAACCGGTCGCCCTCCATCTGGTCGTACCGCACCTCGAGCACGCGTTCCGGCGCGAGCCGGACGAACGAGGTGTCGCGACTCGACGAGAACCGCGACCGTTCCCCGTCACCGGTGACGGGCCTCCCGTCCGCATCGCGGAGCACGACGGGCTCGAGCTCCTCCACCAGCTGCTGCCGCCGGCGGTCGGTGAAGGCGGAGACGCCGCCGACCTGGCGGAGGTCACCGTCCGCGTCGTACAGCCCGACGAGCAGCGAGCCGACGCCGCTGCCGCTCTTGTGCACGCGGTACCCGATCGCGACGACGTCGGCGGTCCGGTGGTGCTTCACCTTGAGCATGGTGCGCTTGTTCGGCTCGTACGCCTTCGCCCGGGGCTTGGCCACGACGCCGTCCAGGCCGGCGCCCTCGAACGTGGTCAGCCACTCGCGGGCGAGGTCGACGTCGAGCGTGGTGCGGGTGACGAACAGCGGGTCGGTCATGCCGTCGGCGAGTGCCTCCAGCTGTGCGCGCCGCTCGTCGAACGGCAGGTCCAGCAGTTCCGTCCCGTCGACGGCGAGGAGGTCGAACGCGACGAACTGTGCGGGGGTCTCGACGCTCAGCGTGCGGATGCGCGACTCCGCGGGGTGGATCCGCTGGGAGAGGGCCTCCCAGTCCAGGTGCTCGGCGCCCCGCTCACCGCTCCGCAGGACCACCTCGCCGTCGAGCACGACGGGGTGGCCGCGTCCGCCGAACTGCGCGCGGAAGGCCTCCACGAGCTCCGGGAAGTACCGGGTGAGCGGCTTCGCCCCGCGGCTGCCGATGGTGACGTCGTCGCCGTCGACCGTCACGATCCCCCGGAAGCCGTCCCACTTCGGCTCGTACCGCAGTCCGCCGCGGACGCTGTCGGGGTCGGGCACGGTGGCGACGGCCTTGGCGAGCATCGGTGCGATCTCCATGTGGCCTGTCTACTCGCGGTCGCTCCGGCGGACGGGAGGCTCGGCTCGGCGCCGTCCGTCCGTCGCGACGCGCACGGGTCCCGACCGGGAGGCACGGCCCACCCCGGCGCGCGGGCGTCGTCACTATGGTGGTCGCGTGACGACCGTGCCCCCGCCGGCAGCGCCGGCACCGGAACCGATCAGCCCCGTGCAGGCCGCCGCGCTCCGCGACGGCGTCCTGCCGCCCGTCGAGCAGGTGCGCCCCGGCGTCTGGACCCTCGCGGTGCCGTTCCGCGGGGGCGTGCCGGACGCGACCCTGTCCTACGTGGTGGAGGGGACCGACGGGACCCTCGCCGTGATCGACCCCGGCTGGGCGGAGGACGACGAGCTCGCAGTGCTCCGCGCCGGTCTCGCGGCGATCGGGCGCTCGGTCGACCAGGTCGGACTCGTCGTCGTGACGCACCTGCACGCCGACCACCTCGGTGCTGCCGCCGCGCTCCGGCGTGCGAGCGGGGCTCGGATCGCGATGCACCGGCTCGAGGTCGAGGCCCTGCGGCGGGAGCGCGAGGACGCCGCCGCGAACGACGCCGACATCGCCGGGTGGGGGCTGCCCGCGGAGCTGGTCGCCGGCGTGGTCGCCGCGTGGGGGAGCGGACGACGGATCGGCCTCGGTCGCGCGGTCGAGCCCTTCGCGGACCTGCTCGTGGCGGACGGCGACGTGCTGCCGATCCCCGGGCGCGAGGTCCGGGCGCTGTGGACACCGGGGCACACCGCCGGGCACCTGTGCCTCGTCGACGAGGGCGACGGGCTGCTCTTCACCGGCGACCACGTGCTGCCGCGCATCAACTCCGGGATCGGACTCGGCGGCCGGACGACCACGAACCCGCTCGGCGACCTCCTGTCCTCCCTCGCACGGCTCGACGGGTACGGCGACCTCGAGGTCTGTCCGGGGCACGAGTACCGCTTCCGCGACGTCGTCACGCGTGCCCGGACGCTCGCCCGGCACCGAGCGGAGCGTTCGCACCACGTCGCCGCGGCGCTCGACACCCTGACGTCCCCGACCCTGTTCGAGGTCGCCTCGCGCGTGCCGTTCAGCGGGGGGATCGACTCGATGACGGGGTTCCTGCTCGCGAGCGCGCTGACGCAGACGGCCTTCCACGCGGACCTGCTCGGCCGGGCGGACGAGATCCGGCGAGACTGAGATCGGTCCGGCTGACGCCGGTCCGGCTGCCTCCGGTCCGGCTCAGACGACCGTCGCGGCGAGTCGTTCGAGCGTGGTCCGGGCGTCGGCGAACTCGGCCGACGCGTGCTCGGCGAGCGGTGCGAGGTCCGGGATCCGGTCCGCGAGGGTGGCGCTGACGGTCACCGGGTACAGCTTCATGCCGAGCGCCGTCCCGAGGATCAGGTGCAGCACGGGCGAGCCGTGGTCCCAGGTCTCGGTCGGGGAGCCGGCGTCGTAGGTGGCGCCGCGGCTGACGACCGTCACGACCGGCCGACCGGCGAGCGGCTGGACGTCGCCGGCGAGGACCCCGGGCACGTGGACCCGGTCGATCCAGGCCTTGAGGGTCGACGGCACCGTGTAGTTGTACAGCGGCGCCCCGACGACGACGGCGTCCGCGGCGAGGAGCTCGTCGATGACCTCCTGGCGGAGTGCCTCGGCCTCGGGCGCGACGGACTCCTCGGCGGTGCGGTCGGACGCTGCCCAGTGCAGTGCCGAGGTCTCGAGGTGCGGGAGCTGGTCGACGTGCAGGTCCCGGCGCACCACCGTGTACTCCGGGCCGCGGGCGCGCCAGGCGTCCGCGAACGCGGCGGTCAGGGCGCGCGAACGCGAGTGGGCGAGGTCGGCGGAGGAGTCGATGTGCAGCAGCGTGGGCATGCGGCCCACGCTACCGACGCGTGCCCCGGTGGGACGGGCAGCCGACGGCCCGTGTCCCCGTGGACGTGGAGCGGCCCCGTCGTGTCCGCGAGGGACACGGCGGGGCCGCGGGAGGAGCCTCCCGGCCGGCCACGGCGTGACGGGGCGGACGGGAGGCTGCGGGTCAGCGGTGCACGGACGCCGCCGCGCGTTCGAGGGCGTCGCGGAGCGCACGGACCGCCGGGGAGGACGACCCTGCGGCGCGGACCACGGTGAAGATCGTCCGTCGCGGACGATCGGGCAGGTCGACGAGCCGGCACGTGGTGGTCCGACCCGTCCACATCAGGTCGGGCATGAGGCTGACGGCGTTCCCGGACTCGACCAGGCGGATCTGGGTCTGCAGGTCGGCGGTCTCGTACCGCACGTCGGGCTCGAAGCCCCACCGGCGGCAGACCTGCTCGGCGAAGTGCCGCGACGCCGTTCCGCGGGGCTCCATCACCCACGGCATCGCCTCGGCGTCCTCGATGGACGACACCGGCGCCAGGGCCGTGTCGACCGGCGGCAGCGCGAGGCGCACCTCGTCCGTCGTCAGGTCCGACCGGTGCAGCCCGGACAGGTGCGGCGCGGTGTGTGCCGGGTACTGCTCGGCGATCACCATGTCGAACTCGCGGGCCCACGTCTCGTGCAGTGCCGTCTCGGGCTCGCGCTGGACCATCTCGATGCGCACGTCCGGGTGCGCGACGGCCATCTCGTGCAGCGCGTTCGGCATGAGGGCGAGGGCGGCCGACTGGAACACCGCCACGCGGACCCGTCCCTGCACCGTGGGGAGCGACGACTCCACCTGCGCCTGCGCCTGGTCGAGCACGTCGAGCACGTGCCCGGCGGCCTGCACGAGCACCTCGGCCTGCGGGGTGAGCTGCAGGCGACGGCCGACCTTGCGGAGCAGGGGCACGCCGGCCTCACGCTCGAGCACGGCGAGCTGTTGCGACACCGCGGACGGCGTGAAGTTGAGGGCCTCCGCGACGGCTGCCACGGTGCCCCGGATCGAGAGCTCCCGGAGGAGGACGAGACGACGGACATCGAGCATGCAGAAACAGTAGCTGTCCTGCACGGTACGCATCAGCAGGAGTTGCTTCCGCTTACGCTTCTCGAACTCCACACTGAACCCATGACCGACCTCCAGGCACGCGACGCCGAAGCCGCACCGACCCCGCACGACGACCTGGCGGACCAGTCCGTCGCCCTCGTCCGCCAGTGGTTGGCCGAGGCCGAGACCTACCCGGTCGACGGCTCGGCGAAGCAGCTCGCAGGCGTCCTCGCCGACCCGGCCGGGCTCGACTTCGCGGTCGGGTTCGTCGACGGCGTCGTCCGGCCCGAGGACCTCGGGGTGGCCGCCCGGAAGCTCCGGCAGATCGCGCCCGGTGCGCCGGGGTTCCTGCCCGCCGCGCTCCGCGGGCTCGTCCGGCTCGGCGGTGGCATGGCCCCGGTGCTGCCCGGTGTCGTCGTCCCGATCGCGCGGCGGGTGCTCCGCGAGATGGTCGGACACCTCATCGTCGACGCGACCGACGCCAAGCTGGGGCCGGCGATCGCGAAGATCAAGCGCGACGGCGTCCGACTGAACGTGAACCTGCTCGGCGAGGCGGTGCTCGGTGAGAAGGAGGCCTCGCGCCGGCTCCAGGGCACGCAGCGGCTCCTCGCCCGTGACGACGTCGACTACGTCTCGATCAAGGTCTCGTCGACCGTGCACCCGCACTCGCCGTGGGCGTTCGACCACGCCGTCGAGGACATCATCGCGAAGCTCCGCCCGCTCTTCCGTCGCGCCGTGCAGAGCTCGCCGCGCAAGTTCATCAACCTCGACATGGAGGAGTACAAGGACCTCGACCTGACGATCGCGGTCTTCACGAAGCTCCTCGACGAGCCGGAGTTCACCGACCTCGAAGCCGGCATCGTGCTCCAGGCGTACCTGCCGGACGCGCTCGCCGCGATGCAGCACCTGCAGGAGTGGTCGGCCGCTCGTCGTGCCCGCGGCGGTGCCGACATCAAGGTCCGCCTCGTCAAGGGCGCGAACCTGCCGATGGAGCAGGTCGAGGCCTCGGTGCACGGGTGGCCGCTCGCCACCTGGCACACGAAGCAGGACTCGGACACCAACTACAAGCGCGTGCTCGACTGGGCCCTCACGCCCGAGCGCATCGCGAACGTGCGCGTCGGCGTCGCCGGGCACAACCTGTTCGACGTCGCGCACGCCTGGCTGCTCGCCGGGGAGCGCGGCGTCCGTGACGGCATCGAGTTCGAGATGCTGCTCGGCATGGCGCAGGGGCAGGCCGAGGCGGTCCGTCGCACGGTCGGCTCGCTGCTGCTCTACACGCCGGTCGTCCACCCGGGCGAGTTCGACGTGGCGATCGCCTACCTGATCCGACGGCTCGAGGAAGGCGCGTCGCAGGAGAACTTCATGTCGGCGGTCTTCTCGCTGGCGTCGTCGCCCGCGCTCTTCGCCCGCGAGGAAGCACGGTTCCGCGACTCCCTGGCCCCGCTCTCGCAGCCCGGCGGCCTGGACGCCCCGGCGCCGCACCGCGTCGGCGACCGGTACGCGGCGGTCGAGCGGCCCCGCCCCGGTCACTTCGAGAACACGCCGGACAGCGACCCGTCGGTCGCGACGGTCCGCGAGTGGGGTGCGGCGATCACGTCGCGCGTCGCCACGTCGACGCTCGGGGAACGCGCCGTCCAGGAGGCCCGGCTCACCTCCGCCGAGCAGCTCGAGACCGTCCTGGGTCGCGTCCGCGCCGCCGGGACCGAGTGGGGCTCGTGGTCCGGTGCTGCGCGCGGCGCGGTGCTCCACGCCGTCGGCGACGCGCTGGAGGCGAACCGCGCCGCCCTCGTCGAGGTCATGGCGGCCGAGGCCGGCAAGACGATCGACCAGGCCGACGTCGAGGTGTCCGAGGCGATCGACTTCGCGCACTTCTACGGCGAGCTCGCCGCACAGCTCGACGACGTCGACGGCGCGTCCTTCTCGCCGGCCGCGCTGACGCTGGTCACGCCGCCGTGGAACTTCCCCGTCGCGATCCCGGCCGGCTCCACCCTGGCCGCCCTCGCTGCCGGCTCGGCCGTCGTGCTGAAGCCCGCGCCGCCGGCCGAGCGCTGCGGTGCCGTGCTGGCGACGGTCATCGAGACCGCGCTCGACGCCCACGGCGTCCCTGCCGACGTGCTCGCCTTCGTCCAGGTGGCCGAGGACGACCTCGGCAAGCAGCTCGTCGCTGCTCCCCAGGTCGACCGGGTGATCCTCACCGGCGCGTACGAGACGGCCGAGTTGTTCCGGTCGTTCCGTCCGGACCTGCCGCTGCTCGCGGAGACGTCGGGCAAGAACGCGATCATCGTCACCCCGTCCGCCGACCTCGACCTCGCGGTCAAGGACGTCGTCGCCTCCGCCTTCGGGCACGCCGGGCAGAAGTGCTCCGCCGCCTCGCTCGTCGTGCTCGTCGGGTCCGTCGCGTCGTCGCGCCGCTTCCGCTCGCAGCTCCTCGACGCCGTGTCCTCGCTCACCGTCGGGTACCCGACCGACCCGACGACGCAGATGGGGCCGATCATCGAGCCCGCCGCCGGCAAGCTGCTCGAGGGCCTGACGACGCTCGGCTCGGGGGAGTCGTGGGCGATCGCACCGAAGCGCCTCGACGACACCGGCAAGCTGTGGAGCCCCGGTGTCCGCGACGGCGTCCGGCGTGGGTCGGCGTTCCACCGCACCGAGTACTTCGGCCCGATCCTCGGCATCATGACCGCGAAGACCCTCGACGAGGCGATCGACATCGTGAACGAGGTCGACTACGGCCTGACCTCGGGACTGCACTCGCTCGACGCGTCCGAGATCGGCACGTGGCTCGACCGGATCGAGGCGGGCAACCTCTACGTGAACCGCGGGATCACCGGTGCCATCGTGCGGCGGCAGCCCTTCGGCGGGTGGAAGAAGTCCGCCGTCGGAGCCGGCACCAAGGCGGGCGGGCTGAACTACCTGCTCGGGCTCGGTTCGTGGTCGCCGGCACCGGCGTCGGCCGGTGGGGCGACGTCCGCCCCCGTGCGCTCGTTCCTCAGCGCAGCCGGGGTCACGTCGGGGTCGCTCGAGCGGGCCGCCGCGTCCGACGAGCAGGCCTGGTCGTCGCTCTTCGGTGCAGCGGTCGACGTCTCGGCGCTCTCGGCCGAGCGGAACATCGCGCGGTACCTGCCGTACCCCGGAGTCCACGTCCGCCTGGCGTCGGCGGAGGAGCCCGCGGTCGCCGACCTCGTGCGTGTCGTGGCCGCGGCGGTCCGCGCCGGGACGACGATCGACGTCTCGTCGGTGGCCGCGCTGCCGTCGGTCGTCGCATCGGCCGTCCGCGCCCTCCCGAACGTCCGGTCCGTCGCCGAGGGGCAGTCCGACGAGGCCTTCGCGAAGCGCGTCGAGCGTGGCGAGTCCACCCGCGTGCGGCTCGTCGGCGGCGACACCGCGGCGCTGACGACCGCGATCGGTGGCCGTCCGGACGTCGCCGTGTACGGGGAGACCGTGACCGAGGCCGGGCGGATCGAGCTGCTCCCGTTCCTCCGCGAGCAGGCGGTGTCGATCACGGCGCACCGCTTCGGCACGCCGAACCACCTCACCGACGCGCTGATCTGACCGGTGTCGGGCGGCTCGACCGGGCCGCCCGACGCGCGTGCGGCGGGAGTCGAACCACGGAAGCGACATCGAACCAGCACCGGGCGCTGGTTCGATGTCGCATTCGTGGTTCGATGCGAGAGGCAATCCGTGCGCCTTCCGGACCGTCGGACGCGCGGGGGACGGCGCGCCGTACCGTCCGGCAGCCGCGCTGCGTACCGTCGAACGCATGTGCGAGTCCGTCCAGTGCCCGGTGTGCGGCAAGACCTCGTGGACCGGCTGCGGCGACCACGTGCGCGATGTCTTCCGAGGCGTCCGACGTCGAGATCGCTGCACGGGCCGAGGGCTCCCTCGGCACGTCCTCGACACCGCGGGCTTCCGGTGAGGACGGCCGACGGCGGCATCGTCGATCCGCAGGGGTTCGCGCACGTCCGGTTGACCGTGACGGACATCCGACGGAGCAAGGCGTTCTACGCACAGCTGTTCGGCACGGCCCCCGGGAGCGACTTCAGCGACGAGATCGACGACCCCACGATCCACGACGACCCCTGGCGGACGTACGGCGGGTGCTCGTTCACGTTCCACGGGCAGACGCTCGGGCTCCGACCGGTCGCTCCCGCGGGGGACCGCTTCGACCCCGACCGGGTGGGCCTCGACCACCTCAGCCTCCGGGTCCGGTCCGTGGACGACCTCCACCGCGCCGTCGAACGGCTCGACGCGGCGGGCATCGTGCACGGGGCGGTGACGGACCTCGAACCGTTCGGACTCGTCATCCTGTCGCTGCAGGACCCGGACGACATCAACCTCGAGCTCGCGGCGCCGCGACCGTCGGACGCCTGACCGACCGGGTGCGCCGGGCTGGCCGGTAGCCGCACGCTGCCCGGTGTCGCTCAGCCCTCCGGCGTTGGCTCGGGTGCATGAGCGAACAGATCGTCAAGCCCCTCGGCCTCGCCCACGTGCGGGTCACCGTCACCGACATCCACCGCAGCAAGGCCTTCTACGAGCAGCTGCTCGGTACGGCACCGGCAATGGACTTCAGCGAGCACGCCGACGAGCCCGGCATCACCGAGGACCGTGAGCGGCTCTACGGCGGCGCGATCTTCCCGGTCGGCGACCAGCTCTTCGGGCTGCGTCCGGTCGCGCCGAGCGGACAGCGCTTCGACCCTGACACCGTCGGCCTCGACCACGTGAGCTTCGTCGTGGGTTCCGTCGACGAACTGCACGCTGCTGCCGAACGCCTCGACGCCGCCGGCATCGAGCACGGCGAGGTCACCGACCTCGGGGACGCCGGCATGGTCATCCTCTCGGTGCAGGACCCGGACGACATCAACCTGGAGCTCGCCGCGCAGAAGTGACCGGACGGCGACGGGCCCCGGCCGTCACGGGCGGAGGATGTACGCGAACGTCGTCCTCGCCCGGACGGGATCGGGGTCGTCGCCGGAGATCAGGTCCGCGTAGGTGAACGACTCCGACACGCGGACCAGCAGCCGTGCGAGCTCCTCAGCGGACAGCGGTGCCGGGTCGAACGCCCCGGCCTCCTGTTCCGTCGCGATGACGGAGGTCACGACGGCGACGAACCGGCGCTGCACGTCGCTGTCGGTCGTCGTGAGCAGGCGCAGGGCGCGGCTCGGTTCGCGGGTCAGGAAGGCGCGGAAGTACGGCGCGCGGATGAGGTCCGCCGTGAAGCGGTCGAGCACGTCGACGATCCGCGCCGCGCCGGACGGGGCCGCCGCCCGCCCCGCGGCGTCCAACGTCGGTACGGCGAGCGACCACAGGATCTCCGAGAGCAACTGGTCGCGGTTGCCGACCCACCGGAACAGCGAGGTGCGGTCGACACCGAGCGACGATGCGAGCGAGCCCATGTCGATGCGCGCTCCGTCGATGAACGCACGTCGCGCCGACCGGAACGCGCGCTGGGAGTCGCCGTGGGCCTCCAGTCTGGCCGCGAGCGCGCTCGGGACGAGCGTCGACCCGAGCGTGCCGAGTGGTTCGTTCCTCACCGTTCCCCCTGAGTGCCGATGCCGATCTTGCAACGTTTTCGAGAATGATGCATCGTTGGTGCCATGTCAACGTCGATCACCGACACGCCTCTGCTCGAGTCCGACTTCTACCGGTTCCAGGAGGGGCTCACGGCCCGTGAGCGGGAGTCGCTCGGGCAGCTGCGTGCGTACCTCGAGGCCGAGGTCCGTCCGATCGCCGACCAGTACTGGGCCCGTGCGGAGTTCCCGGTGCAGACCATCGCGCCGCTCGCCGAGCTCGGCATGTACGGCCCGGGCATCCCGCTCGTGCGGCACTTCGAGAACTCGGCCGTGTACCGCGGGTGGGCGGCGCTCGAACTCGGTCGCATCGACGCCGGCGTCTCCACGTTCATCGGGGTGCAGTCCGGCCTCGCGATGAACTCGATCGCCGTCGGCGGCAGCGACGAGCAGCAGCAGGAGTGGCTGCCGCGGATGGCTCGCGGCGAGGTCGTCGGCGCGTTCGGGCTCACCGAGCCGCTGTCGGGCAGTGACTCGGCGCGAGGGCTCCGCACCACGGCGCGGCGCGAGGGCGACACCTGGGTGCTGGACGGCGAGAAGCGGTGGATCGGCAACGCGACCTTCGCGGACGTCGTCGTGATCTGGGCGAAGGACGTCGCCGACCAGCAGGTCAAGGGCTTCCTCGTCACCACGGACACGCCGGGCTTCACCGCCACCAAGATCGAGGACAAGATCGCGCTGCGCACCGTGCAGAACGCCGACATCGTGCTCGACGGCGTCCGGGTGCCCGAGTCGCGCCGACTCCAGCGCGCGGACTCGTTCCGCACCACGGCGGCGGTGCTCCGGCTCACCCGTACGGAGGTCGCCTGGCAAGCCGTCGGCATCGCGATCGGTGCCTACGAGGCAGCGCTCGCCTACGCCCGCGAGCGCGTGCAGTTCGGCAAGCCGATCGCCGCGCACCAGATGGTGCAGGACCTGCTCGTGCGGTCCCTGATGAACATCACCGCGTCGATCGCGCTGTGCACGCAGGCCTCGGCGATGCAGGACCAGGGGATCGGCGGCGACGAGCACTCCGCGATGGCGAAGGCGTTCGCGACGGCGAAGATGCGCGAGACCGTCGGCTGGTGCCGCGAGGTCCAGGGCGGCAACGGCATCGTCCTCGACAAGGGTGTCGCGCGGTTCTTCTCCGACGCCGAGGCGATCTACTCGTACGAGGGGACGCGCGAGGTGAACACGCTCATCGTGGGCCGGGCGATCACGGGCGAGGCCGCGTTCGTCTGACGGCTGCCGCCCGTCCTCGCGACGTTGCACGCGTCGATCGACGCGTGCAACGTCGGAGCATGCGACCGCACCTGGTGCGTGTGCATCGTGCGACACCGCACCCGTCGATCGACGCGTGTGGTGTCGGGAACGGCGCGCTCGAGACCTGACGGCCGGCCGCGCCATCCGCGCCATCCGCGCCGCCCGGGGCGACCGCGTCGGCCGACCGTCGACGGCTCAGGCCCAGAACGCCGCGATCGCCTCCGCCGCCGCCTCGCCCTGCCGACGACCCTCGGTCGCCGAGGGCGCCTGCGTCGACAGCGACAACGAGTTGTCCCCGAACGCGTGCTGCGCCCCGCTGTCCGCCACGATCGTCTCGACCGAGCTGCCGCCGGCCCGCAGGGACTCCACCGCCAGGTCGAGCCACGGCCCGAGCGGCGACGGTCCCTCCGGCCCGCACGCGACGACGAGCACGCGCTCGTACCCGGCGGCGACGTCCGCGTTGGTGGCCGAGCGGAGGCCACCGTCGTAGTGCGGGACGCCGTCGATGTGCACGGGAGACCACACGAACGGCACGGAGCAGCTCGCGGCCACGGCGCGGGGGAGCGGCACGCCCGACTCCGCGGTCAGCACCCGGAACGCCCCGTCGAGGGCGTCGATCGTCGTCAGCGCGAGCCGCTCCGCCGGCCAGTCGGTCGACGGCAGGGTCTCGGTGAAGGTCGCGGTGCGCTCGTCGTCGGACTGCCCGGTGACGACCTGCTGCGCCACGGCGCCGAGCCGCGCGCGGGCGTCCTGCTCCGAGGTCGCGCCCGCGAGCACCTGCAGCAGGCGGTCCTGGAAGTCCTCGCCGGCGATCCGCTCCGGCTCGACGTAGGTGCTCGGTAGCGGCGCGTGCTGCTGCTCGTACGCCTGGCCCACGGCGCCGGCGCGGACGAACGACCCGACGACGCTGCCGGCGCTCGTCCCGACGACGAGGTCCGCTGCATCGAGGTCGACCCCGGCGTCCTGCAGGGCGGAGAGGACCCCGACCTCCCACGCGATGCCGGCGACGCCGCCACCCCCGAGGACGAGTGCTCTGGTTCCGGGCGCGGGCGTCGAGACGTCGGTCATGGGTCCTGTGTACCAGGTGGGCGCGGGACGGCCGGGAGGCGCGGGGCGGATCCGCCACGCGCCTCCCGGCCGTCACCGGGTCGACTCGGTGACGCGGCGTCCGGACGCGGGTCGCGCCTCCCGTCCGTCACCCGGTCGCGTCGGTGACCGGCCCTACTCGGACGCGACGTCGATCAGGACCTTCCCGACCGCGTCGCCCTCGACGGCGTCGTGCGCGGCCGCGGTGTCCTCGAGTGCGAAGCGCGTCAGGGGGAGGCCGGCGTCCTCGCCGACGGGCAGGACGTCGGCGCGCAGCGCGGCGGTGACGTCCTCGGCGGCGGCGGCCAGGGCTCGGTCGCCGATCGTGTACAGCAGCAGGAACTGGTAGCGCGCGTTGACCGACATGTTCGGACGGATCGGCAGCGTCGCGTCGTCGCCACCGTTGTTCGCGTAGATCGACACGACGCCGTGGTTCGCCAGGACGTCGGCGACGAGCTGGGCGTTCTGCGGGATCGAGACCTCCACGACGATGTCGACGCCGTCCGGGGCGATCTCGTGGATGCGCGCGGCGGCGTCCTCGTCGCGGTAGTTCACGGTGTGGTGCGCGCCGGCGGCGGTCGCCAGGGCAGCCTTCTCGTCGGAACTGATCGTGCTGATCACGGTCGCGCCGGCCCACCGGGCGAGCTGGATCGCGGCGTGCCCCACCGCCCCGGCGCCACCGGCGACCAGGACCGTGCGGCCCTCGAGCGCACCGGGGGTCAGGCGGTCCGGACCGTCCTCGTGGGTGGTGAGTGCGCGGTGGGCGGTCATCGCCGGGACACCGAGCGAGGCACCGACGTCGAAGCTCGTGCCCTCGGGCAGCACGACCGCGCGCGCTGCCGGGACGACGGTGTACTCCTGCGCGGTGCCGGTGGGACGGCTGGCGGCTGCCATGTACAGCCACACGCGGTCGCCCTCGTGCAGGGTCTCGACGCCCTCGCCGACGGCGTCGACCACGCCGGCGCCGTCCTGGTTCGGGGTGATCTCGGGGAAGGGCAGGCCGTCGCCGTAGGTACCGCCGGCGCGGGCCTTCCAGTCGGTGGGGTTCACACCGGAGACGACCACGCGGACGCGGACCTCGCCGGGGCCGGGCTGGGGGACCTCCCGCTCGACCAGGTCGAGGACGCTGCTGTCACCGGGCTTCGTGTAGACGATCGATCGCATGTGTCCAGGCAACCACCGCCGGTTCCCGGGTCTTCCTGCGGACGGTCAGCGGCGGTCGGCCGCGCGTGTCCGCGGCGCCGCGTGACGCCGCACCGGTGCCGTGCGGGTCCCGGTGCTGCGCGGTACAGCGCCACACGGCGACGCGCTCAGCGCGCGTCGTACACGTCGCGCGAGTCCTGCACGTCCGCCATGTGCGACGTCGCCCAGTCCTCGAGCGGCGCCAGCACCGCGCGCAGCGAGCGACCCCGCTCGGTGAGCTCGTACTCGACCCGCGGCGGGATCTCGGGGAAGACCGTGCGTGTCACCAGTCCGTCCCGCTCGAGCGCGCGCAGCGTCTGCGTGAGCATCTTCTGCGACACCCCCTGCACCCGGTTCGCGACGGCGGAGTAGCGCTGCGGTCCGTCGACGAGCGACCCGATCACCAGCACGCTCCACCGGTCGCCGATGCGGTCGAGCAGCTGCCGCGAGGGGCAGTCCGCCGCGTAGGGGCTGTACTCGAGTGCTGACATCCCGACCTCCGTTACGCACTGTGAGGTGCCTACTTCCCAGAAGAGAGTAACGCGAGTACCGTCGGTCGCACCAGTCACGGAAGGACTCTCATGACCAACATCGTCGTCTTCGGCGGCACCGGGTACGCCGGCTCCGCCATCGTCCGCGAGGCCCTGTCCCGCGGTCTCGCCGTCACCGCCGTCGCTCGCGACACCTCCAAGCTCGACGCCGCCGAGGGGCTCACCCTCGCGCAGGGCGATGCCTTCGACCCGTCGTTCGTGGCGGACGTCACGAAGGACGCCGACGTCGTCGTGGTCTCGCTGCACGCGGTCCAGGCGGACGGCAGTGAGCTCAAGGACAAGTTCCAGCACTTCGTCGACGCAGCGGCTGCTGCCGGCGCCCGGCTCGGCATCGTCGGTGGTGCGGGTTCGCTGCTCGTCGCCGAGGGCGGTCCGGCGCTCTACGAGACCGCCGAGTTCCCCGACGCCTTCAAGGGCGAGGCGAAGAGCCACGGTGAGATCCTCGACCGCCTGCGCTCCGGTGGGTACACCGGCGACGTCGACTGGTTCTACGTGAGCCCGGCCGCGGCCTTCGGCGGGTACAACCCCGGCGAGCGTCGGGGCACCTACCGCACCACGGACGACCTGCTCCTCACCGACGCCGCGGGCAACTCGGACATCTCCGGTGCGGACTACGCGATCGCGATCGTCGACGAGATCGAGCACCCGGCGCACCACCGCGCGCGGTTCGGCGTCGCGTACTGACGCGAGCGGCCGGCGCGACCGGCTGACGGACGGGAGGCACGGTGCGGGCTCGCACCGTGCCTCCCGTCCGTCGCGTGGTGCGGCGTGCTCCCGCACAACGGAACGCACGTCGCGCCACGTGATCCCGTGGCGCGACGTGCTTTCGGTTGTGCCGCGCCCCTGCGCGTGTTCCGTTGCCGGACGGGAGGCGCGGTGCGGGGTCGGCCCGTGCCTCCCGTCCGCTACGTGGTGCGGCGTGCTCCTGCACAAGGGAAAGCACGTCGTGCCACGTGTTTCCGCGGCGCGACGTGCTTTCGGTTGTGCCGCGCCCCCGCGCGTGTTCCGTCGCCGGACGGGAGGCGCGGCGCGGGGTGGCACCGTGCCTCCCGTCCGTCGCGTGGTGCGGCGTGCTTCCGCACAAGGGAAAGCACGTCGTGCCACGTGTTCCCGTGGCGCGACGTGCTTTCGGTTGTGCCGCGCCCCTGCGCGTGTTCCGTTGCCGGACGGGAGGCGCGGTGCGGGGTCGGCCCGTGCCTCCCGTCCCTCGCGTGGTGCGGTGCGCTCCCGCACAACGGAAAGCACGTCGTGCCACGTGTTCCCGTGGCGCGACGTGCTTTCGGTTGTGCTCCAGCGCCGCGCGCCCCGCAGCCGCGCGCCCCGCAGCCGCGCGCCCCGCAGCCGCGCGCCCCGCGCGCCGCGGGCCGCGTGCGCTACCGCGCGCTACCGCGCCTCGATCGCGGGCAGCGGCACGTGGTGCCGCATCCGCACCGCCAGGTGCAGCCCGCCCCGCCGTGCGAGCACGACGCCGGCGACGACCGCCGCCACCGCGGGGACGCCCCCGGCGACCACCATGCCGACGTGCGCGCCGAAGTGGTCGACGACCTGCCCCATGACCGGCCCGCCCACGGCCTGGCCGCCGAGCAGCACGAGCACGTAGAGCGACATCACCCGGCCTCGGATCGCGACGTTCGACGACAGCTGCACGAGCGAGTTCGACGCCGTCATGAACAGCAGTTGTGACATCCCGACCGCGACGAGCGCCACGGTGAACGGCGCGATCACCGGGATCGAGCCGCTCACGACGAGCAGCACGCCCGTCCAGAACACCCCGCCGACGATCGTCCGCAGCCGCACGGTCGCGCGCCTGGTCGAGAGCAGCGCCCCGGCGAGGGCTCCGACCGCGACCGCGGAGTTGAACACCCCGTAGCCGCCCGCGCCCACGTCGTAGACCTCGGACGCGAAGGCCGAGAGCAGCACCGGCATCGTCAGGGCGAACACCGAGAAGAACGCCATGAGCACGACCGGCACCAGGATCGTCGGCTTCCGGACGGCGTAGCGCAGGCCCTCGACGAGCTGTCCCTTGGCGCGCGGCATCGGCGGGGTCCGGTGGAGCTCCGAGGTCCGGAGGAACCCGAGCGTCACGACCACGGCGACGCAGGCGATCGCGTTCACCCCGAACGACCACCCCGCCCCGACGGCGACGAGCAGCGCTCCGGACAGCGCGGGCCCGATCATCCCGCCGAGCTGGAACACGCTCGAGTTGACGCTGATCGCGTTCCGCAGGTGCTGGTGCCCGACGATCTCGGTGACGAAGACCTGCCGCGCGGGGTTGTCGATGACGGTGACCATCCCGACCAGGAACGCGATGACCCAGATGTGCCACGCCTCGACCACGCCGGTGAGGGTCAGGACGGCGAGCAGTGCGGAGAGCACCGCGAAGGCGCCCTGGGTGAGCATCATGAGCGCGCGCTTCGAGAACCGGTCGACGAGCACCCCGCCCCAGAGCCCGAAGAACAGCATCGGCGCGAACTGGCACGCGACGGTGATGCCGACCTGCGCGACGGAGCCGGTGAGCTGCAGGACGAGCCAGTCCTGCGCGATCCGCTGCATCCAGCCCGCGGTCATCGCCACGAGGTTGGTTGCGGTGAACAGCCGGAAGTTGGGGACCGACAGGGCGATGAGGGTGTGCCGCCACGGTGGACGCTCGGCCTGGATCGGGAGTGGTTCGGTGGGTGGAGGGAGGGTCGTCGATGACGCACTCACGGTGGTGGGGCTCCGGATCGTCGGGGGTGGAGTCGGTACCCGTTCGAAACTACGTGGCGCGGGCCCATTCGACACCCCTATGGTGGCTATCACTCCATTGCGATGTCGAATGGCGGCGGCCCGTCCGCCGGAGGAGGTCACGTGCTCGACCCGGTGCTGCTCCGCACGTTCCTCGCCGTCGCAGAGACCGGCAGCTTCACGCTCGCCGGGCAGCGCCTCGGCATCAGCCAGCCGACCGTCTCGCAGCACGTGCGTCGGCTCGAGACCGCGGTGGCGAGGACCCTCGTGGCCCGGGACACCCGCGGGGTGGCGCTCACCGACAACGGCGACGCGATGGCCGGGTTCGCCCGCTCGATCCTCGCCGCGCACGCGACCGCCGACGCCTACTTCTCCGGGGCCGCGACCCGCGGCCGGCTCCGCTTCGGTGCGGCGGACGACCTCGCGATCACCCAGCTGCCGCGCATCCTGCGGGACTTCCGCCGGCTGCACCCGCAGGTGAACCTCGAGCTGACGGTGAACCAGTCCGCGCCGCTCCTCCGCCGGGTGCACGCGGGTCAGCTCGACCTCGTGTTCATCAAGCAGACCGCGGGGGAGTCCGCCGAGGGCACCCGCGTCGCGACCGACCAGATGGTGTGGATGGCGCAGGACGGCATCGCGCTCGAAGCCGACGAGCCCGTCCCGCTGATCGCGTACCAGGCGCCGAGCATCAGCCGGCAGATGGCGATCGACGCCCTCGAGTCCGCCGGGCGCACCTGGCGGATCACCTGCAACACCCGTGACGTGAACGGCGTGCTCGCGGCGGTCCGGGCGGGCATCGGGGTCGCGGTGTTCCCGCACTCGCTGATCCCGGCCGACCTCGTGAAGGTGTCGCAGCGGCTCTCGCTGCCCGACCTGCCCGCCGTCGACTACGTGCTCATCGCGAACCCGACCGTGCAGCGCGAGCCGATCGACGCCCTGACGAGCGCGATCCTGTCCCGCGGGGTCGTCCGCGCCGTCTGAGCGCTACGGCGCGAGGGTCGGCGTCGTCCCCGTGCCGGTGAGGTCGGGCAGCGTCACGCCGGCGGGTGCCAGCAGCGCCGCGGCGACCGCCCAGAGGAGCACGAGCGTGCCGACACCGCCGAGCACCGCCCCGAGGAGCGCCACCGGTCGCTGCCACGTCGCCGCGGGGGTCCGCAGGGCCGTCACCGACAGCGCGAGTGCGAGCACCCCGAGGACCAGTCCGGTCGCGTGCACCGTCGCCGGCGCCGTGAACCACCAGGCGGCGAGGGCGAGGGCGGCGACACCGGTCACCGCGCCGAGCACGGCTGCGGGGGTCGCCCCGATCGCGGTGCGGCTGCGGTCGCGGGACGTCCGACGGTCGGCCTGGAGGCCCTGCTCACCGTCGTCGTGCCCGCCCACCTCGGCGTCGGTGCCGGTGCGAGCCGCGGCCGGTCCCGACCGGCGACCCCGCCGGTAGGGCGCGGACACACCGCCGGCGACCGGGGCACCGGCTGCCGACGGCCCGGCCGCTGCCGTGGGTGCGGCAGCCGCTGCCGTGGGCACGGCGGCCGCCGGCGTGGAGGCGGCGGCGGGTCCGCCCGGGAAGACCGACGGTGCCTGGACGGTGGGCGCGGCGGGCGCTGCGATGACGGCGTCGAAGCCGGACGGCGCGGGGTCGACGACGGTCGGCCGCGGTGCCTGCTGCCGGGCGAAGCGCGCCGGCGTGCGGTACCCGATCGGTCCGGAGGGCTCGGGTTCCGCGCCCTCGACCAGGACGTGCTCGAGTCCGGGGACCGAGAAGCGGGGCTGTCCGACGACGGGGGCGGCGGGAGCGGGGGGCTCCACCGGTGCCGGGGCGTGGGCGCTGTGCGTCGGGTCGACCGGCGGAGTGAGGGGGCCGCCCGACTCGGCGGCGTCGACGGGGGACACCGGCAGGGGTGCGGTGTCGAACGGCGGCACCTGCACCGCGGGCGAGGTCGGGGCCGGCGGGAGCAGGTGCTCCTGCGGCGGGTAGTCGGGCACGACGACGTCGACGGCGGGCAGCACGTCGGTCGGGTCCTGTGGCAGCGTCGGACCCGCCGCACCGGGCGTCCCGGGGGCGACCACGGGGACGGCCGCGACCGCGTCGAGGACGGGTGCCTGCGCAGCGGGGGCGAGTGGTGCCTCCCGGCCGACGGCGGTGTCCTCGGGGGGTGCGACGACCCACGCAGGGACCGCTCGACGCGGCCGGTCTCGGTCCGGCATGCGGTGCGACGCCACTCGTGCTCCCTCGCTCTTCTGATCCATCGTCATTTCTATCCGCGTGCATGGACCGCTGCGCAGCCCCAGTTCCGGGGTCGCGCAGTCCACTTCGCGCAGGATGCCTCGCGGCCGGGGCTCGCGAGACGCAACGAAGGCGGCTCCGCGCCGAGCTGTACCGCTGCGGGGAACCGCCTTCGTGGCCTGTTGCGGAGGTGGGGGCTACATGTCGCGGTAGCGCTCCGCCTCGGCGAGCTTCGCCCGGAGCTCGTCGGCGGTGTACCGCGTGACGTACCCGGGGGTGTCGCGCTGGATGCGCCAGCCCTCGGCGAGGGGGCCCGCGTCGACCACGTCGAACCCGAACTCGTCGATCAGGTCGGCGACGACCCGCTTGGCGTCGGCGTCGTCGCCCGCGACCACCAGGGCGCGGCGGTCGGGCGTGCCGGCGGGGGTGGCCTCGTCGGTCAGCGCCGTGGCGGCGATGTGGTTGAACGCCTTGACGACCCGGGCACCGCGCAGGTGGTCCTGCAGGAGCTCGGCGGTGGTCGTCGTCTCCTCGTCGAGGGACGCGATGTGGCCGTCACGCTGCGGGTAGTAGTTGTTGGTGTCGATGACGACCTTGCCGACCAGGGGCTCGACCGGGATCGTCTCGATCGCCGCGAGCGGGGTGGTCACGACGACGATGTCGCCCGCTGCTGCCGCCTCGTCGCGGGTGGCCGCGCGGGCGTGCTCGCCGAGCTCCGAGACCAGGTCCTGCAGGGTCTCGGGGCCGCGCGAGTTGGCGATCACGACGTCGTGGCCGTGCTGCACGGCGAGGCGCGCGAGCTGGGATCCGATGTTGCCTGCTCCGATGATGCCGATCGTTGTCATGCGGTCGTGCAACGCGGCGCCGAGCAGTGCATTCCCACCGGCGGTCGCCCCGGGCCGTCGTCGCCGTGCGGCCGCTGCCCGTCGGGTGCATGATGGCGCCATGGCCCACGAGTTCCGCGACGAAGCCGACCGCGACCGCTACGCGATGTACGTCGACGGCGAGCTCGTGAGCGTGCTCGACTACCGGGCCGCGGAGGACGCCGTGTCGTTCCCGCACACGTACACGGTCCCGAGCCACCGCGGGCACGGCTACGCGGCGGAGCTCGTCGCGCACGCCGTCGCCGACGTCGAGGCGAGGACCACGAAGCGCATCGTGCCGATGTGCTGGTTCGTCGGCAAGTGGTTCGACGAACACCCCGAGAAGGCCGACCTGCTCAGCCGCGGCACCGCGGACTGACCCACCCCACGCTCCGGCCGCAGCGTCGCGGCCGCACCCGAGCACCCGGAGGCACCGTGCCCACGATCACCCCGTTCCTCTGGTTCGACGACCAGGCCGAACAGGCCGCCACGACCTACACGTCGCTCTTCCCGGACAGTCGGGTCGACAGCGTCGCCCGGACGCCGGACGGCACCGCCCTCGTCGTCGAGTTCACGCTCCTCGGTCAGCCGTACCGGGCGATGAACGGTGGCCCGGGGCACCCGCACACCGACGCCGTGTCCTTCCAGGTCGACGTCGACACGCAGGACGAGCTCGACCGGGTGTGGGACGCGCTCCTCGCCGACGGCGGCCGACCGCTCGCGTGCGGGTGGCTGCACGACCGCTGGGGCCTGACGTGGCAGGTGACCCCGTCGATGATGGGCGACCTGATGACCGGCGGCGGTGACCCCGAGGCCAACGCCCGGGTGTTCAAGGCGATGCAGGACATGGTCAAGCTCGACATCCCCGCGCTGCAGGCCGCAGCCGCCGGTCACTGAGGGGGAGCAGCCCGTGACCGCCGGTAGGGTGGCGGCACCCACCAGCGCCGAGCACCCGGCGCACGCAGTGACAGGCTGGAGAACGCGATGAGCAGCCCGAGCTCGGCGGTCCGTGACGGCGGACGCCCCGACGACGAGGTCCGCAACGGCGACATCGGACGCGCCTACACCGAACTCGCCCGCATCACGCGACGTGCGAGCATCCGGGCGCGCGGCGACGACCTCGTGCTCAGCGTCGTCGACCAGTCCCTCGTCGACTTCGTCGTGCAGCACCCCGGGTGCATGGCGATCGACATCGCCCGGTACCTGCGGCTCAACCGCTCGACGATCTCGCGGCAGCTGTCCGGCCTGCTCGCGGCGGGGCTCGTGCGGACCACCGACGGTGGCTCCGGCAACGCGAAGCCCCTCGAGGCGACCGACGCCGGCCGTGCCGCCCTCGACCGCTCGGTGCGCCTGCACCGCGACGCGCTCGAGGAACGACTCGCCGACTGGTCGGACGACGACATCGCGCTCCTCGCCGGGCTGCTCGAACGACTCGGCGCCGCCGACGAGGCCGGTCTGCCGATGCCCGCCCGCGCGACGCCGGACGGCCACGCCGGTACGGACGGTCCCGACGCCCCGTGACCACCTCGTTCGTCCTGCTCTCCGACACCCACCTGCCGAAGCGCGCGAAGGACCTGCCGGCTGGGCTCTGGGCGGACGTCGACGCGGCGGACCTCGTCGTGCACGCGGGGGACTGGGTCGACCTCGCCACCCTCGACGCCGTGCAGGGTCGGTCCCGTCGGTTCGAGGGCGTCCGCGGCAACAACGACGGCCCCGAGTTCGACGACCGGCTGCCGCTGGTGGCCCGCTTCACGGTGGAGGACCTCCGCTTCGCCCTGGTGCACGAGACCGGTGCGGCGACGGGACGCGAGCGCCGGGCGGACGCCGCGTACCCGGACACCGACGTGCTCGTGTTCGGACACTCGCACATCCCGTGGGACTCGGTCGCGCCGTCGGGGATGCGCCTGCTCAACCCCGGGTCGCCGACGGACCGCCGCAGGCAGCCCGACTTCACGTGGATGCGGGGAACGGTGGACGGGCGTGCGCTGACGGTCGAGACGGTCCGGCTGCCGCCGGCGGCGCGCTGACGCGACCGCACGACCACCGGACGGGCGAGTCGTCAGACGGGGGATGCACCGGCCGGGAGGCACGGCTCGGGTCCGCCCCGAGCCTCCCGTCCGTCCCGTGCCGCGTGCGACGGCCGTGGTCCGGTCAGTCGCGCTGCGCCGGCGGGTCCGCCGGGGCCGACGGGTCCTCCAGGATCGCCGGTTCCGGCGGGTCCGCCGCGTCCGCGGGGTCAACCCGAGCCGACGGGTCCACCTGTTCCGTCGGCATCCGGAAGAACGCGAGCTCCCACTCGGTCGACCGTCGGTGCGCCCGCGCCATCCGCCCCCGCTCGGACGGGTCCGCGGCGGCCCCGAGCCCCTCGACGCGCGCGGTCGCCTCGGCGCTCGCCGCAGCGAACGCCGGGTCGCCGTACGCGCCGAGCCAGTCCGCGAAGGGGTGTCCCTCCGGGGCGCGGCCGAGCTGCGTGCCGACCCAGGCGTAGACCCGGAAGCACGGCAGCACGGCGGCGGCGAGCACCGCGACCGACCCGCTGTCGGCCGCGGCCTGCAGGTGGGCGAGGTACCCGGCGCACGTTGGGTGGACCGGGTCGTCGGCGTGCGTGCCCGCCAGGCGGCGGTGGTGCAGGTCGCGCGCCTCGTCGGCGCAGCCCGCGGCGGCCGAGGCCCAGAACGCCGCGGGGTCGCCGTCCGTGGTGGCGACCAGCCGTCGCAGGTGCTGCTCGTAGGCCCGCAGGTAGTGGACGTCCTGCGCGAGGTACCGGGCGAACACGTCCCCGTCGAGCGTGCCGTCACGCAGGCGCTCCAGGAAGGAGCACGAGAGCGTCCGGTCGAGGGTCTCGGCGACGTCCGCCCACCACCGGTCCGTCCAGGTCGTCGGGGGGAGCGCGGCACGGGTGAGCGCACCGTGGTCGACCGGTCCGTTGCCCGTCCCGACCCGGAGCGCGTCGGCGCCACGGAGCGCGGCGGTGAGCCACGTCTTCGCCCCGCCGACCGCGAGCTCCCAGTCGCCGTCGCGTGCGGCGAGCGTCGCGATCGCGCTCGACAGGGAGCACCCCGTGCCGTGCGTGTTGGTCGTCGCGATGCGCGGGCCCCGGAAGGTGCGGGCGGAGCCGTCGGGCCGGACGAGCACGTCGTCGGCGGTCGGCCCGGTGTCGTGCCCGCCCTTCGCGAGCACCAGGACGTCCCACCGACGGGCCACGAGCCGTGCGGCTTCGAGGGGTGTCGGTGCGGTGCCCCCGGCGAGCGCGACGAGGTCGGTCAGCTCCGCGCGGTTCGGGGTCACGAGGTCGGCGAGCGCGAGCAGGTCGCCCATCGCGGCGGTCGCCTGCCGGTCGAGCAGCCGGTCGCCGCTCGTGGCCACCATCACCGGGTCCACGACGACCACGGGCGGGCGGTGTGCGCGGAGCCAGTCCGTGACCGTACGGACGACGTCGACGGTGCCGAGCATCCCGACCTTGACGGCGTCGACCACCACGTCGTCCGACACGGCGTCGAGCTGCTCGCGGAGGAACCCGACGTCGGGCACGTGCACCGACCGCACGCCGTGGGTGTTCTGCGCGACCAGGGCCGTCACGACGCCCATGCCGTAGCCGTCGTGCGCCGTGATCGCCTTGAGGTCCGCGTGGAGTCCGGCGCCGCCCGTCGGGTCGGTGCCCGCGATGCTGAGGACCCGCGGCACGTGCGGCCGCCCCGGCACCGGCACCGGCGGCGACGTCGAGCCCACGGCGGGCTCGGCGGCGGTCACGACCCGCTCCAGGCGCGGAGGTACGCCGCCGCTGCCGCGTGCGGGTCGGCGGCGGCGCAGATCCCGGACACCACCGCGACACCGGCGACACCGGCCGCACGCAGCGGCGCGACGTCGTCCAGGGTCACGCCGCCGATCGCGACGCACGGGACCCCGAGCGGGCGCGCCGCACCGGTGATCCGGGCGACGCCGTCCACGCCGAGCGCCGGCGGGTGGTCCGGCTTCGTCGAGGTCGGGTGGACGACACCGACGCCGAGCAGGTCGACGGTGCCGCGGGGCAGCTCCGCGAGGGCCGCCAGGTGGGCCGGGGCGTTCGCGGTGAGCCCCACGTGGGCGTCCGGCCCGAGGAGCGCGCGGGCGGCCGCGACGGGCAGGTCCGACTGGCCGAGGTGCACGCCCGCGACCCGGTGTCCGGCACGTCGGGCGGCGAGCGCGACGTCCGTCCGGTCGTCCACCACGACGGTCGCGCGGTCCCCGACGGCGTCGGCCACCGCGGCGGTGAGGGCGAGGAGGTCGCGGACCGGTGCCTGCTTGTCGCGCACCTGCACGAGCCGCACCCCGGCGTCGACCGCGGCACGGACGACGCCGAGCACGCCCCTGCCGTGCCGGTCGACGAGCACCGGGTCGGTGACCAGGTAGACGCCCAGGTCCGTCGGGGCGCTCACGGTCGGACCACCGTCGGCGCTGCAGCGGACCCCGGGATCGTCGGTGGTGCGGACTCCGTGGTGATGCGCGCCACCCGGAGGACGTCCTCGGGGGTCAGCGTCGCCAGCCGGTCGAGGAACAGCGGCTGGAAGGTCCCCGGGCCGCCGGCGTCACGCGCGGCGAGCTCGGCGGCGACCGTCTGCACCACCGTCCCGGCGACGGCTGCTGCGCCCGGGTCGTCCGGGACCACCGCCGCGAAGGCGGCGACCACCGCGCCGAGCGCGCACCCGCCCCCGGTGATGCGGGTCAGCAGCGGCGACCCGTTCGCGACCCGCACCACGCCGGTACCCGGCGCGACCAGCAGGTCGACGGAACCGGACACGGCCACGGCACCCACGAGCCTCCCGTCCGACGCCCGGAGCGCTGCCGCCCGCGCCTCGTCCGTGCCGGCGGTGCTGTCGACCCCGCGGCCGCCGTCGGCGTCGCCGAGCAGGGCGAGGACCTCCGACGCGTTCCCGCGCAGCACGGTCGGCCGGAGCGCGAGGAGCTCGCGGGCGAGGGCGGTGCGGACCGGCAGCGCGCCGACCGCGACGGGGTCCAGGACCCACGGTGTGCCGACGTCGACGGCTGCGGATGCCGCCTCGACCGACGCCGCACGCGGCTCCGGGTGCGGGGTGCCGGTGTTGACGAGCAGGGCGTCGGCGACGCGGGCGAAGGGACCGGCCTCGGTGGTGACGTCGACCATCGCCGCGGAGGCGCCGAGGGCGAGCAGGACGTTCGCCGTGACGTTCTGCACCACGGTGTTCGTGATGCACTGCACCAGGGGGCTGCGGGCGCGCACCTCCTCGAGCAGCGTGGCGGTGCGGTCGGCCCAGTCCGGGGACGGGGAGCCGGCGGGTCCGGGTACGGGCGCAGCAGTGTGCATGGACGATCCCTTCGCGAGTACGAGCTCGAGCAGGTTCGACGGGTGTGATCTCAGCCGCTCGGTGCGGCACCCCGTGTCTCGGACGACACCGTACACGACGTCCGACGACCTCCTCCGGGCACTCCGGGGGTGCGGTGTGCCAGTGTTGACGGGTGCCTGACGTGACCCCTCCCGGACCGCCGCCCGGACCCCGCGACCCCGGCGACGCGTGGGCCGTCGGACCGGACGGCACCAAGGCCTGGGGACGCTTCGGCGCGGCCGGCCTGCTCGTCGACGACGGTGCCGGACGGGTGCTCCTGCAGCACCGCGTGGAGTGGAGCCACCACGGCGGCACGTGGGGGATCCCCGGTGGTGCACGCCACCAGGACGAGGACGCCGTCACCGCCGCGCTCCGGGAGTCCGCGGAGGAGGCCGGGGTGCCCGAGGACGGCATCGACCTGCGGCACGCCGCCGTGCTCGACCTGGGCTTCTGGACCTACACGACCGTCGTCGGTCGCGCCCGCCGCCCGTTCGAGCCGGTGATCGCGGACCGCGAGAGCCTCGCGCTGTCGTGGGTCCCCGTCGCCGAGGTCGACGCGCTGCCCCTGCACCCGGGCTTCGGTGCCTCGTGGCCGGCCCTGCGCGGCGCGATCGAGACGGTGCCGCACGTGGTGGTGGACGCGGCGAACGTCGTCGGCAGCGTCCCGGACGGCTGGTGGAAGGACCGTGCGGGCGCGGCGGAGCGGCTGCTGTCGTCCGTGGCGGCGCTCGCCGGACGGGGCGTGGGCGCGGGGGAGCTCGGGTTGCCCTTCGCCCGCTGGTGGCCGCGGTGGACGGTGGTGCTCGAGGGCGAGGCACGGGCGGCCGGCGCGGGTGCCGGTGCTGCGGGCACGGCGGCGGGTGCCGTCGGTGCCGGCGACCTCGGCGGTGCGGCCGACTCGGTCGGGGTCGTCCGCGCCGAGGGCTCCGGCGACGACGCGATCGTCGAGGCCTCCCGGTCGGCGCTCGGCGACGGACACGCACCGGTCGTCGTCGTCACGGCGGACCGGGAGCTCCGTACCCGGGTCGAGGCCCTGGGCGCCGAGGTCCGCGGCCCCGGCTGGTTCCGCGAGCAGTAGTCCGCCACCGCTGCATCGGTCCGCTGCTGCGTCGGCCCACCGCAGCGCCGGTCCGCTGCTGCGGCGGTCCACTGCAGCGCCGGCCCGCTGCGGCGTCAGCCCTCCGGCACGTACCGCTTCGACGACACCAGCAGCGCCACCCACGACACCACCCCGAGCCCGACCACCACGGCCAGGATCGCCGACACCGGGACCCCGGCACCGCCCGCGATCGCCGCGATGACCGCCGGCGCCAGGAACCCGCTGTACGCCACCGCGTAGAACGCTCCCGTCAGGCCGGCGAGGTCGCGCGACCCGGCGATGCGCTGGACCTCGAGCAACGAGGACACGAGCGCGGTCCCCATCCCCACGCCGATCACCACGTTCGCCGCGAGCCCGACCCACACCGACTGCAGCTCCACCGCCAGGAGCACGACCCCGATCCCGACGGTCATCACGGCGACGGCGGTGACGAGCCCGCGCGCCGAGGACACCGAGTGCACGCGCTTGGCGAGCGGCTGCACCGCGCTCGAGACCCCGAGGGCGACGACGGTCGCGGCGGTCGCGAACACCAGGCCCCACGGACCGGTCGCTCCCGCGAGCCGGGTCGGCAGGTACCCGTAGCCGATCGCAGCGGACCCGAAGATCCACGGTGCCGCGACGACGACCACCCGCGTGAAGCGTCGGTGCCCGGCACTCGGGATCGCCAGCTGCCGCCACCACGGACCGGCGAGACCACCGTTCACCGCGGTCTCCGGCGCTCGCCACACGACGAGGGCGAACGGTGCCGCGACGCAGATGTGCACGAGGAACGGCAGGACCTCGGGCACCGGCCCCCACTGCGCGATCCCACCGGCGACGAGGGCACCGATCCCGGACCCCAGCGTGAAGGCCAGCGACGCGCGCCGTGCCCCGGAGCCGGCATCGGCCGAGGGGTCTTGGCGGCCCTGCGAGAGCTCCTTCACCCAGCTGTTGCCGACCGCCATCGCGATGCCGACCGTGATGCCGGAGAACAGCCGGCCGGCCGCGAGGAAGCCGGGTCCGAACGGCCCGAGTGCCAGGAGTCCGCTGCCGACGACGGCCGCGGCGATGCCGACGAGCATGAGCGGCTTCCGCCCGTGCCGGTCCGAGAGCGACCCGGCGACGAGCAGCGCGGGTGCGAGCCCGAGGACGTAGACCCCGAGGAAGACGTTGACGAGCACGGACGAGTAGTGCGCCCGCTCCTCGTACATGAGCAGCAGCGGCGAGAACTGGTTGCCGCCCCACGAGCACACGAAGACCGCGCCCCAGACCATCGCCCACGGGGCCACCCGGCTGGCCGGCACCGGCACGGAGCCGGTGGTCGGGATGCTCCCGGTCGCGCCGCTCACAGCGCGCCCCGGTGGGACGCGACGTGCGCTCGGAGGACCGCCGCGTACCGCTCGGCGTCCCCGTCGTCGAGGGCCGCGGCGAGCGCCCGGTGCTCGTCGAGCGACGCCTGCAACTGCTCCGGTCGCACGCGCATCAGCTGGTGCCGCAGCCGCTGCTGCCGGTCGCCGAGCGTCCGCGCGAAGCGGACGGCGATCGCGTTCCGCGACGCCGCGACGACGGCGCCGTGGAACGCCGCGTCCCGCTCGACGAAGCGGTCGACGTCCCCGGCGGCCACCGCCGCCTCCTGCTCCGCCAGCTCGGCCTGGAGGAGCGGTGCCAGTTCCGGCACGCGGCCGTCGGTGACGACGCGGGTCGCCGCGGTCGACTCGATCGCCTCACGCACCTCGAGCACGTCCGCCGCCTCGTTCGGGGACATCGGGCGCACGACGGCGCCCCGGCGGGCGCCGAGCAGGATGAGGTCCTCGGCCGCCAGGCGCAGGAACGCCTCGTGCACGGGTGTCCGCGAGACGCCGATCTCCCGGCAGAGCACGTTCTCGCTGATCGCCGTGCCGCCCGGCAGGTCGCCGCGGATGATCGCCCGCTTGACGTGTTCGTACGCCCGTCCTGCGGCGGAGACCTCGGTGCTGGTGTCGCTCACGGCAGCCGATCCTACGCCTTGCATGCAAGCTTGCACACGTTGTGGAGCGAGATCGTCACGCGGTCGTCGTGACCGGATCGAGACATCGCCCACCCGGCGTCGCTACGCTGACCCTCACGTCAACGGAGACGTACCGATCAGGAGGTCACGATGGAGCGTGTCACCAGAGCCGACGACCGTGTGCACCGCCCTGCGGGGCCCTGGACACCGACGGTGCACCGGCTGCTCGCGCACCTGCACGAGCAGGGCTTCGTCGCGGCACCAGAACCGATCGCCGTCGGGGACGCCCTCGAGACGGTGAGCTTCGTGCCGGGCACGGCGGGCAACTACCCCTGGAGCGCCGAGATCGCGAGCGAGGCGGCCCTCGTCACGTCCGCGCGACTGCTGCGCCAGTACCACGACGTCGCGGCGACCTACCCGCGGGACGACGCGGTCGACGTCTGGTCGCAGGCCGAACGGCTGCCGGTCGAGACGATCGTGCACGGTGACTTCGCGCCGTACAACTGCGTGTACGACGGCATCGCCGCGGTCGGGCTCATCGACTTCGACACCGCGCACCCCGGGCCGCGCGTCTGGGACGTCGCGAGCGCGGTCTACCGCTTCGCGCCGTTCACCACCGGTCTCGTCGAGGGCAGTTCGGCGCCGGGACTCGACGAGCGCCTCGACCGCGCGGCGGAGTTCTGCCGCGCCTACGGGCTCGACGACCGTTCCCGCGGGGTGCTCGTCGAGACGATCACGGCCTCGCTCGTCGCCCTCGTCACGACCATGGAGACCGAGGCCGCCGCGGGGAACCCGAAGTTCCTCAGCGACCTCGAGCACGGGCACGCCGACCTGTACCGGGCCGACGTGGCGTGGATCGAGTCCCACGCGGACCTCATCCGCGCGGCCGTCACCGCCGACTGACGTCCGCGCGGACGAGCTGCGCGGGGCACCGGCGTCGGTGCGGGACACCGCCGTGCACGTGAGACGCCGGCGTCGGTGCCGGACGCCGCAGAGCCGTCGAGACGCCGGCGTCGGTGCCGGACGCCGCGGAGCCGTCGAGACGCCGCCGGATCCCGCGGCGTCTCGACCGGCGGACGGCGTCTCGCACCGACGCCGTCGTCTCGCCGGTGTGGGACGCGCGTCGGACCGCGGCGTCCCGCGCAGACGCCGGCGTCTCGGGGCGCGACGCGCGCGTCGGACGTGCACCGGGCCTCCCGGCAGCTCCCAGCCCGCACGCGGCGGACTCCGATGCTCCAGCGGGTAGTGTCGCAGGGCCATGACCGACAGCCCGGCCGACGCCACCCCGTACGAGGTCCTCGGCGTCCCCGCGACCGCCGACGACGACGCGCTCCGCCGTGCGTACCGTCGTGCCGCCCGCGAGACCCACCCCGACCTCGGTGGTGACGCCCGGCGCTTCCGCCAGGTGCAGATCGCGTGGGAGCGCATCGGGACCCCGGCTGCCCGCCGGGCCTACGACGCGGGCTCCCGCACGTCGACCCCCAGCGCGGCGCCCGGTCCGTCCGGGTCCTCGGTCTGGTCGCACGACGGCGAGGGGTTCGCGCCCCCGACGGCTCGGCGCGACTCCCGGCCGCGGGCGCGCTCGTACGGGCACCCGGGTGGTCGTTCCCGCGAGGTCTTCCTGCAGGCCGAACGCGAGTGGGTCGGTCTCGGCGACCCCGTCGAGGACCCGTACGACCCGGCGCTGGTCCGCTCCGCGCCGCGGCACATCCGCCGACTGCTCGCCGAGGCCCTCGCGGAGGAGGCGACGGCGTCGATCATCGCGGGGATGGGCATCGGTGTGACCGTGTGGCACGACCTCGACGCCGGTGCCGAGGGCAAGCTCGACCACGCCGTGCTGACCCCGAGCGGACTCTGGGCCGTCGAGTCGATCGACTGGGGCGCTCCCGTGCGCATCGAGCACGGTGACATCGCCGGCGAGACCCTGGCGCCGGGCGAGCGTCCGGTCAAGGAGCTCGTGCGGGCAGCCCGAGCGGTGCAGAAGCAGACCCGCGTGAAGTTCACCGGACGGCTGATGGTCGTGCCGGACTCCGCCGTCGACGAGGACGTCCAGGTCGTCGGGTCGGCGCGCAAGCCCACCGCGCTCGTGGTCCGTCGCAGTGCGCTCGGTCAGGTCCTGAACGGGGTGTTCTCCCCGGAGGGCTCGGTCGACGTGTTCGACGTCCGCGACCGCCTGCAGCAGACCGTCCGCTTCGTCTGACGGCGGCGCGACGCCCGGTCGCGTCAGTGGCCGCGGAGCTTCTCGAGGTCGCGGCGCTCCCGCTTGCTCGGACGACCGGCGCCTCGGTCCCGGGTCGGGACGAACCCGGCCTCCTCGCGGGGGAGCCGGGGCGGGGTCCGGTCCTCGAAGTGCTTCGCCGCCTCGGTCGCGCTCGTCCGCTTGAGGATGATGCCCGTCACGACGACGATGCGGTCGAACCCGTGCTGACGGACCCGCACCTCGTCCCCGGGGGCGATCGGCTGCGCCGGCTTCGCACGTTCCCCGTTCACCCGGACGTGGCCGGCCTTGCACGCACTGGTCGCGGCGGACCGGGTCTTCGTGATCCGCACCGCCCAGATCCAGCTGTCGACGCGCGCCTTCTCCATCCCACCACCCTAGGCGGCGCAGCCCTGCGAGCAGCCCGCGCCGGGGAGCCGAGCGGGCCGACACCCGAGCCGTGCGACCGGGCCGTACGCTCGACGGGTGCAGGAACCGCGGCAGCAGGACCCGGACGGCCGGGCTCCGAGCGAGCAGGATGCCCTCGCCCGGGCGCTGGCGCTCGGCGTCCTGCGTGCGGCGTCCCCCGGCGACCGGCTCGTCGTGCGGGCACGGGTCGGGGACGGCGCTCGCGACGCCCTCGGCACCCTGTCCGCACGGACCGTCGACACGGTCACGATCGAGACGCGACGGGGGCACGTCGACGTCCCGCTCGCCGACGTGGTCGCGGCGAAGCACGTGCCCCCGCCGCCGACACCGCGGACGCGCCGCCCCTGAAGGGCCAGGGGACGCAGCCGCGCGACGCAGCCCGGCAACGCAGCCCGCGACGCGGCCGGCAACGCAGCCTCGCGACGCAGCCCGCGACGCAGCTCCACCCACCTCGCCCGACGGCGAGCAGGCTCCGCCCGCGCGGCGCACCGGCGAGCCGTCGCCGTCCCCGCAGCCGTCGCCACGTAGCCTCGACCCATGGCCGTCCCCGTCCCGCTCGGTACCGAGGACCGAACCTCCCGCCTGACGCTCCGCCGCCCCGACCGCTGGCGCCGCGAGGACTCCCCGCAGGCCGACCTCCGGCTGACCGGTGACGACGTCGTCCTGACCGTCCGGTCCCGCCCCTCGGAGCGCACCGTCGCCGAGGAGCACACCAGCCTGCTCGAACGCCTGCCCGGGTCGGTCGAGGGCCTGCGGCTCATCGGCTGCGACCCGTGGACGACCGCGGGCGCCCCGGCACGCCTGGTCGAGTACGTCCGCCCCGACGAGGACGGCGACGTCGCGGGCGCCCACCTGCTCTTCGTGACCGGTCGGCACCGGGTCGACCTGACCGTCGAGCGGCCGCTCACCCGGATGCTCGCGACCGACGACCTGGTCTCGACCGTGCTCGAGTCGGTCCGTGCCACCGAGCCGGCACCCGCCCGCCCGCAGCGCGAGCTCGAGGCCCTGCCGGTCGCGGCGCCGGTCCCGCAGCTCGACGGGACGCACGTCGGGCCCGACGCGCTCACGACCCTGCGCAGCCTGGCAGGACGCCGGTGGGACCCGATGCTCCTGCGCTCGCCCGCCGGTCGCGAGCTCGTCCAGACGGGGCTCGTCGGCCGCCTCGGGACGCTCCCCGAGACCACCCAGGAGCTCCTCGCGCCGTGGGCCGACGACACCCGGCCGGTCACCCTCGAACAGCGCCTGCCCGACGGGCGGACCACGCGCCTCCAGGCCTGGTCGGAGACCGTCGTGGACGGGACGGACGAGACGGGCGGCACCGTGGCCCGGCTGCCGGTCGAGCGCGTGGTCGCGCTGGCGGCCGGGAGGCTCGGCATCCGCCCGTCGTGGACCTTCCCCTTCCGCACGGGGTCGCTCCACGCGGACCTGCTGGCCCGCAGGACGGGTGCGGCCGACACCGCGCCGGACCTGCCGGTGGCCGTCGCCGAGGCCGACCCGCGGCTCGCGCGCTTCTGGGCCGCGCCGTGGACGGTCTCGTCGATCCGTCGCCCGGGTCGACCGGCCCCCGTCGTCGTCGTGCACGCTGAGGGCATCGGGTTCGCCCGGGTCGGACGCACGGAGGCCGGGGAGACGGCCTTCCGGTCCGACTCCCCGGCGAACGTGTACCGGTCCGTGGTGCGCGCGCTGCTCGGCTGAGGCCGCTGCCGCTGCCGCTGCTGCCGCTGCTGCTGCCGCTGCTGTCGCTGGCGCTCGCGCGGCGCCCTCGCTAGGCGGCGGGGCCTGCGGTCAGGGTCACCGTCACGGTGTGCGCCGTGCCCGAGGCATCGGTGTAGCCGACCTGCACCCGGTCACCGACGGCGTGCGAGCGGATCGCGGACGTCAGCGCGTCGTTGCTCGTGACCGCCGTGCCGTCGAGGCTCGTGATGGTGTCGCCGGCGACCAGTCCCGCTGCTGCGGCGCCCGAACCGTCGACCGTCCCGGCGACCGGCACACCCGCGGTGGTCTGCGTCGTCGCGGTCGAGCCGACCTCGACGCCGAGGAACGCCGGCAGGCCGATCGTGACGGTGTCCGAGGACTCCCCGGCGAGGATCTTGTCCGCGATGGCCTTCGCGGTCGTGATCGGGATCGCGTACCCGGTGACCTCGGCGGAGCCCGACGACGCCGCGGTGGCCATGCCGACCACCTCGCCCTCGCTGTCCAGGACCGGACCGCCGGAGTCGCCCGGGACGATCTGCGCGGCGACCTCGATCAGGCCCTGCAACGACTCCGTGCCCGTGCCGGACTCGCTCTGCACCTGGATGTCCTGGTCGAGGGCGGTGACCGTGCCCGCGGCGGCGACGAGGTTGCCCGTGCCCTCCGCGTTGCCGACGTCGGTCACCGGGTCACCCGTCGACGGTTCGCCGTCGTCGTCGAGCGTCACCGTGGACAGGCCGGACGCGTCCTGCAGCTTGAGCACGGCAACGTCGTGCGTGGCATCGGTGCCGACGACCTCGGCCCGGTACTGCTTGCCGGTCGTCTCGTCGGTGACCGCGATGCTCGTGGCGCCCTGCACCACGTGGTTGTTCGTCAGGACGAAGCCGTCCGAGGTGAGGACCATGCCGGTGCCCGCGGCCTGCGACGAGGTGTCGTAGTTCATCACGGTGTCGATCGTCACGACGCCCTTCGTCTGGGCCGCGGTCGCCGGGGTCGCGGCGGTCTGCGTGCCCGTGCCCGTGCCGGTACTGCTGCCGCTGCCGCTGCCGCTGCTGCCGTCGCTGCCCGAGCCGTTCCCGTACCCGGGCACGGTGAAACCGTTCGTCCCACCGCTCGTGCCGGAGCCACCGCCCGGCAGCGTCGTGGTGCCCTGCGACTGGCTCGACGTGGTCGTGGTGCCCTGCGAGGACAGGCCGAGCGCCGTCCCGCCGGCCGCGCCGATGATCGCCAGCGCCGCGACGCCCGAGCCGATGACGAGTCCGAGCCGCCGGGGGCGCTTCGCGCCGGGGTGGTTCGCTGCCGCCGCGCCCGAGGTCCAGCCCCAGGGGGTGCTGCCGGCCGTCGCGCCTGCTGCCGCCGTGCTCGTGCTCGCGGTACCGGGACGCGGGTCCGTGGGACCGCCGAGGGCCGCGCTGCCGAGCAGGTACGGGCCGCGACCGTCCGGGGTGTAGGCGTACGGCCCCGAGCCGTCGGTGCCGTACAGCCACGGGCCGCTGCCGTCGAAGGCGTACGCCGGGCGGAGGGTGTCGCGGTCGGCGTGCGGGGCCTCCCAGCCGGGACGGTCGGTCGCGCGCTGGTCGTCGGCGGGGTTCTCGTTCATGGGTGCTCTCCGGTCGTCCCTCGACCACCCGAGGGGTGGCGGTTCGTTCCTCGACGACCCGGTCGGGCGTCGACGGAGACCAGTACAGGAGCCGAACCCATGACGACCCTATGAACGGACCCTGTGCCGGCTCCGGGCTTCCTCGGGGGCCGCCGAACGAGGGGCGGGATTAGGCTTGCCGCACTTCCCATGCGCGCGTCCTCACCCGTCACCCCTGCAGTCCGGCCCCGCCCGGCACCCGCCTCGCGGTCCCGTCTCGTCGGGGCAGCGCTGCTCGCCGTCGCCGTCCTCGTGGTGGCCGTCGCGCTCTCCGTGGCGTTCGGCTCGCGCCCGATCCCGCTCGGCACCGTCCTCGACGTCGTCCTGCACCCGCACCGGGACGACGAGGTGGGACTCATCGTGCTCGGCAACCGCGTCCCGCGCACCGTCGTGGGGCTGCTCGCCGGCGCCGCGCTCGGGGTGGCCGGCGCCGTGATGCAGGGCGTGACCCGCAACCCGCTGGCCGACCCGAGCATCCTCGGCATCAACGCCGGAGCAGCCCTCGCCGTGGTCGTCGGGATCGCGGTGTTCGGCATCAGCGGGACCGCCGCGTACCTGCCCTTCGCCTTCGTCGGGGCCGGGCTCGCGGCGCTGCTCGTCTACGGCATCGCGGCCGTCGCCCGGCGGGGCCTGTCGCCGGTGGGCCTCGCGCTCGCCGGAGCGGTCGTCGCCGCCGCCCTGTCGTCGGTCACCACGGCGGTCCTCGTGTCGAGCCAGAGCCTGCTCGACCAGCTGCGCTTCTGGCAGGTCGGAGCGCTCGCCGGCAAGGACCTCGGCACCGCCGGCGTCGTGGCCGTCCCCGTCCTCGTCGGACTCGTCGTGGCCGCCGGGCTGGGACGCTCCCTGAACACCCTCGCGCTCGGGGACGAGCTCGCCGCGTCGCTCGGCCAGCGGGTCGTGCTCGTCCGCATCGTCGGCGGTCTCGTGACGGTCCTGCTCGCGGGGTCCGCGGTGGCAGCCGCCGGACCGATCGCGTTCGTCGGCCTCGCCGTCCCGCACGCTGTCCGCCGACTGAGCGGGCCCGACCAGCGCTGGACGATCCTCCTGTCCGCCCTCGTCGCACCCGCGCTCCTGCTCGTCGCCGACGTGATCGGGCGGGTCGTCGCGTACCCGGGGGAGCTGCAGGTCGGCATCGTGACCGCGCTCATCGGTGCCCCGGTGTTCATCTGGCTCGTCCGGTCGCGGGTGGTGACCGGCCTGTGACCGCGGTCCGTCGCGAGCTCGCCGTCCTCGGCGCGGTGGTCGTGCTCCTGGTCGCCCTCGTGCTCGTCGGGCTCGGGGTGGGGGAGATCCCGCTCTCGCCGCTGCAGGTCGCCGGCGCCCTGGTCGGACACGGCGACACCGTCTCGGACTTCGTGGTCGGGCAGCTCCGCGGCCCCCGGGTCGCCGGTGCCGTGCTGGTCGGTGCCGCGCTGGGCGCCGCCGGCGGCATCGTGCAGAGCGTCGTCCGCAACCCGATCGCGAGCCCCGACGTCATCGGCATCACGTCGGGCGCGAGTGCCTCGGGGCTGACGGCGATCGTGCTCTTCGGGGCGAGCGGCGGTGTGCTCTTCGGGTCCGTCGTCGTCGGCGCCCTGCTCGTGTCGGTCGTCATCGCCGCGCTCTCCTGGCGTCGGGGGATCACCGGCAACCGCGTCGTCCTGGTCGGCATCGGGGTGGCGGCGATCTGCCTCAGCATCACCGGCTGGATGCTGACCGCGGGCACCGTCCAGCAGGCGGGCACCGCGCTCCTCTGGCTCTCGGGCAGCCTGAACGCGGTGGACCGCACCCTCGTCGGCATCCTCGCGGTCGCCGTCGTCCTGCTCCTGGCCGCTGCGCTCGCGCAGTCCCGCCGGCTGACGGTCCTCGCGCTCGGGGACGAGGTGGCCGCCGCCCTCGGACTCCGGCCCGACCGCGCGAAGTCGCTCCTGCTCCTCACCGCCGTCGGCCTCACCGCGGGAGCGGTCGCGACGGCGGGCCCGGTCGCCTTCGTCGCGCTGATGGCGGCACCCATCGGACGCCGTCTCGTCGGCAACGGGCGGGTCGCGCTCGGCGTCGTCGCGGCCGTCGGCGCGGTCGTCACGCTCGCGAGCGACCTGCTGGCGCAGTTCGCGATCCCCGGCAACGCCCTGCCGGTCGGTGTGGTCACGGGCGTGGTCGGGGCGCCGTACCTGCTCTGGCTCCTCGCACGCGGGCGGTAGGCGCGGTACCCGGCCCTGCCGGGCGTGCCTGGTCGTTCCGGGCGTACCTGGTCGTTCCGGGCGTACCCGGCCCTGCGAGGCGTACCTGGTCGTTCCGGGCGTACCCGGCCCTGCGAGGCGTACCTGGTCGTTCCGGGCATGCCTGGTCGGTTCGGGCGTACTTGGTCGTTCCGGGCGTACCTGATCGTCCTGGTCCACCAGGTACGCCCGTTCCCGCAAGGCATCCCACCCGTTCTGGGAAGGAACGGGCGCACGGAACGGACGGACGGGAGGCGCGGTGCGGGCCGGCACCGCGCCTCCCGTCCGTCGCATGGTCGCGCTGGCGGCCCTGGCGGCCCTGGTGGCGCTGGTGGCGCTGGTTGCGCTGGCGGCGCTGGTGGCGCTGGTGACGCGGGGCGGTGCCGGCCGAAGCGGCGGGCGTGCCCCCCCCGCCCCGTGCGGGAAACCGCGCGCGGTCCCGCGATGCCGCACCGCGCTGCGTGATGCCGCACACAACCGCCCGGACCCCCCGTTCGGGTGTCGGCGGCCTGCGGGATCTCTCGTACCGTCGTCCCGACCGACCGGACCCCCGACAGCGCCCGACCCGACGGAGTGCTGGTCCGGAAGGAACGAAGGACTGCCATGCCCGATCCGTCTGCCGGCGCACCGACGCGCCGTCGTCAGTGGGGTGCCGAGCGCCGGACCCGTCCGCTCGACACCCTGCACGCACGCCCCTCCGACCGGAAGCTCGTCTCCGGTCGCGTGGCGATCATCCTGACCGTCGCCTTCTGGCTGGCGTACGTCGTCTACACCGTGATCCGCCAGTTCCTCGACTACGGCACCGAGAGCTTCCGCTTCACCACCGAGGCGATCTCGTACCTCGTCGTCGTCACCTTCCTGACCTTCTCCGCGCTCATGCACCTGGTGGCCCGCCAGGGTGCGATGGAGCGGTTCGCGAGCCACGTGCGGGTCCCGCGCGCCGAGCTCGACCGACACTTCGCCTCCGGCCACGAGGCGCCGATGACCGTCCTCGTCCCGAGCTACGCCGAGGAGCCGGACGTCGTCGCGACCACGCTCTGGTCGGCAGCGCTCCAGGAGTACCCGTCCCTGCGCGTCGTCCTGCTCGTCGACGACGCGCCGTTCCCGACCGACCCGGCGACGCTCGACAAGCTGGAGCGCACGCGCGCGGTCGCGGACCGCATCCAGGCGCAGCTCGAGGTCCCCTCGCGCCGGTTCCAGGAAGCGCTCTTCTCGGCCGAGGTCGAGGCGGACGCCGCACCGTTCGCCAGCACGCACGCGCTCCGGACCCTCGTCGAGCACCACCGCTGGGCCGACGCGTGGCTCCGCCGGAACGCCCGGGAACACGAGGTCGCCGACCACGTCGACCGGTTCTTCCACGACCAGGTGCTCGTCGGGCTCGCCGACGAGTTCCGGCTGACCGCCGAGGCCCTCGAAGCGGCCATCGCCGACGCCGTCGCCCTCGGTCAGGACTTCAGCGAGGTGACCTCGGCGCGGGCGCTCGAGCTGCAGCGCCGTCTCGCCTGGACCTTCACGGCGGAACTGACCACGTTCGAGCGGAAGCGGTACGTGAACCTCTCCGACGAGGCCAACAAGGCGATGAACCTCAACGCCTACATCGGCCTGATGGGCGGGGCGTACGCGTTCGACGAGACCGCGTCCGGGACCGTCCTGCGCACCGTGGACGACGCCGACGCGGCCGACCTCGTGGTCCCGGCGTCGGACTACCTCCTGACGCTCGACGCCGACTCCGTCCTGCTCCGCGACTACTGCCTGCGCCTGGTCTACTTCCTCGAGCAGCCGGAGAACGCCCGGGTCGCCGTGACGCAGACCCCGTACTCGTCCTTCCGCGGTGCCGCCACGCGCATCGAGCGGCTCGCGGGGGCCACCACCGACATCCAGCACATCCTCCACCAGGGGATGTCCCGGTACGACGCGACGTTCTGGGTCGGGGCGAACGCCGTCATCCGCACCCAGGCGCTCCGTGACATCGAGGAGGTCGAGACCGTCGGCGGCTTCGAGGTGAAGCGCTACGTCCAGGACCGCACCGTGATCGAGGACACCGAGTCGAGCGTCGACCTCGGCATGCACGGCTGGACGCTCGTCAACTACCCGGAGCGGCTCTCGTACAGCGCCACGCCGCCGGACTTCGGGTCGCTCGTCGTCCAGCGCCGCCGCTGGGCGAACGGCGGACTCCTCATCCTGCCGAAGTACGTCCGCCAGGTCCGTGAGCGCCGGGCACGAGGCGAGCGGGTCGGTCTCGTCGAGATGGCGCTGCGCGTCAACTACATGGCGTCGATCACCTGGGCGTCGTTCGGGCTCGTCTTCCTGCTCGCGTACCCGTACGACTCGCGGCTGCTCAGCCCGATGGTGCTGCTCGCGGCGCTGCCCTACTTCTGGCTGCTGTCGAGCGACCTGCGGTACTGCGGCTACAAGCGCACGGACGTCTTCCGCATCTACGGCTTCAACCTCATCCTCACGCCGGTGAACGTCGCGGGCGTGCTCAAGAGCATCCAGCAGGCCCTCACGGCGAAGAAGATCCCGTTCGCGCGGACGCCCAAGGTGCGGGACCGCACCGCCTCGCCGGCGCTCTACGTCCTCGCGCCCTACGCGATCGTCGCCTTCTCGGTCTTCACCTTCGTCCGCGACTACGGCGCGCAGAACTGGGGGAACGCGGTCTTCGCCGCCTTCAACGCACTCCTCGCCACCTACGCGATCGTCGCCTACATCGGCGTGTGGAACTCCGTGGTCGACGTCTGGCTGTGGGCCACGCGCTGGATGTACTACGACCCGTCGGCGCGCGCAGCCCGTCGTGCCGCTCGTCGTGCCGCTCGTGCGGCCGCCCGTACCGACCGTCGGCGCGGACGTCGTCGCGGCGGTGTCCGCCCGGTCCCGGAGCCCGTCCTCGAGGACTGGCACGCGGTCCTGTACTTCGGACACGGCGGCGGCAACCTGCCCGTCCGGCACGACGCCGACGTCGTCGGAGCGGCGGGCGCACGTGCCACCGCGTCCGCCCAGGCCGACGCGACCGGCCCGCGCCAGGAACGGAGCGCAGCCTGATGTCGACGACGAGACGACTCTCCCCGGTCCGGGTCACCATCGCGGTCGTGGTCGCCGCCGCCGTCGCCGTGGCCGGGTACGCCGGCTTCGACCGCTGGCACTCGGCGCAGGCGACCGAACGGCAACCAGCGTGGTTCGCCGCGTACACCGACGTCACCGCGACCCCGGTCTTCGCGTTCGAGGACGTCAAGTCGGCCAAGGGACGCAACGTCATGCTGTCCTTCGTCGTCGCCGACCACGACGACGCCTGCTCGCCGACCTGGGGCTCGTACTACTCGCTGCAGGGTGCGGCGGACCAGCTCGACCTCGACCGCCGTGTCGCCCGTCTGCAGCAGCAGCACGGCGAGGTCGGGGTGTCGTTCGGCGGCCTGGCGAACGACGAGCTCGCCACCACCTGCACGAAGGCGTCCGCCCTGCTGGGTGCCTACCGGCAGGTCGTGCAGCGCTACGACCTGTCGACCGTCGACTTCGACGTCGAGGGCGACGACCTCACGAACCGCGCTGCGGGGGAGCGGCGTGCGAAGGCGGTGGCGGCGCTCCAGGACGAGCGCCGGGCCGCCGGTCACCCGCTCGCGGTGTGGCTCACCCTGCCGGCCGCGCCCTCGGGGCTGACGTCCGACGGGACCACCGCGGTCGCACAGTTCCTCGCCGCCGGCGTGGACCTCGCCGGGGTGAACGCGATGACGATGGACTACGGCGAGGCCAAGGGGTCGAGCCAGAGCATGTACTCGGCATCGGTGCAGGCGCTGCAGGAGGTCCAGCGACAGCTCGGTGTCCTGTACCAGCGCGCGGGCACGCCCCTCGGTGACGGCACCCTCTGGCACAAGGTCGGGGCGACGCCCATGATCGGGCAGAACGACGTCCGTGACGAGGTGTTCTCGCTCAGCGATGCCCGGAAGCTCAACGCCTGGGCGCGCGACCGCGGGCTGGGGCGCATGTCGATGTGGTCGCTCAACCGTGACACCACGTGTGGGTCGAACTACGTGAACCTGTCGACCGTCTCGAACTCGTGCTCCGGCGTCGACCAGGACGGACTGCTCTTCGCCGACGTGCTCGGCAAGGGGTTCGGCGGCGGGATCGTCGCGGCGGCCTCCGACGTCACGGAGGCCGAGCCCTCCGCCACCGAGCAACCCACCGACGACCCGAAGACCAGTCCCTACCCGGTCTGGGACCAGGACGCGTCCTACCTCGAGGGCACGAAGGTGGTGTGGCACCGCAACGTCTACGAGGCGAAGTGGTGGACGTCGGGCGACCTGCCGGACGATCCGGTGCTCAGCGCGTACGAGACGCCGTGGCAGATCATCGGCCCGGTCCTGCCGGGGGAGAAGCCCGTGGAACCGCTGACCCTGCCCGACGGGACCTACGCCGCGTGGTCGGGGACCAAGCAGTACGACACGGGCGCCCGCGTCCTGTTCCACGGCATCCCGTACCAGTCGAAGTGGTGGAACACCGGCGACAGCCCCGAGGCGTCCACGAGCGACCCGGACGGGTCGCCCTGGGTCCGTCTGAAGGATGCCGAGGTGCGTCGGATCCTCGACGGGCTCGCCTCGGGCGAGCCGGCGCCGACCGCCACCGCGACGGCGACGCCGGCACCGTGACGACGCACCCCGTGATCCGGTCCGGCCTGGAGGCACGGTGCGGGTCCGCCCCGTGCCTCCCGTCCGTCGGCTGGGTCACGGCGGTGTGTTCGCTGTGCGCGTGCTCCTGAGTTCTCCCCAGCCCCGTTCGGGGCTCCCGCGAGGTCACCCGTTTCCGATACGCTGGTGCGCCAAGAGGAGGAGGTCCACGATGCCAGAGCCAGTGGTCCCGCAGCCGGGTGGTCAGAAGACTCCGGAACAGCGGCTGGTCGACACGACCCTGACCTTCAGCATGGACATGGGAGCGGCCCTGACGGCCGAGTCCGGTGTCTCGACCGAGGAGCGCGAGGCGATCAACGCCCTGCCCTCGGGTTCGGCGTTGCTGGTGGTCCGGCGTGGTCCGAACGTCGGCGCGCGGTTCCTCCTCGACTCCGACGTCACGACGGCCGGTCGGCACCCCGCTGCCGACATCTTCCTCGACGACGTCACGGTGTCGCGGAAGCACGCGCAGTTCCTCCGCCACGGCACGGCCTTCAGCGTCAAGGACAACGGGTCGCTGAACGGCACCTACTTCGACGGCGTACGCATCGACGAGGCACTCCTCACCGACGGTGCCGAGGTGCAGGTCGGCAAGTTCCGCCTCACGTTCTACGCATCCCGGGTCGACCTGGCGCGCCTGGCGACCGCGTAGTGGCTGCGCGGTCCGCCGCAGCCCGGGCCGGTGCTGCGGTACCGGACCTGCTCACCATCGGGCAGGTCATCGCCCGGTTGAAGCCCGACTTCCCCGACCTGTCGAGCTCGAAGCTCCGCTTCCTCGAGGAACGCGAGCTCGTCACGCCGATCCGCACCGCCAGCGGGTACCGGAAGTTCTCGGCGGCCGACGTCGAGCGGCTCCGGATCGTGCTCGGTCTGCAGCGTGACCACTACCTGCCGCTCAAGGTCATCAAGGACTACCTCGCCGATCTCGACGCGGGGCGCGAGCCCGTCCTGCCCGGCGGCGGTGACGCCCCGAGGCCGTCGATCCTCGGCCGCGAGCGTCGGTACACGCGGGACGAGACCGTCCGCGCTGCAGGTGCCTCGCCGATGCTGCTGACCGACGCGGTCTCGGCGTCGTTGCTGCCCGCAGCCGACACCTACGGCGACGACGCCGTGGCGGTGCTCAAGGCCCTCGTCGAACTGCAGCGCACCGGCATCGAGCCGCGGCACCTGCGCACCATGCGCGGTGTCGTCGAGCGCGAGGTCGGCCTGATCGAGTCGGCCCTCATGCCGGTGTCCCGTCGGGGTGACGCCACCTCGCGGGCCAAGGCGACGGAGCTCGCGCGCGAGATCGCCGGGCAGCTCGAGGTCGTCCGGTCGAACCTGATCCGCACGGCGATCGGCCGACTCGACGCATGACCGGCGACCGGTCGGTGTCCGGACCGGGGCTGCGCCCTGTCGACCGTCGGTGGTCGGGGCGTATCCTCGACACGCCGGACGCGCCGGTGCGGATGTGCCGGGCAGACCGTGTCCGAGTCGCTACCGTGGACCTCGGAACAACTCTCAACCCGTCGTTGAACCTTCTGGTGGGAGCTCGAACGTCGTGGAAGGCATGCACATGAGTGGGACTGACACCCCCGGTACCGAGTCCGAGATGACTCGGTACGACCTCGGCCTGCTCTTCACCGACGGCCTCCCCGAGCACGACGAGCAGAACGGCTACCGCGGCACCGTCGCCGCACGCGCGGCCGGCATCTCGTACCGACAGCTCGACTACTGGGCCCGCACCGAGCTCGTGCAGCCGACCATCCGCGGCGCTGCCGGGTCGGGGTCGCAGCGGCTCTACGGCTTCCGGGACATCCTGGTGCTCAAGCTCGTCAAGCGACTCCTCGACACCGGGATCTCGCTGCAGCAGATCCGCACCGCCGTGAACCAGCTCCGCGAGTCCGGCGTGTCCGACCTCGCCCAGACGACGCTGATGTCCGACGGGGCGTCGGTCTACCTGTGCACCTCGGACGACGAGGTCATCGACCTGGTGTCCCGCGGCCAGGGCGTGTTCGGCATCGCGGTCGGCAAGGTCCTGCGCGAGGTCGAGAGCTCCCTGGTCGAGCTCGACGCCACCCCCGCTGCGGACCCCGCCGACGAGCTCGCCGCCCGCCGGGCGAACCGCGCGTCCTAGCCGCTCCTCGCCCTCCCGCTCGTCCGGCTCGTCCGGTGAGTCGTCGGTGCGTCGTCGGTGCCCTCGACCGGGCCAGATCTGTCACGCTCGCGCCGTCCGACGACGTCCCGGACCCACTCGGCGTCCCACCAGCGGCGTGTCGTGCCCACTCGGCACTCGGCAGACCCCGCCCGGCGGCCGACAGCCCGCGTGTCCTGCCCACTCGGCGTTCGAGCACCGACCTTCGGCTGCTGAGACCCGAGCCCCGACCCCCGGGACGCGAGCCCCGACCCCGAGCCCCGGCCCCCGGGACGCGAGCCCCGAGCCCGGGCCCCGGCCCCCGGGCGGGTGGTTCCGGTCGCGCGAACTGCCGCGAGTGTCCGTCTCGGTCGGACGACTTGCCGCTCAGCTCCCGTGCGGACGGCATGTCGTGCGACCAGGACCGTCGACGACTGCATCGAGTCGAGCGTGCGACATCTCGGCCGTTCAGCGGATGACGGGCCCGAACGGTCGAGGGCTCGCCTCGGTGCGCATCGGCTTCAGTGCGCGCCGATCCGAGCGAGCACGACATGCCGCCGGGTCGTCACGGCGCGGGCGGGATCCGTCGTCCGGGGACCTCGACCGTGACAGATGTTGCGCGCTCGAAGGTCAGCCCAGCGCGAAGCCGGTCCGGGGACGGCGAGCGTGACAGATGTTGCGCGCTCGACGGCCGGCCCAGCGCGAAGCCGGTCCGGGGGAGGAAGCCGGCCCGGAGAGGCGGCAGCGCCTAGGCGGCGCCGCCCTCGGCGTACGGACCGATCTTGCCCGTGCGCATGATGCGCTCGAGCAGCTGGTCGAAGTTCTTCGCCATCTCCTGCGCCGACTCGCCGGGCCACACGTGCAGGGGCTTCGCCGCGCCCTGCGCCTGCTGCAGCGACGTGCGCTCCGGCAGCTGCGGCGAGAGCACGAGCGGGCCGAACATGTCCCGGAGTTCCTTGATGCGGAACTGGTGCTCGAGCGACTGCACGCGCGCCCGGTTCACGATGATGCCGAGCGGCTGCAGGCGGGGGGAGAGCCCGCGGCGGATCTCCTCGATCGCACGGAGTGCGCGGTCCGCGGCGGCGACGGAGAACAGGCCCGGCTCGGTGACCACGGTCACGCGGTCCGAGGCAGCCCAGGCGGTGCGGGTCAGGGCGTTGAGCGACGGGGCGCAGTCGATGAGGACCAGCTCGTAGTCCTGCTCGACGTTCGCCAGCGCCTCCTCCAGCTTCCAGATGTCCCGGATGGAGGGGTGGGGACCGTCGAAGTTGATGGCGGACGGCGACCCGACGAGCACGTCGACCTTGCCCTGCGAGCCCTTCGTCCACCCGGACGGGGCGATCGCCTGGCGGACGATCTTCTCCTTCGGGTTCTCGAGGACGTCGGCGACGTTGAGGTGGCCGGAGATGTCGATGTCGAGGCCGGTCGAGACGTCGGACTGCGGGTCGAGGTCCACCACCAGCGTGCGCAGTCCCTTGGCGAACGCGGCCGATGTCAGGCCGAGCGTCACCGTCGTCTTGCCGACACCACCCTTGAGGGAGCTCACGCTGAGTACATGCACGGTGAGCCACGTTACCGCCAGTAAGGTTGTGACACCTCAACCCGGGCTGAAAGGGACGTCGTGTTCAGCAAGATCCTCGTGGCGAACCGTGGCGAGATCGCCATCCGCGCGTTCCGTGCCGCGTACGAGCTGGGGGCCCGGACGGTGGCCGTCTACCCGTACGAGGACCGCGGATCCCTGCACCGGCTGAAGGCCGACGAGGCCTACGTCATCGGCGAGCCGGGTCACCCGGTCCGTGCCTACCTGGACGTCTCCGAGATCATCCGTGTCGCCCGCGAGTCGGGTGCCGACGCGATCTACCCGGGGTACGGCTTCCTCTCCGAGAACCCGGAGCTGGCCGCCGCTGCCGCCGCTGCGGGGATCACGTTCATCGGGCCGGGCGAGCACGTCCTCGAGATGGCCGGCAACAAGGTCACCGCGAAGGAGCACGCGATCGCCGCCGGTGTCCCGGTCCTCGCGAGCACCCCGCCGAGCCGCGACGTCGACGAGTTGCTCGCGGGTGCCGACGCCGTCGGGTTCCCGGTCTTCGCGAAGGCGGTCGCCGGCGGCGGTGGGCGCGGGATGCGCCGCGTGGAGACGAAGGCCGAGCTCCGCGAGGCGCTCGAGGCCGCGATGCGCGAGGCCGACAGCGCGTTCGGCGATCCGACGATGTTCCTCGAGCAGGCCGTCCTGCGTCCGCGGCACATCGAGGTGCAGATCCTCGCGGACGCCACGGGCACGGACGACGGCACGATCCACCTCTTCGAGCGCGACTGCTCGGTGCAGCGCCGCCACCAGAAGGTGGTGGAGATCGCACCGGCGCCCGACCTCGATCCGGCGATCGCCGCCGCGCTCCACCGTGACGCGGTCGCCTTCGCGCGGTCGATCGGCTACGTCAACGCCGGCACCGTCGAGTTCCTCCTCGACACCGAGGGCGAGCGTGCCGGTCAGCACGTCTTCATCGAGATGAACCCGCGCATCCAGGTCGAGCACACCGTGACGGAGGAGGTGACGGACGTCGACCTCGTGCAGTCGCAGATGCGCATCGCCGCGGGGGAGACCCTCGCCGACCTCGGGCTCGCGCAGGACACCGTCGCCGTGCACGGTGCGGCGCTGCAGACCCGCATCACGACCGAGGACCCGACGCAGGGCTTCCGTCCGGACACCGGACGCATCACGACATACCGCAGCCCGGGTGGCGCGGGCGTCCGGCTCGACGGCGGCACGGTCGCGACGGGTGCGCAGATCAGCCCGCACTTCGACTCGATGCTCGCGAAGATGACCTGCCGTGGGCGGGACTTCACGGCGGCCGTCGCCCGGGCGAAGCGTGCCCTGGCCGAGTTCCGCATCCGCGGCGTGAGCACGAACATCCCGTTCCTGCAGGCCGTGCTCGACGACCCGGACTTCGCCCGTGGTGACGTCTCGACGCAGTTCATCGAGGAGCGCCCGCAGCTCTTCGGCGGCCACGTGTCGAAGGACCGCGGCACGAAGGTGCTCGGGTGGCTCGCCGACGTGACGGTGAACAAGCCGAACGGCGAGCGTCGCCCGCAGACCGTCGAACCGGTCGAGAAGCTCCCGGCCGTCGACCTGTCCGCCGCGCCGCCGTCCGGGCAGCGCGACCTGCTGCTGCAGGTCGGCCCCGCCGAGTGGGCGCGACGGCTCCGCGCCCAGACCGCGCTCGCGGTCACCGAGACGACGATGCGTGACGCCCACCAGTCGCTGCTCGCCACGCGCGTCCGGACGAAGGACCTGGTCGCCGTGGCGCCGCACGTGGCCCGGCTCACCCCGCAGCTGCTGAGCGTCGAGGCCTGGGGCGGAGCGACCTACGACGTCGCCCTGCGCTTCCTCGGCGAAGACCCGTGGGAGCGCCTGGCGGCACTCCGCGGGGCGATCCCGAACATCCCGGTGCAGATGCTGCTGCGCGGGCGCAACACGGTCGGCTACACCCCGTACCCGACCGAGGTCACCGACGCCTTCGTCGCCGAGGCCGCCGCGAGCGGCGTCGACGTCTTCCGCGTGTTCGACGCGCTGAACGACGTCAGCCAGCTGCGTCCCGCCCTGGAGGCCGTGCTCGCGACCGGCACGGCCGTCGCCGAGGCGGCGCTCTGCTACTCCGGCGACCTCCTCGACCCGGCAGAGGACCTCTACACGCTCGACTACTACCTGCGGCTCGCCGAGCAGATGGTGGAGGCCGGCGCGCACGTCATCGGCATCAAGGACATGGCCGGTCTGCTCCGTGCGGGAGCGGCCGAGCGGCTCGTGGGCGCGCTGCGTGAGCGGTTCGACCAGCCCGTGCACGTGCACACGCACGACACCGCCGGCGGGCAGCTCGCGACGCTCCTGGCGGCCAGCCGGGCCGGCGCCGACGCGGTCGACGTCGCGGCGGCGCCGATGGCCGGGACGACGAGCCAGCCGAGCATGTCCGCGCTCGTGGCGGCGCTGGCGCACACCGAGCGCGACACCGGCCTCGACCTGACCGCGGTCGGCGCGCTCGAGCCCTACTGGGAGGCGGTCCGTCGCGCGTACGCCCCGTTCGAGTCCGGCCTGCCCGGTCCGACCGGCCGCGTGTACCAGCACGAGATCCCCGGCGGGCAGTTGTCGAACCTCCGGCAGCAGGCCATCGCCCTGGGACTCGGCGACCGCTTCGAGCAGGTCGAGGACTGGTACGCCGCGGCGAACCGCATCCTCGGCCGCCCGACCAAGGTCACGCCGTCCTCGAAGGTCGTCGGCGACCTGGCGCTGCAGCTGGCCGCGGTCGGCGCCGACCCCGACGACTTCGAGCAGAACCCGCAGCAGTACGACATCCCCGACTCGGTGATCGGCTTCATGGCCGGCGAGCTCGGCGACCTGCCCGGCGGGTGGCCGGAGCCGTTCCGGTCGAAGGTGCTCGAGGGTCGCGAGGTGCACGTCGGGACGACCCCCGTGCCGGAGTCGGAGCGCGCCGCGCTCGCGACCGCCGGACCCGAGCGGCAGCAGGCCCTCAACCGACTGCTCTTCCCGCAGCCGACCCGGCAGTTCGCCGCGGTGCGGGAGCAGTACGGCGACCTCTCGGTGCTGCCGACCCTCGACTACCTCTACGGTCTGCGTCCCGGGCAGGAGCACGTCGTGCCGCTCGGGCGCGGCGTGGAGCTGCTCGTCGGGCTCGAGGCGATCGGCGAGGTCGACGAGCGGGGCGTGCGCACGGTCATGACGACGCTGAACGGGCAGCTCCGCCCGGTCGCCGTCCGTGACCGCTCGGTCGAGGTCGCGACGAAGGTCGCCGAGCAGGCGGACCCGTCCGACCCGAAGCACGTCGCCGCACCGTTCTCCGGTGTGGTGACGCTCAAGGTCGCCGTCGGTGACGTCGTCCGGGCTGGTCAGCCCGTGGCGAGCATCGAGGCGATGAAGATGGAAGCGGCCATCACGGCGCCCGTGTCGGGCACCGTCGGCCGTCTCGCGATCCCGGTGACCCAGCAGGTGGACGCCGGCGACCTCCTGGTGGTGCTGCAGTAACGTGACCGTCCGTCCCATCCGCCTGTTCGGCGACCCCGTCCTCCGTTCCCCCGCGGACCCGATCGCACCGGACGCCCTCGGTTCGCCGGGCGTGCGCGACCTCGTGCAGGACCTCCTGGACACCGTGCGCGAGCCCGGTCGTGCCGGCGTGGCCGCTCCGCAGATCGGTGTCGGCCTGCGCGCGTTCTCGTACAACGTCGACGGCGAGGTCGGGTACGTGCTCAACCCCGAGGTCGTCGAGGTGCGCGGCGAGGTCGAGCTCATGGACGAGGGCTGCCTGTCCGTCCCCGGGCTCTCCTACCCGACCCCACGCCACCCGTGGGCCAGGGTCCGCGGCGTCGACGTCGACGGCGCCGAGGTCGTCCTCGAGGGCACCGGGCTGATGGCGGAGGCGCTGCAGCACGAGGTCGACCACCTCGACGGCACCGTCTACGTGATGACCCTCGCCCCGGAGGTCCGTCGCGCCGCACTGCGTGACGTCCGCGCCCAGTCCTGGTTCCACTGACCGCGTTCCGTGCACGCGGGCGACCGCGCCCCGGCCGCTCCCGCGATCGACGGCGCACGCGGTCGGGCCGCTTCCGGCGACCAGGGCGTGACACCCCTTCGCGGGATTGTCCGAACGTCCCGGTCGCGAGGTACCGTGTCCGCGTCGGCTTCCCACCGACACGGCTCCCACACCCTCAGGACACCCAGCATGACCGTTCAGAACGACGAGCTCAGCTCGCACCGCACCCGCACCAACCGCCGCCCCGACCCCGCGCCGACGACGTCGTCGGTCGCCGTCCTCGACGCGCCGGAGGTGCAGGCCCCGGAGGCCTGATCCGGAAGCGCGTCCGCGGACCCGGCGACGGGTCGCGCCCCGCGCGCAGACGACACACGGGAGGCCCGGTGTCGGTCCGTCGGACCGGCACCGGGCCTCCCGTCCGTCGTCCCTACGCGCGGCCCCGTCGTCGGGACGCGACCACGGGGGTGGCCGTGGTCTGGACCTTCGACCCCGAGTAGATGTGCTCGACGTCCGCGGCGAAGTCCCGCAGCACGACGGCGCGCTTGATCGTCAGCTTCGGGGTGAGGTGGCCGGAGGCCTCCGTCAGCTCGGTGTCGACGATGGTGAAGGACCGCACGGACTCGGCCCGGGACACCCGCTGGTTCGCGGTGTCCACGGCCTCCTGCACGGCGACGTGCACGCGCTCGTCGTAGGCGGCCTCGCGCGGCGTGAGCGCGGGGGTGATGCCGCGGGCCTCGCACCAGCCGGGGAGCATCTCCCGGTCGAGCGTGACGAGCGCGGCGACGAAGGGCTTGCCCTCGCCGACGACCACCACCTGCCCGACCAGCGGGTGCTCGCGGATGCCGTCCTCGAGCGGCGCCGGCGCGACGTTCTTGCCGCTCGCGGTGACGATGAGCTCCTTCGCCCGACCGGTCACCGTGAGCACCCCGTCGGCGTCGAGCCGCCCGAGGTCGCCCGTGCGGAACCAGCCGTCGCTGAAGGCCTTCGCGGTCGCCTCGTCGTTGTGCCAGTAGCGGTCGAACACGTCGACGCCGCGGATCAGGATCTCGCCGTCCTCGGCGATCCGTACCTCGACGCCCGGGAGTGCTCGACCGACCGTGCCGATGCGGAGCTCGCGCGCCCGGTTCACGGTCGCGGGCGCGGTCGTCTCGGTCAGGCCGTAGCCCTCGAGGATGTGCACGCCGATCGAGCGGAAGAAGTGCGACAGGCGCGGGGAGAGCGGAGCGGAGCCGCTGATCGCGTACTGCACGCGTCCACCGATCGCGTCGCGCAGCTTGGCGTAGACCAGCTTGTCGAACAGCGCGAACCGCAGCTTCAGGCCGAGGGGCACCCGTCCCGCGGCCACCGCCTCGGAGTGGGCGACCGCGACGTCGGCCGCGGCACGGAAGATCCGACCCTTACCGCCGAGGTCGGCCTTCTGCTCGGCCGAGTTGTAGATCTTCTCGAAGACGCGGGGCACCGCCAGCAGGAAGGTCGGCTTGAACGTCGACACGGCGCGCATGAGGTCGCGGGTGTCCGGCTCGTGGCCGACGAGCACCCCGGTCGAGATCGACATGACCGCGATGAAGCGGGCGAAGACGTGGGCCATCGGGATGAACAGCAGCGTGGAGGACCCGTCGGCGACGACCTCGGGCATCGCCTCGGTGGCGCCCTCGACCGTCCCGGTGAAGTTGTCGTGCCGCAGGACGCACCCCTTCGGGCGTCCGGTGGTGCCCGACGTGTAGATGATCGTCGCGTCGTCGTGCCCGTGCACGTCCGCCGTGCGGGCGTCGAGCTCGGCGTCGGTGACCGTCTCGCCGAGGCGGACCAGGTCGTCGAGACCGCCGCCGTCGATCGTCCAGTGCTGTCCGAGGTGCGGCAGGTCGGGGGCGATCGACGCCACCCGGCGTGCGTGCTCCTCCTGCTCGACCACGATCGCCACGGTCTCCGAGTCGGAGAGGATCCAGCGCACCTGGTCGGGGGAGCTCGTCTCGTAGACCGGCACGGACACGAGCCCCGCGGTCCAGACGGCGAAGTCGACGAGCGTCCACTCCATGCGGGTGCGGGAGAGGACGGCGACGTGCGCGCCCGGGGCGAGCCCGGCGGCGACGAAGCCCTTCGCGATCCCGCGGACGCGCGCGAGGGTGTCCGCGGCGCTGACGGTCGTCCAGGTGTCGCCGTGCCGCTGGGCGAGGATCGGCCGGTCGGGCGTCCGACGCGCCCGGTCGGAGAGCAGTCGGGCGGCGGAGCCGTGGTCGGGTGCGGAGTTGGGTGCGGGCTGCCGCTGATCGTTCACGGTTGACTCCCTTGTCGGCCGGTGCGATACGAGGACGCCTCGACGATGAGACGTCACCGCCAGCATACGGGCGGAGCGGCACCGGACGGACGGGCCGCGGTGCGGTTCGCAGCACCTCGTCAGCCGTCGGGCGTCGTCGGCCGGCGCCGTGCGGGCAAGCGGTGCCCGGCGCCCACCTCGGTCGCGTTGCCGGCGTTCGGCGTCACCACGCGGAGACGGTAGGCTCGACCCTCGTGCATGCCATCGGAATCGACATCGGGGGCACCAAGATCGCGGGAGCGGTCGTCTCGGAGCTCGGCGAGATCCTCGCCGAGGACCGCGTCGCCACCAACGCGGCGGACCCGGACGCCATGCTCGACGACGTCGTGACGATGGTCACCCGTCTGCGAGCCGCCCACGACGTGGGAGCGGTCGGTGTCGCGGCACCGGGCTTCATCGACGCGTCGCAGTCGATCGTCTACTACACGCCGAACATCCGCTGGCGGAACGAGCCCCTCCGGCAGAAGCTCCAGGAGCGCCTCGGCGACCTGCACATCACCGTCGACAACGACGCGAACGCCGCCGGCTGGGCGGAGTTCCGCTTCGGTGCCGGTCGCCTCGTGTCCGACATGACGATGCTCACGATCGGGACCGGTGTCGGTGGCGCGATCGTGACCGAGGACCGGCTCTTCCGCGGCGGCTTCGGCACCGGCGGCGAGATCGGTCACCTGCGGATCGTCCCGAACGGCCTGCCCTGCGGCTGCGGCGCCCGCGGCTGCATCGAGCAGTACGGCTCCGGCCGTGCCCTGCAGCGCATGGCGAACGACGTCGCCGACGCCGGCGGCATCGGTTCGGCACTCGCCGACGCGCGCGAGCAGAACGGCGGGCAGCTCGACGGCGCGATCGTCGGCGACCTGATCCTGGCCGACGACCCGGGCGCCCTCGCCGCGCTCCGTCGCCTCGGTCGCCACCTCGGCGAGGCCTGCGCGTCGCTGTCCGCGGTGCTCGACCCGCAGCTGTTCGTCTTCGGCGGCGGTGTCGCGAGCGCCGGCGACCGTCTGCTCGAGCCGATCAAGCAGGCCTACCTCAACAACCTGCCGGCGCGCGGGTACCACCCGGAGCCCGACTTCGTGATCGCCGAGCTCGTGAACGACGCCGGCGTCGTCGGCGCGGCCGACCTCGCCCGCATCCACGCCCGCACGGCGTAGGGTCACCCCGACGGTACGCGCGTCCCGAACTGGAGTCGACGATGACCTACTGGCTGCTCAAGAACTTCCTGCTCGGCCCGCTCATCCTGACGCTCTTCCGACCCTGGGTCGTCGGCCGTGAGCACGTGCCCGCGAAGGGCCCGGTGATCTTCGCGTCGAACCACATCTCGTTCATCGACTCGGTGATCCTGCCGGCGGTGCTCGACCGGCGGATCTCCTTCCTGGCGAAGAGCGACTACTTCACCGGTCGGGGCCTCAAGGGCTGGGCGACGAAGACCTTCTTCAACGCCATCGGGCAGCTGCCCATCGACCGCTCCGGCGGCAAGGCGTCCGAGGCGTCGCTCCACACCGGGCTCCAGGTCCTGGCACGCGGCGAGCAGCTCGGCATCTACCCCGAGGGCACCCGCAGCCCGGACGGCAAGCTCTACCGCGGCCGCACCGGCATCGCCCGGATGATCCTCGAGGGCCGGGTGACCGTCGTGCCGGTCGCGATGGTCGGCACGCGCGAGGTGCAGCAGATCGGCCAGAAGTTCCCCAAGTTCAAGCGCGTCGGCGTCGTCTTCGGCAGGCCGCTCGACTTCTCGCGCTTCGAGGGCTTCGAGACCGACCGGTTCATCCTGCGCAGCGTCACCGACGAGGTCATGCACGAACTCGCCGGACTGAGCCGCCAGGAGTACGTCGACGTCTACGCGACGAGCGTCAAGGAGCGTGCCAGCAGCGCTCGTGAGCAGGTCATGAAGGACCGCCGCACGCCGACCGCCTGACGGGCGACCGCCGTCGTCGCCCCCGCGTCACGCGGGAGCGGCGGGTCGGGCGCGGACGGTAGGATCTGAGGACTCCGGCCCCGGCCGGACCGGCCTGCGCGCAGGCCTCCCGCTCCCGCCCGACCCAGAACACCGAGGTACCGCCTTGATCGAGTCGACCGACGTCGTCGCCCTGCAGGATCCGGACGTGATCGAGGGTCTCGACCACTGGCGCACCCTGCCGATCAAGCAGCAGCCGACCTGGCCCGACCGCGCCGCGGCCGAGGCGGCGTCCGCCGAGATCGCGACGCTGCCGCCGCTCGTCTTCGCGGGCGAGGTCGACAAGCTCCGTGACCGGCTCGCCGCAGCGGCGCAGGGCAGGGCGTTCCTGCTGCAGGGCGGCGACTGCGCCGAGACCTTCGCCGGAGCCACGGCGGACTCGATCCGTGACCGTGTGAAGACCATCCTCCAGATGGCCGTCGTGCTCACCTACGGTGCCTCGACACCGGTGATCAAGATGGGACGCATGGCGGGGCAGTTCGCCAAGCCGCGGTCGAGCGACTTCGAGACGCGCGGCGACGTGACGCTGCCGGCGTACCGCGGCGACATCGTGAACGGCTACGACTTCACCCCGGAGAGCCGCCAGGCCGACCCCCGCCGCCTGGTGCAGGGCTACCACACGGCCGCGTCGACGCTGAACCTGGTCCGTGCCTTCACGCAGGGCGGGTTCGCCGACCTGCGGCAGGTGCACTCGTGGAACAAGGGCTTCGCGTCGAACCCGGCGAACGCCCGCTACGAGCACCTCGCGAAGGAGATCGACCGCGCGATCCGCTTCATGGACGCCTGCGGAGCCGACTTCGAGGCGCTGAAGCACACCGAGTTCTACGCCTCGCACGAGGGGCTCCTCATGGACTACGAGCGGCCGATGACCCGCATCGACTCGCGCTCCGGTCTCGCCTACGTCACCTCCGGCCACTTCATCTGGATCGGCGAGCGGACCCGCGACCTCGACGGCGCCCACGTCGACTTCCTGTCCCGCGTGCGGAACCCGATCGGTGTGAAGCTCGGCCCGACGACGACCGTGGACGACATGAAGGCCCTGGTCGACACGCTCGACCCGGAGCGCGAGCCCGGTCGTCTGACGTTCATCACCCGGATGGGTGCGGGCAGGATCCGCGACGAGCTGCCGAAGCTGCTCGAGGCGATCAAGGGCATGGACGCGAACCCGCTCTGGGTGACCGACCCGATGCACGGCAACGGCTTGACGACCCCGACGGGCTACAAGACCCGTCGCTTCGACGACGTCGTGGACGAGGTCCTCGGCTTCTTCGAGGCGCACCGCCAGGTCGGCACCTACCCGGGCGGCATGCACGTCGAGCTCACCGGTGACGACGTCACCGAGTGCCTGGGCGGCTCCGAGCAGATCGACGAGGCGACCCTGGCGACGCGCTACGAGTCGCTGTGCGACCCGCGGCTCAACCACATGCAGTCGCTCGAGCTCGCCTTCCTGGTGGCGGAGGAGCTGAGCGCCCACCCCTACCAGCGGCCGTAGTCGCGACCGCACGCCGGACGGGAGGCGCGGTGCCAGCCGGCACCGCGCCTCCCGTCCCTCCGCTCGTCGCCCGCCCGTCCTGCCCGGCCCCGGTCGCACGTCCTGCCCGGTTCCGGTCGTACGACCTGCCGCTCACGTTCCGCGCGGACGGCACGTCGCGCGACCGCAGCGACCGCGGACGGCACGTCGTGCGACCGGAACCGGCGAGCGGTCGAGCAGCCGAGCGGCCGCCTGGCGGCTACTGCTCGTAGGAGAGCGTGATCGTGTCGCCGCGGTACACCGTGGAACCCTGGACCGGGTCCGTCGCGGTGACCGGGAGCGCCGACTTCCAGTCGTAGAAGCGGCAGAGCACGTTCGTGCAGTCGGGCACCTTCACGTCGAGGCCGAGGTTCTCGAGCGTGGAGGTCGCCTCGTCGATGGTCTTGCCGGCGACGTCGGGCAGCGTGATCGGCGTCGGGCCCTTCGAGAGCACGAGGTCGACGGCAGAGCCCTGCACGGCGGGGGAGTCCTCGACGCTGGACGAGATGACCTGCCCCTTCGGCACGTCGTCGCTGTAGCGCTCCTGCTGCGCCCCGACGACCAGACCGACGGCGTCGAGCGCGGCGGTCGCGCCGTCGAGGGTCTTGCCCGTGACGTCCGGGACGGCGCCGAGCGAGACCGTGAGCGTGACCGGCCCGCTTTCGGCGTACTCGCCGACGGAGGACAGGTCGACCGTCTGCCCGTCGGTGCCCAGGCCCTTCGCCGCGATCACGGTGTCCTCCGGAGCGTCGGCCGAGAACTCGTACTGGTCGTCCTGCAGCTGGAAGTCGTCGTCCAGTGCGGCCGTCACGGTCGACAGCGGTTGCCCGACGATCGCGGGCAGGGCGATCATCCGCGGGCCGTCCGACACGACGATCCGCACCGGGGTGCCCTTGCGGACCTCGCGTTCGGCCGCCGGCTTGGTCGTCGACACCTGCCCCTTCGCCACGACGGCGTCGTACCGGCTGTCGGTCTCGGCGGTGGGCTGGAGCCCCTGTGCCTGGAGCAGCTGCCGGGCCTGTGCCACGGACTTCCCGGCGACCTCGGGGATGCGGACGTTGCCCCAGGGCCCCGGACCGAGGGCCCAGCCGACGACGCCGGCGATGATCGCGAGGACCACGACGACCGCGAGCAGGATCCACCCGCGCTTCCGACGCTTGACGGACTTGTCGGCGAGGCGTTGCGCCGCCGGGGAGAGCGTCCCGGGCTGGGCTCCCGTGCGTCGGGGGCCGGGCGCACCGCGGCGGGCCGGAGCAGCGGGCGCACCGCCGGTCGTGTCGGCGATCACCCGGGTGGCGTCGTCCTGCTCGGGGCCGTCCCACCGTCCGGACGCATCGGCCGAGGAGGGCGACGCGCTGCCGGCCGGCAGGATCGCGGTGGCGTTCTCCGGACGCAGCACCGCGGTGCGGTACTGGCCGGTCGCGCGCTGCTGGTTGCCCGACATGTGGTCGAGCATCTCGCGGGCGTCACGCGGACGGTCTGCGGGGTCGCGGGCGGTGGCCCAGGCGACCAGGTCGTCGAGCTCCGGCGGGACGCCCGGCTCCGCGGCGCTCGGCACCGGGACCGTGTCGTTGGCGTGCTGGTAGGCGATCTGCATCGGCTGGTCGCCCTTGTAGGGCTGCTCGCCGGTGAGCATCTCGTAGAGCATGATGCCGAGTGCGTAGATGTCGCTGCGCGAGTCGGCGGCGCCGCGCGTCACGAGCTCGGGGGACAGGTACGCGATCGTGCCGAGCAGGGCTGCTCCGGTGGCCGTGTTCGCCGTGGTCGCCCGCGCCAGGCCGAAGTCGCCGAGCTTGATGCGCCCGTCGTCGGCGAGCAGGACGTTCTCGGGCTTGAGGTCGCGGTGCACGATGCCGGCACGGTGCGCCGACGCGAGGCCGGCGAGCACGGCGCGCAGGATGTCGGTGGCCTGCTCCGGGGTGAGCGCCCGGTGCTCCTGCAGCAGGTCGCGCAGGGTGATGCCCGGGATGTACTCCATGACGATGTACGCCGTGTCGTCCTCGGCACCCTGGTCGTACACGCCGACGAGGTTCGGGTGGGAGAGCCGGGCCGCCGAGCGGGCCTCCTGGATGAAGCGCTCACGGAAGGCCTGGTCGTCGGCCAGGTGCCCGTGCATGATCTTGATCGCGACGCGACGCTCGAGCCGGACGTCGGTGGCGAGGTACACCGTCGCCATGCCCCCGCGCGCGATGCGCGAGCGCACGCGGTACCGCTGGTCGATCATGCGACCGATCATCGGGTCCGTTGCGGCGTTCGTGGTCATCGGCGGCATTCTACGAAGGGCTGCCGGTACGGTCCGACCTGACGCACCGACCGTGACCCAATCTCGATCTCGAGGATGAGTCGGCTGTCCGGCCGACCAGACGGGCGGGACCTCAGAGCGAGGCCAGCAGGGCGCGCGCGGTCTGCTCCCACTTCGCGTACTCGTTCGGGTACGCGGAGACCTGGACCGCCTGGGCGGCGTCGGTCAGGGCCATCGACGACCACCCACGCACGCCGAGCAGGCCGCGGGTCTTGCCGGGGTTGCCCACGAAGAACAGTTCGGCGGCGGTGGCCGGGTCCTGCAGTGCTGCCGACGTGCCCCAGCCCTGGCTCGGACGCTGCTGGAACAGGCCGACGGAGTCGCGGTCGCCGTGCGACAGGTTGCGCAGGCTCGACTCCTGCAGAGCCGCTGCGAGGGCGATCACGATGCCGCGGTCGGGGACGCCGAGGGTCCGGCCGACGCTGACGATGGTGGCCGCGTTGCGCCGCTGCTCACCGGTCAGCTCGACGCCGTTGACGCTGCCGACGGCCGTGGTCACGGCACCCCCGGTCGGCGTGGTCGTCGGCTTCGAGGTCGCAGCGGGCAGCACGAGGGTCTTCCCCGCGTAGATCGTGCTCGTGTAGCTGAGGCCGTTCGCCGCGAGGAGTGCCTTCACCGACACCCCGTGCTTCGCCGCGATCGCCCCGATGGTGTCGCCGGCGACGATCTTCACGCTCGACGCCCGGGCAGGTGCGGCCGGCGCGGTGCTCACGGCAGGCGCCGGCTTCGCGGCGGGTGCCGTCCCGGCGCGGGGGATGGTCAGGGTCTGGCCCGGGTAGATCAGCGAGCGCTGCGAGAGGTTGTTCGCGGCGAGGATCGCCGAGGTCGACACGCCGACGCGGGCGGCGATGCCGGACACGGTGTCGCCCGACTTCACGTGGTAGCTGCCGCTCGTGCTCGACGACGCGGGTGCTGCTGCGGGGGCGGCGGGTGTCGAGGACAGGTGCAGCGTCTGCCCGGGGTGGATGATCGTGTTCCAGCCGAGGCCGTTGCGGACCAGGACCTCCTGCGCCGAGAGCCCGAAGCGCGCGGCGATGCCCGAGACGGTGTCGCCCTGACGCACCGTGTAGGTGGTGGGGGCCTTCGACACCGCGGCGACCGTGGTGACGGTGGTGGTCGACGGGCGGGCGACGGCGGTGCCGAACACCGGGCGCTGGCCCACGTTCCGGTCCTCGTCCACGTGCCGCTTCTTCGCGGCGTCGTCGTGCCGGGGCTCGGCGTGCGCCACCGGGCCGGTGAGGCCGGCGGTCACGGCGATCGTGCCCGCGAGGACGATGGGCATGGTGGCGAACCGGGCGGATCGAGCGCGCCGGGCGGCGTCGTCTGCAGCGTTGTCCACGGGTTGTCTCCTGTCCTGGGTGAGCCGTGCGCGGGAGCGGGTACTCACAGGTGGCTCCACGCTGACATGGCGTGATTCCCAAGTCAACCAGAGAGCCGCGTGTTGCGCGTGTGACTCGTGTGATCAGCGTGACGGCACGACGCAGGCCGGTGCTCTGGCAACATGGGGCGGGTGAGTGATGGACCCACCGACGACACGACCCTCTCCGAGCGCTGGCTGACGGTGCCCGACCTCGTGGACCTGCTCGGGGTGAGCCCCGGGCGCATCCACCGCCTGTTCGAGCAGAAGACACTGCTGGCTGCCCGCGTGGGCGGCGTGCTGCGGGTGCCGAGCGAGTTCCTCGACGGCTCCGAGCCGATGCCGGAGCTGCGCGGCACGCTGATCGTCCTCGGCGACAACGGGTTCTCCGACGACGAGGCGGTCCGCTGGATGCTCTCCGAGGAGCCCGCACTCCGCACCTCGCCGATCGCCGCGCTGCGCGCCGGCCGCAAGGCCGAGGTGCGCCGCGTCGCACAGTCCCTGCTCTGAGCCCGGGAGCCGACCCGGCGCCCTGGACCGGAGACCCGTCCCGGCGGGCTGGCCCGCGCAGCAGGAGCCGCCCCGGTGAGGACGATCGGGTGACGGACGGGAGGCCCGTGGCGGTGTCGCCACGGGCCTCCCGTCCGTCGTCGTGGTCGGCGTCTAGGCGACGCGGCTGCTGACCGTGTCGGCCAGCGACAGCAGCTGGTCGCGCGCCGACGGCGTCAACGGCGCGGCCTCGAGCGCTGCCTTCGCGCGCTGCACGTGCCGGTCGATCGAGCGCTCGACGGCGGCGACCGCCCCGGACTCGGTGAGCGTGGCGCGCAGCATCTGCACCTGCTCCTCGTCGAGGTCGGGGTCGCCGAGCAGCTCGTCGAGCAGTTGCCTCGGGCCGGGCGGGAGCGCCTTGCGGGCCGAGGCGATGAGGACGGTGCGCTTGCCCTCGCGGAGGTCGTCGCCGGCGGGCTTGCCGGTGACCTCGGGGTCGCCGAACACACCGAGCACGTCGTCGCGGAGCTGGTACGCGACGCCGAGCGGCAGGCCGAAGGACCGCAGGCCCTCGAGCTGCGCCTCCGAGGCGCCGGCGACCAGGGCTCCGATGACGAGCGGCGCCTCGATCGAGTACTTCGCCGACTTGAAGACGATGACCCGCTGTGCCCGCACCAGGTGCTCGGTCTCGTCGATCGTCGGCCAGGCCGTCTCCTCGTGCACGTCGAGGTACTGCCCCGCGGTCACGTCGAGCCGCATCGTGTGGAACTCCTGGCGGACGATGCGTGCGCGCGCCGGGTCGAGGAGCGCGAGCCCCTCGTCGAAGACGGAGTCGCTCAACGAGAGCAGGACGTCCCCGAGCAGCAGCGCCGAGTTCGTGCCGTACAGCGAGCGGTCGCCGACCCAGCCGGACTCCTCGTGCAGGGACTCGAAGCGCCGGTGCGCGGCGGGACGACCACGACGGGTGTCCGAGCGGTCCATGATGTCGTCGTGCACCAGGGCGGCGGCGTGGAAGATCTCGAGCGCGGCGGCCACCGTGACGACGGCCTCGGCCGTGGTCTGACGGGAGCCCTCGGCGAGGGGGTCGAAGGACCCCGAGCGGCCGGCCACGGACTGCCATCCCCAGTAGCAGAACAGCGCTCGGAAGCGCTTGCCGCCGGACAGCAGGTCACGGGCGTACCGGTCGAACGGCGCGAGGTCCGGGCTGATCGCGAGGAGCCGATCACGCTGCTCGTCGAGTGCCCGTCCGACCCGTGCCGAAACGAGGTCCACTAATCGCGTACTCTCAGCCACGACTCCTACCCTAGTGGAGCGGTCGAGTCATAGAATCGGTCCACTTCAGCGATGCCACAACCCGGCGGCAGCGCGGCACACCAGCGGTCGTCAGACAGCATCCCCAGGAACAAGAGGGAAACGAGATGCCACTCTCGGAGCAAGAGCAGCGACTCCTCGAAGAGATGGAGCGGAGCCTCTACCAGAACGACTCCGACTTCGTGGCGCGTGTCACGCGCCGCCAGGGACGTGCGAGTTACACGTCCATCACGATCGGTGTGCTCGGTGCCCTCGTGGGGATCGCCATCGTCATCGTGGCGCTCGTCGTGAAGCAGCCGTGGCTCGGGCTGCCGGGCTTCGTGGTGATGCTCGCCGGTGTGCTCTACGCGCTGCGTCCGGGGATGCGGATGTCGAAGTCCGGGGCGAAGGCGCCGCGGGCGAAGGGGCAGTCCGCGGGTCGGCCGTCGCGCCCGTCCTCCTCCGGTGGCTCCTTCATGGACCGCTTGAACGAGCGCTGGGACAAGCGCAACGACCCGGGGCAGCAGTAGCCGCACCGCACGCCCTCCACACGCCTCCACGGGGCCGGTCCTTCGGGACCGGCCCCGTCGTCGTGTCCGGGGTCGCGGTCGTGCTCGGGGCCGCTGCTCCGCGCCGTCCGCCCGCCAGTGACACCCGCCCGTGGCACCCGTGCCCGCCCTCGCACCCCGTGCTCCTGCCGCTGTCCCTGGCGAATCCGGACGTGCCTGGTCGAACCGGGCGTCCCGGGCTCGCGGGTGCCGGCGCGCTCGAGTGTGCCTGGTGGAACCGGGCATAGCTGGTGGAACCGGGCGTACCGGGTCGAACGGAACCATCAGGTATGCCCGATTCCGCCTGCCATCGCGGGTGTGATGGGAAGGAACGGGCGCGACGGCGCGACGGCGCGAGGGGCGCGATCTCGCGAGGGGCGCGACGTGCGCCACGGGCGCGATGGGCGTGAGCACGCATCGGACGGGAGGCGCGGGGCGGTCGTGCGCCGAGCCTCCCGTCCGGCGCGCCCTCGGCTGCTCCCGAGCCTGCGAATGTCCTCCACTTCCCTCCACCCCCTCCACTCCGCTCCACGTCCGCGTGCTTCCGGGGAAGTGACGCGCAGAGAGGCGAGCTACGAGCTCAGGTGACCACCCCAGATCGGGGGATCGGGGCAGATTCGGGAGCGCCGACCGTTCCGCGGGGAGCGAAGTGGAGTAAAGTGGGGATAACGACGGTCCGGTGGAGCGGAGGGGAGGCCCCGACGTGCTGCTCGGTACCCATGCCCCGAAGCTGGACGAGAAGGGTCGCGTGATCCTCCCCGCCAAGTTCCGGGACGAACTGTCCGGCGGACTCGTGATGACCCGTGGGCAGGAGCGCTGCGTCGTCGTCTTCAGTGCGGACACGTTCGAGCAACTGCACGAACGGATCCGGACGGCTCCGATGACGTCGAAGCGCACCCGGGACTACATGCGCCTGTTCCTCTCCGGAGCGAGCGCGGAGACCCCGGACAAGCAGAACCGCGTGACGATCCCGCAGAACCTCCGTGAGTACGCGGGGCTCGAACGGGACCTCACGGTCATCGGCAGCGGTGACCGTGCCGAGATCTGGTCGACCCCCGCGTGGGAGGCCTACTACGCCGAGGTCGAAGAGGGCTTCGCCGACAACGACGAGGAGGTGATCCCGGGGATCTTCTGATCCGCGGATCGGGACTCCCAGCCGTGGTGCCCTGACACACCTTCCCCGGTGTCAGGTCGCATGGATGGGGATCCGGGTGCGTGGCCCAGACGGTCACAGGGGCTGCACATGGCCGAAGACCAGCCGAAGTTCCCGCACACGCCGGTGATGCTCCAGCGCATCGTCGACCTGTTCGTCCCGGCCCTCGACGGCCCGGGCAAGGTCGTCGTCGACGCGACCCTCGGCATGGGTGGACACTCCGAGGCGCTGCTCGAACGGTTCCCGGAGCTCACGCTCATCGGGCTCGACCGGGACACCGACGCCCTCGGCATCGCGGGGGAGCGGCTCGCTCGCTTCGGCGACCGCGTGCGCCTCGTCCACACCGTGTACGACGGGATCGTCGACGCGGTCGAGGGTGAGGGCTTCCGTCAGGTCGACGGCGTGCTGTTCGACCTCGGCGTCAGCTCGCTGCAGCTCGACCGTGCCGAGCGCGGGTTCGCCTACAGCCAGGACGCCCCGCTCGACATGCGGATGGACCGGACCGAGGGGCAGACCGCCGCCGACGTCCTCGCGACCTACGACGAGGGCGAGCTGCGCCGGATCTTCCAGCGGTACGGCGAGGAGAAGCTCGCCGGCCGGTACGCCCGTGCGATCGTCGAGCGTCGCACCGAGCGCCCGTTCGCGATGTCGGGTGACCTCGTCCAGGTGCTGCACGACGCGACACCCGTGGCCGTGCAGCGGCAGGGGCACCCGGCCAAGCGCGTGTTCCAGGCGCTCCGCATCGAGGTCAACGCCGAGCTCGCCGTGCTCGAGCGGGCGATCCCCGCCGCGCTCGACGTGATCGCGGTCGGCGGCCGGATCGTCGTCGAGTCGTACCAGTCGCTCGAGGACCGCCTCGTGAAGCGGGCACTGGTCGAGCGCACGACCTCGAGCGCCCCGGCAGGACTACCCGTCGAGCTGCCGGAGCACGCTCCCACCTACTCCCTCGTCGTCAAGGGCGCGGAACTGGCCGACGAGGCCGAACGCGCCGCCAACCCCCGAGCCATCCCCGTGCGCCTGCGCGCGGCCGAGCGGATCCGGAAGTGACATGAGCACGAACCTCGCACTCGTCGACCCCGTCGGCGCACCGACCCGTGCCCCGCACCCACCGCGCCGGGAGCGACCCGAGCTCGTCGAGGTCGCGCCGTCCAGGGCGCAGCGCCGAGCACGGCCGAAGATCGCCTACGCGGTGGTCGGCGTCGTGTCGCTCGGTGTGCTGCTCCTCGCGCAGCTCGGCATCAGCATGGTGCTGAGCCAGGGGGCGTACACGCTGGACTCGCTCGGCGCCGAGCAGACGGGGCTCTCCCGGACGCAGCAGTCGCTGTCCGAGGAGCTGCGGGTGCTCGACTCGCCGCAGAACCTGGCGCGCAACGCCAAGGCGCTGGGGATGATCGCGAACTCCACCCCGGTGTACCTCGACCCGAAGACCGGCCACGTGTACGGCACGCCGACCCCGGCGGCCCCCGACGAGGCGACCGCGAGCGGCGACAACCAGGTGCCGAACGCGCTCCTCGACCCGGTCCCGCTCGCCGCCGGCCCGGACGCGTCCGCCGGCGGGGCGAGCACGACCGACGGTGCCGCCGGCACCGGTGCGACCCCGGCCGACGGCACCACGAGCACGACCGGCGGCAGCACGGACACCAGCGCGGGCGGGACGTCGGCGACCGGTGCCCAGCAGGGTGCTGCGACGGCCGACACTGAGAAGAGCGCAGGCACCAGCGAGTCGGGACGGACCGGCTCGACCACCGACGTAGAGTCCGACGCGAACCCGCTCCAGGCACCCACCACCCGGTGACCTGCGGGCGGGATCAGACTGCCGCACCACCCGGGAAGGACCGCACCGCGTGACGAAGACGATCCGCAACCCTCGACTGCGCTACAGCGTGGTGATCATCGCCGTGATCGCCCTCGTCGCGGTCTTCGTGATCCGACTGGTCGACATCCAGGTGGTGCAGGCAGCGGCGCTGAACGAGGCGTCGAAGGCGAAGCGGAGCATCCCGGTCACCATCTACGGCAACCGCGGTGCGATCGTCGACCGCAACGGCACCGAACTCGCGGAGAGCGTCAACCGCTACAACATCGTCACCTCGCCACGACTCGTCGCGGGCTTCGACGGCAAGCTCGGCGGCGAGCGCACGAAGAAGGTCTCGGTGGACGACGCCCTGCAGGCGTTGGCGAAGGCGTCCGGCGGTGACGTGCAGGCGATGCAGAAGGCGATCGCGGCCGACCCGAAGTCGGACTTCGCCTACCTGGTCAAGGGGCTCGACGTGAAGCACTACGAGGCGGTCGTCGCCCTCGGCATCCCCTGGGTCTACAAGGAGCAGCAGTCCGCCCGCGTCTACCCGATGGGTGCCACCGGCGGTGCGCTGACCGGGTTCATGGGCACCGACGGCGCCCAGGCCGGCCTCGAGTACTCGTACGACCAGTGCCTCGCGGGCAAGAACGGTTCGGAGACGTACGAGCGCGGCGAGGACGGCGTGCAGCTCCCCGGGAGCACCCGGACCACGGAGCAGGCCAAGGACGGCGGCACGCTCGAGACCACCATCGACAGTGACCTGCAGTACATGGCGCAGCAGACGATCGCGTCGGCGGCGCAGTCGCTGCAGGCGGAGTCCGCGACCGCGACCGTCGTGGACGTCAAGACCGGTGAGCTCCTCGCCGTCGCCGACTGGCCCACCGTGGACCCGAACGACGTCGACGCGACCACGGACAAGGGTGCGTACGGCTCGCGTGCGCTGACCTCGACCTACGAGCCCGGTTCGACCATCAAGGCGGCGATCGCGGCCGCGCTCATCGACCAGGGCAAGTCGAGCCCGACCGACCGAGCGGTGGTGCCGTACTCGCGGTCCTTCCCGTGGGGCGGCAAGATCCAGGACTCCGAGCTCCACCCGACCGAGAACCTGACGCTGACCGGCATCCTGCAGAACTCCTCGAACGTCGGCATCACCGAGCTCGGCGAGCGGCTGTCGACCCAGCAGCGGTACGACTACATGAAGAAGTTCGGCCTGTTCGAGCCCGAGTCGGCGATCCAGTACCCCGGCCAGCCGGGCATGCAGTACGGCGCGAGCCCGGACTGGGACCAGCAGACGAACATCAACTCGATGTTCGGGCAGGGCATCTCGACGACCGCCGTCCAGGTCGCGAGCGTGTTCCAGACCCTCGCCAACCAGGGTGTCCGGATCCCGCTCCACATGGTGAAGGGCTGCAAGACCTCGGACGGCAAGATGATCGACGCGCCCGACGTGGAGGGCACGCGCGTCGTGTCCGCTGCGGCAGCCGACCAGACCGTCAAGATGCTGCAGAGCGTGGTCACGGGCGGCACGCTCGTCGGGATGAAGCCGATCTCCGGCTACAACATCGCGGCGAAGACCGGTACCGCCGAGGTCGCCGAGGGCGGGAAGGGCTACGGCGGCCAGCGCATCACCTCGGTGGCCGGAATGGCACCCGCCGAGGACCCCCAGTATGTTGTCACGGTGACGTTCACGAAGCCGCAGACCAACAAGTGGTCCAGCGGAGCGGCTCCGGCGTTCCGCACTCTCATGTCCCAGGTGCTCGAGAAGTACCGAGTAGCCCCCTCCACGGCCGAGGCGCAGCTGTACCCGTCCACGTGGTGAGGAAGAAGGAGCACTTGTCCGCACGGATCCCCCCGGTCCTCCGACCCGAACACCCGACCCCGAGGAGCGTCGCCGAACTCGCGAACGCGTTCGGCATGCGCGTGGTCGGCTCCGTCGACGCCGTCGAGACGACGGGCGTCACGCTGAGCGCTGCCGAGGTGCAGCCGGGTGACCTGTTCGTCGGCGTGCACGGCGCGAACCGACACGGCGCCCAGTTCGCGACCGAGGCCGCCGAACGCGGTGCCGTCGCGGTGCTGACCGACGCCGACGGCGTCGCACTCGCCGAGCCCTCCGGCCTGCCGGTGCTGGTGGTCGAGGACCCGCGCGCCGCGCTCGGCGACGTCTCGGCGTGGGTCTACCGCACCCACCCGGACGAGGCCACCGACCTGCCGCAGCTCTTCGCGACGACGGGCACGAACGGCAAGACCAGCACGTCGTACATCCTCGAGGGCATCCTCAAGCAGCTCGGCCTGGTCACCGGCCTCAGCTCGACCGCGGAGCGCCACATCGGCTCGCTCAGCGTGACGAGCCGCTTGACCACCCCCGAGGCGAGCGAGATGCACGCGCTCCTGGCCCGCATGCGCGAGTCAGAGGTCCGCGCCGTCGCCGTCGAGGTCAGCGCCCAGGCCCTGAGCCGCCACCGCGTCGACGGCATCGTGTTCGACGTCGCCGGGTTCACGAACCTGTCCCACGACCACCTCGACGACTACGCCGACATGGAGGAGTACTACCAGGCGAAGCTCCCGCTGTTCCAGCCCGAGCACGCCCGTCGCGGCGTCGTCTCGCTGGACACCGACTGGGGGCACCGCGTGGTGCAGGACTCCCGCATCCCCGTCACGACGATCACGGTGCACCCCGAGGTCGAGGCCGAGTGGCACGTCGACATCGTCGAGGCGCACGCCGCCTACACCGAGTTCCGCCTCACCGGGCCCGAGGGGCGCGAGCTCACGACCCGTGTGCCGCTCATCGGCTGGCACATGGCGGCCAACGCGGCGCTCGCGATCGTGATGCTCGTCGAGGGCGGGTTCGAGCTCGGCGCCATCGCGCACGCCCTCGGCTCGAACCACCGGCACTACGCGGACGAGACCGACGAGCAGCCGGTCAGCGCCATCGAGTGCTACCTGCCCGGTCGGACCGAGCGGGTGTCGGGGGACGCCGGCCCGAGCGTCTACGTCGACTTCGGCCACAGCGCCGACGCCTTCGAGAACACGCTGGCGGCCGTCCGGCAGTTCACGCCGGGCAAGGTCCTCATGCTCTTCGGCGCCGACGGCGACCGCGACACGACGAAGCGCGGCGACATGGCGCGCGTCGCCGCCGCGGGGAGCGACATCCTCGTCGTCACCGACCACCACCCGCGCTTCGAGGACGCCGCGTCCATCCGGAAGACCCTGGTCGACGCCGCGCGCGAGGCCTACCCGGACCACGAGACGTACGAGGTCAGCCCGCCGGAGGCGGCGATCCGCACGGCCGTGAGCCTGGTCGGCGACGGAGACTCGATCCTCTGGGCCGGCCCCGGCCACCAGGACTACCGCGACATCGCGGGCGTCCGGACGCCCTACTCGGCGCGTGACGAGGCCCGGCAGGCACTGCGCGAGGCCGGCTGGGAGCCGAACTCCGGCCCGGCGGAGGAGACCCGATGATCGCCCTGACCCTCGCCGAGATCGCCGCCGCGATCGGCGGCGAGCTCGTCAGCGGTGCCCCGGAGCAGGTCGTCGACGGCAGCGTCGAGACCGACTCGCGCCTCGTCGACACCGGCAGCGTGTTCTTCGCGCTGCTCGGGGAGGAGACCGACGGCCACCGCTTCGTGCCGAACGCGGTCGAGGCCGGTGCGGCCCTGGTCGTGACCGAGCGCGCCGTCGACCTGCCCGACGGCGCCGGCACCGCGCAGGTCGTCGTGTCCGACGGCTACGCCGCCCTCGCCGCCCTCGCGCACGAGGTCGTGGCGCGGGTCCGCGCCTCGAGCGCCCACCGCGTCGACGAGCAGGGACGGCCGGCGCCGCTGCGCGTCGTCGGGATCACCGGCTCGAACGGCAAGACGAGCACCAAGAACATGCTCCGCACGATCCTCGAGCAGCACGGTGCGACCGTGGCGCCGCAGGGATCGTTCAACAACCACGTCGGCGCCCCCGTCTCGATGCTCCGCATCACCCACGACACGCGGTTCCTCGTCGTGGAGATGGGTGCCAGCGGCCAGGGGCACATCGCCAAGCTCGTCGCGATCGCCGAGCCGGACGTCGGCGTCGTCCTGAAGGTCGGGCTCGCACACGCCGGCGAGTTCGGCGGGATCGAGGCGACCCAGCGCGCGAAGTCGGAGATGGTCACCGACCTGCCCGCCACCGCGACCGCACTGCTCAACGTGGACGACGACCGCGTCGCGTCCATGCGTGCCCTCACCGACGCGACCGTCGTCGGCTTCGGCACGTCCGCCGGCGCGGACTACCGCGTCTCCGGCATCGAGACGGACCGCAGCGGTACGCGCTTCACGCTCACCGCGCCTCCCGTCCCGGCCGAGGCCGCCGCGGACCGTCCTGGAGGCACGTCCCCGGTCCCGCAGACCGTCGACGTCCGCCTCGCCATCCTCGGCGAGCACCACGCGATGAACGCGTCGGCCGCCCTCACCGTCGCCCACCTGTGGGGCGTCCCGCTCGCCGCCGGCGCCGAGGCGCTCGCGTCGATGACGCGGGCCGAGCGCTGGCGCATGGAGCTCCTCCAGGGCGGACCGGAGGGCGTGACCGTCATCAACGACGCCTACAACGCGTCGCCGGACTCGACGGCCGCCGCACTCCGCACCCTGGCGCAGGTCGTGCGTCCGGGGGAGCGCTCCGTCGCCGTGCTCGGCGAGATGGCGGAGCTCGGGGAGTTCTCGACGGAGGAGCACGACCGCATCGGTCGGCTCGTCGTCCGTCTCGGCATCGGACAGCTCGTGGTCGTCGGACCCGGCGCCGCGCCGATCCACCAGGCCGCCACCCTCGAGGGATCGTGGGACGGCGAGTCCGTGTACATCGAGGACGTCGACGCAGCCGTCCACGCCCTGCAGGAGATGGTCCGCCCCGGCGACGTCGTCCTCGTCAAGTCCTCGAAGTCCGCCGAACTGCGATTCCTCGGCGACCGCCTCGGAGGTGTCACCGCATGATCGCGCTCCTCGTCGCCGGCGCCGTGGCGCTGGTGTTCACACTGCTGCTCACACCGCTCTTCATCAAGCTGTTCCACCGCCTCGGCTGGGGACAGTTCATCCGTGACGACGGCCCGCAGTCGCACCACACCAAGCGCGGCACCGCCACCATGGGCGGCATCGTCCTGATCATCGGCGCGGTGCTCGGCTACTTCGTCGGACACCTGGTGGGCCGCGACTCGGTCACGCTGTCCGGGCTGCTCGTGCTCTTCCTCATGGTCGGGCTCGGGTTCGTCGGGTTCATCGACGACTTCCTCAAGGTCCGTCGGCAGCGGAGCCTCGGGCTCGGCGGCTGGGCGAAGGTCCTGGGGCAGGTCATCGTCGGCGTCGTGTTCGCGACGATCGCCCTCGTGGTGCCGACCGGCAACGGCAAGCCCCCGGCATCGACGATGATCTCCGCGATCCGCGACGTCCCGTGGTTGGACTTCATGGTGCTCGGAACCGTCATCGGGACGATCCTGTACCTCGCGTGGATCGTGCTGCTGACGGTGTCCACGTCGAACGGCGTGAACGTCGCCGACGGGCTGGACGGCCTCGCCACCGGCTCGAGCATCCTGGCGATCGGGTCGTACGTCATCATCGGCTTCTGGCAGTCGAACCAGATCTGCGGCGGCGTCCGACTCGACGAGAGCACCGCGCACGCCTGCTACAGCACGTCCGACCCGCTCGACCTCGCGGTCGTCGCGGCCGCGGTCTGCGGTGGCCTGATCGGGTTCCTCTGGTACAACACCTCGCCGGCGCAGATCTTCCTCGGCGACACCGGATCGCTCGGCCTCGGCGGAGCGCTGGCCGGCCTGGCGATCCTCAGCCGCACCGAGCTGCTGCTGATCCTCATCGGTGGCCTGTTCTTCATCGTGACCGGCTCGGTCATCCTGCAGCGCGCCTACTTCAAGATCACGCACGGCAAGCGCATCTTCCGGATGAGCCCGCTGCACCACCACTTCGAGCTGAAGGGGTGGGCCGAGGTGACCGTCGTCGTCCGGTTCTGGATCATCGCGGGGCTCTGCGTCGCGGCCGGTGTCGGGCTCTTCTACCTGGAGTGGATCGCCCGTGTCGGCTGACGCCCGCCTCGAAGGACTCGACAGCTGGTACGCCGAGGGCTGGAAGGGGCTGCGGGTCGCCGTGCTCGGCCTCGGCTCGACCGGCTTCTCCGTCGCCGACACGCTCGTGGAGCTCGGCAGCGACGTGGTCGTCCTCGCGCCGGACGGACCCGCCGACACCGTGGAGCTGCTCGACGTGATCGGCGCCCGGTTCGAGCGCACGTCGCTCGACACCGCGCCGGCCGCCCTCGTGGCCCAGGCCCCGGACGTCGTCGTCGTGTCGCCCGGTCTGCCGCCACACAACGCCACGGTCCGCTGGGCGGTCGAGCACAGCACCGTGTGGGGTGACATCGAGCTCGCCTGGCGCGTGCGCGACAAGGTCGTCCGTGGCCCGATCGCCGCACCGTGGGTGACCATCACGGGGACGAACGGCAAGACCACGACGACGCAGCTGACGACCGCGATGTTCGCGGCCGCCGGGCTCCGCGCGGTCGCCTGCGGGAACATCGGCGTACCGGTGCTCGACGTCGTCCGTGACCCGGAGGGCTTCGACGTGCTGGTCGTCGAGCTCTCGAGCCACCAGCTGCACTACATGCCCACCTCGGGCGACGGTGCCGTCGTGCCGCTCGCGAGCACCTGCCTCAACATCGCGGACGACCACCTCGAGTGGCACGGGTCGGCGGAGGCGTACCGCGCGGCGAAGGCCAAGGTCTACGAGCGCACCGTGTCGGCCTGCGTCTACAACACCTCGGACGAGGCGACCCGTCGCATGGTCGAGGGCGCCGACGTGGTCGAGGGGTGCCGTGCCGTGGGCTTCACGCCCGGGGTCCCCGCGCCGGGCGACGTCGGGATCGTGGACGACGTGCTCTGCGACCGCGCCTTCACCGAGGACCGGCGCAACAGCGCGCTCGAGTTCGCCACCGTGGCGGACCTCGAGCAGGCCGGGCTCGCCAGTCCGCACATGACCATGAACGTCCTCGCCGCGGCCGCCCTCGCGCGTGCTGCCGCCGTCGAGCCCGCGCACATCCGCGCTGCCGTGCAGGGCTTCCGCGCCGACCACCACCGGACCGAGCACGTCGCGACGGCGGACGGCGTCGCCTGGGTCGACGACTCGAAGGCGACCAACCCGCACGCCGCCACGGCATCGCTGGCATCGTTCGAGACCGTCGTCTGGATCGTCGGCGGGCAGTTCAAGGGCGTCGACATCGACGGCCTCGTCGAGCGCTTCGGCCCCACGGCCCGAGCGGTCGTCGTCATCGGGACGGACCGCACACCGGTGCTCGAGGCATTCGCGCGACACGCGCCGACGGTCCCGGTCCTGCAGGTCGAGGCGACGGACACTGATCACGTCATGCCCGAGGCGGTCCGGCATGCCGCATCGGTCGCACGACCGGGCGACACGGTCCTCCTCGCCCCCGCGGCGGCGTCGTTCGACCAGTTCGGTTCGTACGCGGACCGGGGGCGCCGGTTCGCGGCGGCGGTCCACGAACACCTGGGAGGCACAGCCGATGGCGACCACGGATCTCCCGAGCGGCCGTAGCGGCGGCCGCACGACGGGCAGCACCGGACACACGGGAACCGCGTCCGCGGGCGGCGAGCACGCCGGTCCGCAGCGCCGTGCACGGGGCGCCGTCGTCGCGGTCAAGAACGTCTTCGTCGCCGAGTCGAGCACCTTCTACACGATCCTGGGCGTCACGCTCTTCCTCGTCGTGTTCGGCGTCGTGATGGTGCTGTCGTCGTCGAGCGTCGAGCAGTACGCCGCCACCCACGACTTCTTCGGCGCAGCGTCCAAGCAGGGGCTGTACGCCGTGCTCGGCGTCCCGCTCATGCTCGTCGCGAGCCGCGTCCCCGCGCGTCTCTGGCGGAAGTGGGCGATGCGGATCCTCGCCGCGGCGCTGGTCCTGCAGCTGCTCGTCTACACGCCGCTCGGTATCGAGATCCAGGGCAACCGGAACTGGATCAAGCTCGGCTCGTTCAGCGCCCAGCCGTCCGAGGCCGTCAAGCTCGGCATCGCCCTGGCCGTCGGCGCGATCATCTACGTGAAGCGTGACCGGCTGCGGGAGTGGAAGGAACTGTTCGTGCCGGTCGGCATCGCGACGGTGCTGCCGCTCGGGATGGTGCTGCTCGGCGGTGACCAGGGAACCGCGATGATCATGCTGGTCCTGCTGCTCGGTGCGCTCTTCATCGGGGGCGCGCGGGCGAAGCACCTGCTCGTCATCCTCGGGGTTGTCGCCGTCGTGCTGCCGTTCGTCACGATGGCGTCGGCCTCGCGGCAGTACCGCATCAACGCGTGGCTCTCCGGCTGCACCGACTCGAACCAGTACCAGGACCTCTGCTGGCAGCCCGTGCACGGCATGTGGGCCCTGGCGTCCGGTGGCGTGTTCGGCGTCGGCCTGGGCAACTCGAAGGCGAAGTGGTCGTGGCTGCCCGAGGCGGACAACGACTACATCTTCGCGATCATCGGCGAGGAACTCGGGCTCATCGGCGCCGTGGTCGTGCTGGCGCTGTTCATCGTCCTCGCGGTCAGCATGATCAAGGTCATCCGCCAGTCGGACGACCCGTTCGTCCGGACGGTCACGGGCGCGATCCTGGCCTGGATCATCGGGCAGGCGCTCGTCAACATCGCGGTGGTGCTCGGCCTGCTGCCGGTCCTCGGCGTGCCGCTGCCGCTCATCTCGGCCGGTGGATCGGCCCTCATCATGACCCTCGTGGCGATCGGCGTCGTGCTGTCCTTCGCCCGCGAACTGCCCGGCAAGGGCCGGACCGCGGCACCGCGCGCCGGCTCCGCACCACAGAACGGAGTGCTCCGGTGAGCACCTACCTCTTCGCCGGCGGTGGCACCGCCGGACACGTCAACCCGCTGCTCGCGGTCGCCGACCGGCTGACCGAACAGGACCCGGACGCCCGCGTGCTCGTCCTCGGCACCGCCGAGGGGCTCGAGTCGCGACTCGTGCCGATGCGCGGTTACGAGCTGTTGACGATCCCGCGCCTGCCCTTCCCGCGCCGGCTCGACGCCCGGGCGCTCCGGTTCCCCGGCGGCTTCCTCGGTGCGGTCCGACGCACCGAGCGCTACATCCGCGAGCACGACGTCGAGGTCGTCCTGGGCGTCGGCGGCTACGCGGCGGCGCCGGCGTACATCGCTGCGAAGCGGACCGGGACGCCGATCGTCGTGCACGAGCAGAACGCCAAGCCCGGGCTCGCGAACCGGCTCGCCGCCCTGCTGACCCGGCACGTGGGCCTGACGTTCTCGAACACCCACCTGCGCCACGGACGCGTGGTCGGGATGCCGCTCCGCAGGGAGGTCGAGACGCTCGACCGCCGTGCCGCGCGGGCCGAGGGCCTGGCCGAGTTCGGCCTCGACGCGGACCGCCCGGTGCTGCTCGTCACGGGCGGCTCGTCCGGTGCGCGGAGCATCAACACGACGGTGAACCGCTCGGCGACGGCGATCGTCGACGCCGGGTGGCAGGTCCTGCACGTCGTCGGCGGCAAGTCGGACATCGGACCGAGCGACCTCGACGGCTACCACGTCCTGCCGTACTGCGACCGCATGGACCTGGCCTACGCCGCGTCCGACTTCGTCGTGTCCCGCTCGGGTGCCGGCATGGTGTGCGAGCTGACGGCCGTCGGGTTGCCGAGCGTGCTCGTGCCGTACCCGGTCGGCAACGGCGAGCAGCGGCACAACGCGGCGGACGTCGTCGGCGCCGGGGGAGCGGTGCTCGTCGACGACGCGGCGTTCACGGACGAGTGGGTGACGTTCCAGCTGCTGCCGATCCTGCGTGACCGTGCGCGGATCGCCGACATGGCCGTCCGAGCCGGCAGCGTCGGACACCGCGACGGGGCGGACCGGATGACGGCCCTCGTACGCGAGGCCGCGCAGCGCACCAGCACCAGCACCACGGAGGAACGATGACCATCAAGCCGGACCTGACCCAGCCGATCCCGGACGACCTCGGCACGGTCCACTTCGTCGGCATCGGCGGCTCCGGGATGAGCGGCATCGCGCGGATGTTCCTGGCCGCCGGGCACCGGGTCACGGGCAGCGACTCCCGCGAGACCGCGACGACCGGCACGATGCGCGACCTCGGTGCCGAGGTGCACATCGGCCACGACGCCGCGAACCTCGCCGACGCCGACACCGTGGTGGTCACGAGCGCGCTGTGGCCGGACAACCCCGAGCTCCTCGAGGCGCAGCGTCGCGGGCTCCCGGTGCTGCACCGGTCCCAGGCCCTCGCCGCGCTGATCGCCGAGCACCGCCTCGTCGCGGTCGCGGGCGCGCACGGCAAGACCACCTCGACGGGCATGATCGTGACCGCGATGGTCGAGCTCGGCCTCGACCCGAGCTTCGTCAACGGCGGCGTCATCCAGTCGCTCGGCACGAGTTCGGCCCCCGGCGCCAGCGACCTGTTCGTCGTCGAGGCGGACGAGTCCGACGGGTCCTTCCTACTTTACGACGTCGCGGTCGCGCTCATCACGAACGTGGACGCCGACCACCTCGACCACTACGGCAGCGAGCAGGCCTTCATCGACGCCTTCGTCGAGTTCGCCGCGAAGGCGAGCGAGCGCATCGTCGTGTCGAGCGACGACGCGGGCGCGAAGCGCGTCACCGAGGGCGTGCGGGCACGCGAGCACGCGCCCGAGGTCGTCACGTTCGGCGAGGCCGCCGACGCCGACGTCCGCATCGAGCGCATCGTCGAGGCGGCGAGCGTCGAGGTCGACCTCCGCGCCGGCGGGGAACAGCACCACATGACGCTCCGGGTGCCCGGCCGCCACAACGCCGTCAACGCGGTGGGCGCCTTCGCGGTGCTCACTGGGCTGGGTGTCGCACCCGCCGACGCGATCCGGGGGATCGAGGCGTTCGGCGGCACCGAGCGTCGCTTCGAGCTGCACGGTGTCGAGCGCGGGGTCTCGGTGTACGACGACTACGCGCACCACCCGACGGAGGTCGCGGCCGCGCTCCGCGCAGCACGCAACGTCGTCGGCGACGGTCGGATCATCGCGATCCACCAGCCGCACCTGTACTCGCGCACGCGGCTCATGGCCGGCGACTTCGCCCGCGTCTACGAGGAGCTGGCCGACCACACGGTCGTGCTCGACGTCTACGGCGCCCGCGAGGACCCGGAGCCCGGCGTCACGGGTGCCCTCGTGCAGGAGCGCTTCGTGGACCAGTCCAGGGTCGAGTTCCTACCGGACTGGGACGACGCCGCTGCACGCGCGGCCGAGGTCGCCCGCGACGGCGACATCGTCATGACGCTCAGCTGCGGCGACGTCTACCGGATCATCCCGCAGGTGCTCGGCGCGCTGCGGCACGACGGCGACGGGGACCGCGCGCAGTGAAGCGTCCCGAGGGCTTCGACGGGCGTCCGGAGGAACCGGAGGCCCCGGCCGACGGTGCCCGCGCCCCGCGGCAGCGCCGTGGTCCCCTGACGTCGCGTCGACCGGCACGCGGCGCGGCGGCGGACGGCCGGGAGGCGCGCCCCGCCACCGCCCCGCCGCCCCCCGCCGACGAGCCGGTCGCCTCCACCGCCGCGCCGAGCCCCGACGAGCACCCCGCCACGCCGAGATCCTCGTCGAAGCCGACGTCTGCACAGGGGCAGCGCGAGCGCGCGGGCGCCCTCGCCGGCGCCGCCAGCCGCCGCCTCGGCGCCGGCTGGTCGACCGTGGCCGAGCGCCTGCGCGAGTACACCCCGGACGAGGAGCACTCGGGCAGGACGTCCGCCGGCGCCCGTGACGGCGGCGCCGCGTCGCGCCCCGGTGCGGACACCGCGCCCCGCGGTGCGGGCGCGACCACGGCCGACCCGACGACGGAGGAGCCGGCCCCGGACGACGCGACCGGTGCGGCCACCGTCACCGACGTGATCGACGCGCCCGGTGCTGCGCGCCCGGCGGCCGACGACGAGCACGGGTCCCCGATCGGTGCCGGCGTCCGCGCTGCCGAGACCGCGCGCGAGGCACGGGTGGCGAGACGTCGCCGTCGGCTGCTCGAGCGGGCCGAGGTCCGGCGTTTCACCCGGCGTGCACGACACCGCCGTGCTGCCTGGATCACCGCGGGCACCGTCGTGGTGGTCTTCGGCGCGTCGATCCTGGTCGCCGTCTACTCGCCGCTGATGGCCCTGCGCACGATCGAGGTCCGCGGCACCGAGCGCGTCGACGCGACCGCGCTCCGCCGGGCGCTCTCCGACCAGGTGGGCACCCCGCTGGCCCGCATCGACTTCGGCGAGGTCAAGCGCGACATCGCCGGCTTCCCGCTGATCGAGAGCTACGTCACCGAGGAGGTCCCGCCGCACACCCTCGTCGTGACCGTCACGGAGCGGACGCCCGTCGTCGCCGTCCGTTCGGGGGACTCGTTCGACCTGGTCGACCCGGCGGGCATCGTGGTGCAGTCGTCGCCGGACCGTCCGGAGGGTGTGCCGGTCGCCGACGTGCAGCGCGCCGAGCTCGGCTCGCCGGTGTTCCGGACGATGACCGAGGTCGTGCTGTCGCTGCCGTCGACAATCCGTCGGCAGGTCACGGACGTCCGGGCGACCACCGCCGACGACGTCACGCTCACGCTCGACGACGGGTCGACCGTGGTCTGGGGCAGCCCGGACGCCTCCGACGCGAAGGCGTCGCTGCTCGCGGCCCTCGTCGCGGACCACGCGTCGCGCGATCCCGACACCGAGGTCGAGTTCGACGTCTCGGCACCGGACAACGGCATCGTCAGACCGGCGCAGTGACGAGCGGCGGGTCCGACGACCACCGCCGAGCCGCTCGCGGCGGGAATCTCGGCGACGCGATCCGCGACACGCGGCGTGGCGGGGCGACAGCCCGCGGAGCGCACCCGTAGCGTCGTGGAAGCACCGCAACTACCAGCATTGCCCCTGAACTTCAAGTAGAGGTTGAGGGTTCGACCGGAGGCCCGACTGACGTGACCACGAACCACAACTACCTCGCCGTCATCAAGGTCGTCGGTGTCGGCGGCGGCGGCGTGAACGCCGTGAACCGCATGATCGAGCTGGGCCTCCGTGGGGTCGAGTTCATCGCGATCAACACCGACGCGCAGGCGCTGCTGCTCAGCGACGCCGACGTCAAGCTCGACGTCGGTCGTGAGATCACCCGGGGCCTCGGCGCCGGCGCGGACCCCGAGGTCGGCCGTCGCGCCGCCGAGGACCACGCCGAGGAGATCGAGGAGGCCCTCGCGGGCGCCGACATGGTCTTCGTCACCGCGGGTGAGGGCGGCGGTACCGGCACCGGCGGTGCGCCCGTCGTCGCACGGATCGCGAAGTCGATCGGTGCGCTCACCATCGGCGTCGTCACGAAGCCGTTCAGCTTCGAGGGCAAGCGTCGGCAGTCCCAGGCCGAGAACGGCGTCGCCGGACTCAAGGACGAGGTCGACACGCTCATCGTCGTGCCGAACGACCGCCTGCTCGAGATCAGCGACCGTGGCATCTCGATGGTCGAGGCCTTCGCGACCGCCGACCAGGTGCTGCTCGCGGGTGTCCAGGGCATCACCGACCTCATCACCACCCCTGGTCTCATCAACCTCGACTTCGCGGACGTCAAGAGCGTCATGCAGGGTGCCGGTTCGGCCCTCATGGGCATCGGCTCGTCCCGCGGGGCGGACCGTGCGATCAAGGCGGCCGAGCTCGCCGTCGCGTCGCCGCTGCTCGAGGCCTCGATCGACGGCGCGCACGGTGTGCTCCTGTCGATACAGGGTGGGTCGAACCTCGGCATCTTCGAGATCAACGACGCCGCCCGCCTGGTGCAGGAGGCCGTCCACCCCGAGGCCAACATCATCTTCGGTGCCGTCATCGACGACACCCTCGGCGACGAGGTCCGCGTGACCGTCATCGCCGCGGGCTTCGACGGCGGCGAGCCGGGCGCGCAGCAGAAGGAGCGTCGCTCCAGCTGGGTCGAGGCGGACTCCGGCACGTCGTCCGCGGCGTCGTCGGCCGGCACCGGCGCGATCGAGGACACCGCGACCAGCGCGCCGTCCTGGTCGACGCAGGAGCACGAGGCGCCCGTGCGTCGTGCCGCCGACCCGGCGTTCGACGACGACGACGAGCTCGACGTCCCCGACTTCCTGAAGTAAGCCGACCCATGGCAGGTGATGCGCGCCTCCAGACCGTCGACCGTGACGGACTGGAGGCGCGTCTCGCGTCCGTCCGCGCGTCCGTCGCCGACGCCGCCCGGTCCGCCGGGCGCTCGGCCGACGACCTCACGCTCGTCGTCGTGACGAAGTACCACCCGGCGTCGCTGGTCCGCGAGCTCGCCGCATTCGGGGTCACCGACGTGGGGGAGAACCGGCACCAGGAGGCGCAGGCCAAGGCCGCCGAGCTGGCCGACCTCGACCTGACGTGGCACTTCGTCGGGCAGCTGCAGTCGAAGAAGGCGCGGCAGGTGCGCCGCTACGCCGACGTCGTGCAGTCGCTCGACCGCGACTCCGTCGTCGATGCCTTCGCGCCGACCGAGACCGAGCCGGATCCCCGGGTGGTCGACGGTTTCGTGCAGGTCAACCTGACCGACGACCCCGATCGTGGTGGCGTCCACCCGGACGCGGTCGAGGCGATGGTCGAACGGGTCCTGCGCACCGGGACGATCCGACTCCGCGGCGTGATGGCGGTCGCGCCCCTCGACGAGGAGCCCCGACGGGCCTTCGCGCGGCTCCGCGACGTCTCCGACCGGGTCGCGGCGATCGCCCCCGACGCGACCGACATCTCGGCCGGCATGAGCGGGGACCACGCCGAGGCGATCGCGGAGGGCGCGACACACCTGCGGATCGGGACCGCAATCACGGGAAACCGGCCGGCCGCGCCCTAGCCTCGTTGCAGGGCACCCACGAGCACCGACCTCCGGAGGAACCATGGCGAACCCGCTCAAGAAGACGATGGTCTACCTCGGCCTCGCCGACGAGGAACTGTACGAGGACGAGCAGCAGCAGCAGGCCGCGCCGACGCGCCAGGCCGCCGCCCCTGCCGCGGCTCCCGCTGCAGCTCCGGCCGCTCAGGCTCCGGCCGCCGCTGCGCCCGCAGCCGCTGCCCCGGCGGCAGCAGCTCCCGCAGCGGTCCCCGCCGAGCCCAAGACGCACACCCACCAGCGCGGCGCCCAGGTCACCCCGCTCCGCCGCTCGCACACGACCGCACAGAAGGCGACCCCGGTCCAGGAAATGAACGAGATCCTCACCGTCCACCCGCGCGAGTACAAGGACGCCCAGTCCATCGCCGAGAGCTTCCGCGACGGCATCCCCGTCATCATCAACCTCTCGCAGATGACCGAGTCGGACGCCCGCCGCATGATCGACTTCGCGTCGGGCCTGTCGCTCGGCCTGTACGGCAAGATCGAGCGCGTGACCAACAAGGTCTTCCTGCTGTCGCCGGCCCACGTCGCGGTGAGCGGTGAGCCCGCTGAGGTAGAGTCCGACATCGAGGCGTCCTTCTTCGCCCAGTCCTGAGCCGTACCCCGGTTCACCCCGCCCCGTGCGGTCGCCCTGACAGCGGACGCACCCGAGCCGAGCGAGCCCCATCGTGTCCGTGGTCTTCGGGATCCTCTCCTTCGCCCTCCTGCTCTACTTCTTCGTGATGTGGGGTCGGTTCGCGTTCGACATCGTCCAGGCGTACAACCGGTCCTGGCGTCCTCGTGGCGCCCTGCTCGTGGTCGCCGACGTGGTGTACACGCTGACCGATCCGCCCATCAGGTTCGTCCGACGCCTGCTCCCGCCGCTCCGACTGGGGCCGGTGGCGCTCGACTTCGGGTGGACGATCGTCATGCTCGTCGTGATCATCCTCCGGGTGATCGTCGGCGGTCTCGCACGCGGGTTCTGAGCCCGCGCCCACCGCGACACGCGCCACGCCGCGACGAACGTCGCGGTTCCCCTCCGGCCGCGGTGTACGGTGGTCGGGATCGATGTCCGCTCCGGCGGGCATCCGCACCGCTCGTGGTGGCTGGTAGATTCGGTCGCGACGCAAGTGGTTCCACACGTTCAGCAGTTCTATTGAGGTGACGGCAATGGCTTTGACGCCGGAAGACGTAGTCAACAAGCGGTTCCAGCCGACGAAGTTCCGCGAGGGCTACGACCAGGACGAGGTCGACGACTTCCTGGACGAGGTCGTCGTCGAGCTCCGCCGCCTGACGGCCGAGAACGACGAGCTCCGCCAGCGCCTGCAGGCCGCCGAGTCGGCGCCGAAGCCGGCCGCCGCCGAGCAGTCCGTCGAGCAGCAGCCCGAGTCGACCCCCGAGCCCGAGCCGGCCCCCGTCGCCGCTGCTCCGGAGCCCGCGCCGGTCGCCGCCGCTGCTCCGGCGCCGTCGACCGTCCCGGCCGACGAGGACACCGAGGGCACCACGAACCTCCTCACGCTCGCTCGTCGTCTGCACGAGGAGCACGTCCGCGAGGGCATCGAGAAGCGCGACGCGCTCATCGCCGAGGGCACCGCGCAGGCAGCTCGCCTGGTCTCCGAGGCCGAGGCCAAGCAGCGCCAGATCATCGCCGACACCGAGAACACCAACCGCCAGCGCGTCGCCGTGCTCGAGGGCGAGCAGCGTCAGCTCGAGGGCAAGATCGACGAGCTCCGCACGTTCGAGCGCGACTACCGTGCGCAGCTCAAGAGCTACATCCAGGGTCAGCTCGCCGAGCTCGACGGGTCCGGCTCGCAGGAGTCCGGCCTCACCCCCGCGCCGGCATCGGCGCAGGGCTTCGGCAACTGACGTTGGTCCGACCAGCACCAACGGCGAAGGTCAGTGTCCGCGCGATCGCGGCACTGGCCTTCGCCGCTGTCGTCGTGGTGGCGCTCGACCAGGGCGTGAAGGCGCTCGTCGTCGCGCACCTGCCGTACGGACAGGTGGTCCCCGTCCTCGGTGACGCGCTCCAGCTGCTCTACGTCCGGAACCCCGGTGCCGCGTTCTCCTTCGCGGTGAACATGACCTGGGTGTTCTCGATCGTGTCGACCGCGGTCGTCGTCGGCATCATCGTGTTCGCCCGTCGCATCCGGTCCATGTGGTGGGCGATCGTGCTCGGCATGCTCCTCGGCGGGGCGCTCGGCAACCTGCTCGACCGGCTCTTCCGCGAACCGGGCTTCGGCCGCGGTCACGTGGTGGACTTCATCTCGACGCCGTGGATGATGCCGGCGATCTACAACATCGCCGACTCGTTCATCTGCGTGAGCATGGTCGTCTTCGTCCTGCTCGTCATCGTCGGCGTGAACCTCGACGGCACCCGTGCCCTCTCGGCGAAGCAGCAGCGCGCTGCGGAGGGGGCGGCCCGCTCCTCGGTCGCCGACGGGGCGGAGCCGTCCCGCGCCTCCCGTCCGGTGGTGGCGGAGCCCGACCCGCGCGCGCCGCGCGACGGTCGTGACGTCCTCGGGCACGACGCGACGTGAGCGAGCAGCGTTCCCTGCCCGTGCCCGACGGCCTCGCCGGCGAGCGGGTCGACGCGGCCATCGCGAAGCTCCTCGGGTTCTCGCGATCGTTCGCGGCCGAGGTCGTCGCGGCCGGCGGCGTCCGCGTGGACGGCGTCGAGGTCGGCAAGTCCGACCGGCTGCACGCCGACTCCTGGCTCGAGGTCGAGTGGTCCCCGAAGGAGCCCCCGCGCATCGTGCCGGTCGAGGTCCCGGGCATGCGGGTCGTGCACGACGACGAGGACATCGTCGTCGTCGACAAGCCGATCGGCGTCGCCGCGCACCCGTCGCCCGGGTGGGACGGGCCGACGGTGCCCGGCGGGCTCGCCGCGGCCGGCTTCACCATCGCGACGTCCGGCGCCGCCGAGCGGGCGGGGATCGTGCACCGGCTCGACGTCGGGACGTCGGGCCTGATGGTCGTCGCGAAGACGGAGCTCGCGTACACGCACCTCAAGCGGGCGTTCAAGGAGCGCACCGTCGAGAAGGTCTACCACGCGCTGGCGCAGGGGCATCCTGATCCGACCTCGGGGACCATCGACGCACCCATCGGACGGCACCCGTCGAGCGACTGGAAGTTCGCGGTCACGGCTGACGGCAAGCCGAGCGTGACGCACTACGAGACGCTCGAGGCGTTCCGGTCGGCAAGCCTGCTCGAGGTGCACCTGGAGACCGGGCGGACGCACCAGATCCGCGTGCACATGGCGGCGACGAAGCACCCGCTCGTCGGCGACACGATGTACGGCGCCGACCCGGTGCTGGCGTCCGAGCTCGGGTTGACGCGGCAGTGGCTCGACGCGGTGCGACTCGGGTTCGAGCACCCGCGGACGGGCGCGTGGGTGGAGTTCCGGGCCGAGTACCCGGACGACCTGCAGCAGGCGCTCGACCGCATCCGCGCCGCCTCGGCGTAGGCCGGCGGCGGCGCGGGCGGGCGCGCCGAGCGGGCCAGATCTGTCGCGCTCGGTGCCCTCGCCCGACGTGTTCGGCCCGCTCGGCGGAACACGCGCGGCGTGTCCTGCCCGCTCGGGCGGGGCCAGCGCGGCGCGCGTCGGGACGGGAGGCGCGTGGCGGGCCCGCCGCAAGCCTCCCGTCCGCCGTCGGGTGGCGTCCCGCGTCGGGTTCCGAGCGGGCCAGATCTGTCGCGCTCGGTGCCCTCGCCCGACGTGTTCGGCCCGCCCGGCGGAACACGCGCGGCGTGTCCTGCCCGCTCGCGGTGCGGCACCGCCGGACGCCGGTCGGCGGGCACGCCGGACACGCGGGGGACGTCGGTGCCGGCGGTTAGAGTTGTCCCGCCCCGCAGCAGTCCCCGTCGAAACCGGAGGTCCCGTGTCGGATTCCGACTCCTTCGTCCACCTGCACGTGCACAGCGAGTACTCGATGCTCGACGGCGCCGCCCGGCTGAGCGACCTGGTCGCCGAGACCGCCGCGCAGGGCATGCCGGCCGTCGCGGTCACCGACCACGGCAACATGTTCGGCGCGTTCGAGTTCTGGAAGGCCGCGAAGGCCGGTGGCGTCAAGCCGATCATCGGCACCGAGGCGTACATCACGCCGCGGACCCACCGGTCGGACAAGACCCGCATCCGCTGGGGTGACGGCGGCGGTGACGACGTGTCCGGCTCGGGTGCGTACACCCACATGACGATGTTCGCCGAGAACACGACGGGCATGCACAACCTGTTCCGCCTGTCGAGCCGGGCATCGATCGAGGGGTACTACTTCAAGCCCCGCATGGACATCGAGCTCCTCGACCAGTACCACGAGGGGATCATCGCGACGACGGGCTGCCCCTCGGGCGAGATCCAGACGCGCCTGCGCCTCGGGCAGTACGACGAGGCGCTCAAGGCGGCGGCGGACTACCGCGACATCTTCGGCAAGGACAACTACTTCGCCGAGATCATGGACCACGGCCTCGAGATCGAACGCCGGGTCATCGAGGACGTCGTCCGCATCTCGAAGGACCTCGGCATCCCGCTGGTCGGCACGAACGACCTGCACTACACGCACTCCCACGACGCGAAGTCGCACGCAGCGTTGCTCTGCGTGCAGTCCGGGTCGACGCTCAACGACCCGAACCGCTTCAAGTTCGACGCCGACGAGTTCTACCTCAAGACGCCGCAGCAGATGCGCCACGTCTTCCGCGACCACCCCGAGGCCTGCGACAACACCCTCCTCATCGCCGAGCGGTGCAACGTCGAGTTCGACACCGCCGCGAACTACATGCCGAAGTTCCCGGTGCCCGAGGGTGAGACCGAGCACTCCTGGTTCGAGAAGGAGGTCGCGAAGGGGCTGCAGTACCGGTACCCGGGCGGCATCTCGAAGGAGGTCCAGGACCGTGCCGACTACGAGGTCGGGATCATCAACCAGATGGGCTTCCCGGGCTACTTCCTGGTGGTCGCGGACTTCATCAACTGGTCGAAGAACAACGGCATCCGCGTCGGTCCGGGCCGAGGGTCCGGTGCCGGCTCGATGGTGGCGTACGCGATGCGCATCACCGACCTCGACCCGATCCGGCACGGCCTGATCTTCGAGCGCTTCCTCAACCCGGACCGCGTCTCCATGCCCGACTTCGACGTCGACTTCGACGACCGGCGCCGCGGTGAGGCGATCAAGTACGTCACCGAGAAGTACGGGTCCGAGCGCGTCGCGCAGATCGTCACCTACGGCACGATCAAGGCGAAGCAGGCGCTCAAGGACTCCTCGCGGGTCCTCGGCTTCCCGTTCGGCATGGGCGAGAAGCTCACCAAGGCGATGCCGCCGCCCGTGATGGGCAAGGACATCCCGCTCACCGGGATCTTCGACAAGGACCACCCGCGGTACAAGGAAGCGGTCGACGTCCGGACGGTCGTCGAGACCGATCCCGAGGCGAAGACCGTCTTCGACACGGCGCTCGGGCTCGAGGGCCTGAAGCGGCAGTGGGGCGTGCACGCCGCCGGTGTGATCATGTCGAGCGAACCGCTCATCGACATCATCCCGGTGATGAAGCGCGAGCAGGACGGCCAGATCGTCACGCAGTTCGACTACCCGGCAGCGGAGTCGCTCGGCCTGATCAAGATGGACTTCCTGGGCCTCCGGAACCTGACGATCATCAGCGACGCCCTCGACAACATCAAGACGAACCGTGGGATCGAGCTCGACCTCGAGACCATGGGCCTCGAGGACGACGCCGCGTACCAGCTCCTCCAGCGCGGCGACACCCTCGGCGTCTTCCAGCTCGACGGCGGCCCGATGCGCGGCCTGCTCCGGCTCATGAAGCCGGACAACTTCGAGGACATCTCCGCGCTCATCGCCCTGTACCGCCCCGGCCCCATGGGTGCGAACTCGCACACGAACTACGCGCTCCGCAAGAACGGCGAGCAACCGATCACACCGATCCACCCGGAGCTCGAGGAGCCCCTGCAGGACATCATCGGCACGACCTACGGCCTGATCATCTACCAGGAGCAGGTCATGGCCATCGCGCAGAAGGTCGCGGGCTTCTCGCTCGGACAGGCGGACATCCTCCGCCGCGCGATGGGCAAGAAGAAGAAGTCCGAGCTGGACAAGCAGTACGCCGGCTTCGAGAAGGGCATGCAGGACAACGGCTACTCGGCCGCGGCGATCAAGACGCTGTGGGACATCCTGCTGCCGTTCTCCGACTACGCCTTCAACAAGGCGCACTCGGCGGCGTACGGCGTGGTGTCGTTCTGGACCGCCTACCTCAAGGCCCACTACCCGGCGGAGTACATGGCGGCGCTGCTGACCAGCGTCGGCGACGCCCGCGACAAGCTCGCGCTGTACCTGAACGAGTGCCGCCGCATGGGCATCCGGGTGATGCCGCCGGACGTCAACGAGTCGATCGGCTTCTTCGCCGCCGTCGGTGACGACATCCGCTTCGGCATGGGCGCCATCCGCAACGTCGGCTTCAACGTGGTCGACGACATCGTGAAGGCGCGCACCGAGAAGGGCGCGTTCGAGTCCTTCCACGACTTCCTGCGGAAGATCCCGATCTCGTCGGCCAACAAGCGGACGGTCGAGTCGCTCATCAAGGCGGGTGCCTTCGACGAGTTCGGTGACACCCGGCGTGCGCTCGTCGAGATCCACGAGGGCGCGGTCGAGGGCGCGGTGAAGGTCAAGCGCGACGAGGCCAACGGCAACATCGGTTTCGACTTCGACTCGCTCTTCGCCGAGGTGGCCGAGGAGACCCCCGCTGCAGCGCCGGTGTCCCAGGTGCCGGACCGCCCGGAGTGGGCGAAGCGCGACAAGCTCGCCTTCGAGCGGGACATGCTCGGGCTGTACGTGTCGGACCACCCGCTCGCCGGTCTCGAGATCGAGCTCGCGAAGCACCAGTCGATCACCATCGCCGACCTCATCGCCGCAGACGACGGCATCGAGGGCGAGACGGTCACGGTCGCCGGGCTCCTGACGAGCGTGCAGCACCGGGTCGCGAAGTCGAGCGGCAACCCGTACGGCATCGTCCAGATCGAGGACTTCGGCGGCGAGATCGGCGTCATGTTCCTCGGCAAGACGTACCAGGAGTTCGGTCCGTCCCTGGTGGCGGACTCGATCGTCGTCCTGCGCGGCCGGGTCAACGTGCGTGACGACGGCAAGGCGCTGCACGCCGTGAGCATGTTCCAGCCGAACGTCGGCGACGCGATGGGGTCCGGCCCGTTGACCCTGTCCCTGCCGGAACGCCGGGCGACGACCTCGACGGTGACCGAGCTGGCCGCGGTGCTCGGCCGGCACCAGGGGGAGACCGAGGTCCGCCTCAAGCTGCTCAAGGACGACGTCGCGCGGACCTTCGAGCTGCCGTTCCCGGTCAGCCTGACGCCCGACCTGTTCGGCGAGCTGAAGAGCCTGCTCGGACCGCGCTGCCTGGTCTGAGGCGGTCGACGTGATCGTTCCCGGAGCACCGCGGCCGTCGGCCGTGGTGCTCCGGGCGTTCGGAGCGGGGGAGCGGCGCCCGCTGCTGCTGCCCGGCGGGCAGGGCACGACGTGGCGCGCGGGCGGGATCGTCCTGCGGCCGCACGGGGACGCCCGGGAAGCCCGGTGGCGGTCCGCCACGCTGGCCCGCCTCGCGCACTCCGACCGCTTCCGCGCGCCGCGTCCCGTGGCGTCGGCCGACGGGTCCTGGCTCGTCGGCGGGTGGGAGGCATGGGAGTGGCTGCCGGGCGCGACCGACCCGAGCCGCGTCGACGAGGTCCTCGCCGCCGGCGATGCCTTCCACCGAGCGGTCGCCCACCTGCCCCGCCCGGCGTTCCTCGACCTCGTCGACGACCCGTGGAGTCGGGCGGACCGGATGGTCTGGGCCGGGACGCTGCGGCCGTCGGGGCCGCTGCTCGACCGGCTCGCTGCGGCGTTCCGGCCGGTCCGAGCGCCGTCGCAGGTCGTGCACCGTGACCTGCTCGGCAACGTGCTCTTCGCCGCCGGGGAGCCACCAGCCGTCTTCGACTGGGCACCCTCGTGGCGCCCGGCCGGGTACGCCTCTGCGATCGCCGTCGTCGACGCGGTCTGCTGGCACGGGGTCCCCGTCGAGCGGCTGCCGGCGCTCGGGCAGCTCGCCGCGGTGTCCGACTGGCCACAGCTGCTCGTCCGGGCGCTGGCGTTCCGCGTCCTCGTCCTGCACGTGCTCGGGGTGTGGGACGACGACCACGCCGAGCGGCACCGCCCCCTCGCGACGGCGATCCTGTCGGGTGCCGCCGGTACGCTTGACGCCTGATGATGCAGCGAATCGACCTCCGCGCCGGACTGCCCGCCCGTGCCGACCTCCTCCGCCTGATGCCCCGCGCCGTCGGTGACGTCTCGCACGCCGTCGACGCCGCCCGCGACCTCGTGGACGCGGTCCGGCAAGACGGGGCAGCCGCGCTCCGCGAGCAGGCGGAGCGGTTCGACGGAGGAGCCCCCGAGCACGTCCGGGTCCCCGCCGCCGAGATCGCCGCGGCCGTCGCCGGCCTGACGCCGGAGCTGCGCGAGGCCCTGGACGAGGCCATCCGCCGCGTCCGTGCTGCGAGCGCTGCCCAGGTCCCGGCTGCGTCGGTCACGTGCCTGGCCGACGGCGCCGAGGTCCACCAGGGATGGCAGCCGATGCGTCGCGTCGGGCTCTACGTGCCGGGCGGCAAGGCCGTCTACCCCTCGAGCGTCGTGATGAACGTGGTCCCCGCGCAGGTCGCGGGCGTCGGGTCGATCGCCCTCGTCTCGCCGCCGCAGCGCGACCACGGCGGGCGCGTCCACCCGACGATCCTCGCCGCGGCCGGACTGCTCGGCATCGACGAGGTCTACGCGATGGGCGGGGCCGGTGCGGTCGGTGCGCTGGCGTACGGCGTCGCCGAGATCGGCCTCGAGCCGGTCGACCTGGTCACCGGTCCGGGCAACAACTTCGTCGCAGCGGCCAAGCGCCTGGTGCGCGGGGTCGTGGGCATCGACTCCGAGGCCGGCGCGACCGAGATCCTCGTCATCGCCGACGACACCGCGGACCCCGGCTACGTCGCCGCCGACCTGGTGAGCCAGGCCGAGCACGACGAGCAGGCCGGCAGCGTCCTGGTGACCACCTCGGCCGCGTTCGCCGACGCGGTCGAGGCCGCGATCCCGGAACGGGTGGCGGCGCTGGGGACGGCTGCGCGCCTCCAGACCGCACTCGACGGCCCGCAGTCCGCGATCGTGCTCGTCGATTCGCTGGCCGACGCGGCGACCGTCAGCAACGCGTACGGGCCTGAGCACCTGGAGATCCAGACGGCGGACGACGACGCCGTGCTGGCGGACATCGACGCGGCGGGAGCCGTCTTCGTGGGGCCGAGCACCCCGGTGAGCCTCGGCGACTACCTCGCCGGGTCGAACCACGTGCTGCCGACCGGTGGACAGGCACGGTTCGGGTCCGGACTGTCGGCCTCGACGTTCCTCCGACCGCAGCAGGTCATCCGCTACACGTCCGCCGCGCTGGCCGAGGTCGCGCCGCACATCGTGGCGCTCGCGACCGAGGAACAGCTGCCCGGTCACGGTGCCGCGGTGACGGAACGCACCGGGCGGTCCTGAGCGCCGCCGATCGTCCACAGGGTCGTCACCGCGCCCTGTGGGCGTCGTCGAGCCGATAGCCTGGGACACGACATGTTCTGCCCCTTCTGCCGCCACCCGGACTCCCGCGTCGTCGACTCCCGCACGAGCGACGACGGCACCTCGATCCGTCGCCGACGCCAGTGCCCGAACTGCGGGCGCCGGTTCTCGACGACGGAGACCGCGTCGTTGAACGTCGTGAAGCGCAACGGCGTGACCGAGCCGTTCAGCCGCGACAAGATCGTCTCCGGTGTGCGCAAGGCGTGCCAGGGACGCCCGGTGACCGACGGTGACCTCGCCGTGCTCGCACAGCGCGTCGAGGAGACCGTGCGCTCGTCGGGGTCCAGCCAGATCGACGCGAACGACATCGGTCTCGCCATCCTGCCGCCGCTGCGCGAGCTCGACGAGGTGGCGTTCCTGCGGTTCGCGAGCGTCTACCAGGCCTTCGACACGCTCGAGGACTTCGAGGACGCGATCGCGCAGCTGCGCCGTGACCACCACGCAGCCGGGGCCGCAGCGTCCGGCGGTGCCGGCTCGGGCAGCAGCGCGTGAGCGGGGTCGCGGAGCGCCTCGTCCGGAACGGGTACGCGGTCGTCTTCCGGACGGTGTTCGCCAACATGGACCCGGAGCGCGCACACCACGTCGCGTTCGCCGTGATCCGCGCACTGCCGAGGGTGCCGTTCCTGAACGGCACGGTGGAGCGCTACGCCAGGCCAGCAGCTGCCGACGGGATCACGACGATGGGGATCCACTTCCCCTCGCGCTTCGGTCTCGCGGCCGGCTTCGACAAGGACGCCAAGGGCATCGCCGGACTCGGGCTGCTCGGGTTCGGGCACGTCGAGGTCGGCACGATCACCGCGAAGGCGCAGCCCGGCAACGACAAGCCCCGGCTCTTCCGGCTCATCCGCGACAGGGCGCTCGTCAACCGGATGGGGTTCAACAACCACGGTGCCGCCAGGGCTGCACGGCGGCTCGAACGGGCACGACGGCACCCGGGTCGCCCGGTCATCGGAGTCAACATCGGCAAGAGCCGGGTCGTCGCGGTCGAGGACGCGGTCGACGACTACCTCGAGTCGACGCGCCTGCTCGCCCCGTTCGCGGACTACCTCGCGGTCAACGTCAGCTCGCCGAACACGCCCGGTCTCCGCGGGCTGCAGGAGGCCGACCAGCTCCGACCCCTGCTGACGGCCGTCCGCGACGCTGCGGGGCGGACCCCGGTGCTCGTGAAGATCGCCCCGGACCTGACCGACGAGCAGATCGATGCGATCGCCGGGCTCGCGGTGGACCTCGGACTCGCCGGCATCATCGCCAACAACACGACGATCGCCCGCACCGGGCTGACCACGCCGGACGCCGAGGTCGAGGCCATGGGTGCCGGCGGCCTGTCGGGTGCCCCGATCGCCGTTCGGTCGCTCGAGGTGCTGCGTCGGGTCCGTGCCGCGGTGCCGCAGGACTTCTGCGTCGTCGCCGTCGGGGGAGTCACGAGCGAGCAGGACGTGCAGGACCGCATCGACGCGGGCGCCACGCTCGTGCAGGGGTACACGGCGTTCCTCTACGAGGGGCCGACCTGGGCGATGCGCATCAACCGGCTGCGGCGTCGGCGGCTGCGGCGCGCAGCGCGGTAGCGGCAGGCGGCACTCGCTCTGCGCCGACCGTGGTGTCGGTGCTCCGCACACGGCCCACTGCCCGTCGGGCTGTTCGTCGGTCCGCCGGTTGGCCGGCCCGCCGGTTCGCCCACTCTCGTCGCAGGACCCGCCGCCCGCTGCCGCTCTCGTCGCACGACCTGCCGCTCATGTTCGCTCGGTGCGGCATGTCCTGCGACTGGAAGACCGCAGGACCGGGACCGGGACCGGGACCGCCGAGAGCCGGAGCGACCGGGAGACCGCCGGACCGGGACCGCCGAGCGTCGGAGCGACCGGGAGACCGCAGGACCGGGACCAGGACCGGGACCGCCGAGCGTCGGAGCGACCGGAGCACCGCGGGATCGGGACCCCGGGACCGGGACCCCGGAGCACCGGAAGGCCAGCCGTCCGGAGGGCACCGAGCCGACCGAGCAGGACACGCCGCTCGCGTTCGGCGTTCGGGCGTGATCCGTCGGCGCGCGACGCCGACCGAGACGGATCTGGCCCGGTCGACGAACACCGTCAGGCACCGCGCGACCCCGGAACACCCCGGAGCAACCCGGAACGACGAAGCGCCGCCCGGCTCGGCCGGACGGCGCTCGTGGCAGTGCGCCTACAGCGAGGGGTACTCCCCGCGGCGCACCTGCGGCTTCGGCAGGCGCAGGAAGCGGAGCTGCCACGCCCGCGTCAGGATGTAGAAGAACGTCCCGCGCTGCATGTCGCCGAACTTCGCGGTGATCTTCTTGCGCAGCGACAGCCACAGCACGATGCAGTCGAGGACGAACAGTGCGACGAACGCCCACACCAGCAGGAGCGAGTACGACGCCAGGACGGTCTGCGCTGCGGCGAACCCGACGATGAGGAACAGCACGAGCACGGGCATCATGACCTCGCCCACGTTCCAGCGCGCGTCGATCCAGTCGCGGACGAACTTGCGCTGCTCGCCCTTGTCCTTCACCGGGAGGTAGCGTTCCTCGCCGTTCGCCATGCCGACACGGGCCTTCTCGCGCTCCGTGTTGAGCCGCGCGCGAGCGGCCTTCTTGTCCTGCGGGCTGTTGCCGACGAGCGGGCGACGGTTGGCTGCCTCGCGCTCACGACGCGACGGCGTCGGACGACCCTTGCCGGACTCGAGGAGTTCTTCCTCCGACGGGTTGACGGTCGTGTTGGTCTTGGGGGCTGCCTTCGCCACGGTGCGTTCCTGACTGCGGTTGCGTGCTGGATCTCCTCTAGATTACGGGACATGACCGACACCGACCAGCACAGCCCCGCGACCGACCCCGCGCTCCTCGACGCCCTCCGCGAACACGTGCAGGGAGGCCTGCCGACGACGATCGCCGACCTGTCCGCGCTGGTCCGGCTGCCGTCGGTGTCCTGGTCGGCGTTCGACCCGGCGCACGTGCAGGCGAGTGCCGAGGCGGTCGCGGACCTGGCCCGGTCGACGGGGGTCTTCGCCGACGACGCCGTCCGCATCGTCCGTTCCGCGGTCGAGGGGGAGACCGCTGGCGCGGAGGAGGCCGGCCGCGAGCTCGGGCAGCCCGCCGTCCTGGCGGTGCGTCCTGCGCGGAACGGGAAGCCGACCGTCATGCTCTACGCGCACCACGACGTGCAGCCACAGGGCGACGACGCCCTGTGGGAGACCCCGCCCTTCGAGCCGACCCTCCGCGGCGACCGCCTGTACGGTCGCGGCGCCTCGGACGACAAGGCCGGCGTGATGACCCACGTCGCCTCGCTCCGCGCGCTGCACGCGCAGTTCGGCGACGACCTCGACCTCGGTGTCGTGCTCTTCGTCGAGGGCGAGGAGGAGTTCGGCTCCCGCTCGTTCCGCACCTTCCTCAGCGAGCAGAAGGAGCACCTGGCGGCCGACGTCATCGTCGTGGCCGACAGCGACAACTGGTCGGTCGACGTCCCGTCGATCACCGTCTCGCTCCGCGGCAACGTGACGTTCCGCGCGACGCTGACGACCCTCGAGCACGCGAGCCACAGCGGCATGTTCGGCGGTGCGGCGCCGGACGCGATGATCCCCATGGTCCGGCTGCTCGCCTCGCTGCACGACGATGACGGCTCGGTCGCCGTCGAGGGGCTCACCGCGTACGACGCCGACGTGCCCGAGCGCTCCGAGGCCGAGCTCGCCACCGACGCGGCACTGCTCGCGGGCGTCCGGCCGGTGGGGACGGGCCCGGTGCTGTCCCGGATGTGGTTCCAGCCGTCGATCACCGTGACGGGCATGGACGTGCCGAGCGTGGCGAACGCGTCGAACACCCTGCTGCCGACCGTCGCCGCCCGCGTCTCGGTCCGCGTGGCCCCCGGACAGTCGGCGACCGACGCGTACGCGGCCGTCGAACGCCACCTCCGCGCCCACGTGCCGTTCGGCGCGAAGCTCGACGTCACCGAGGTGGACACCGGCGACGGCTTCCTCGTGGACACCGCCGGCTGGGCGGTGCAGGAGGCCCGCACGGCCATGCACGAGGGCTGGGGCGCGCCCGCCGTCGAGCAGGGCATCGGCGGATCCATCCCGTTCGTCTCCGACCTGGCCGCCGAGTTCCCGGAGGCGCAGATCCTGGTGACGGGTGTCGAGGACCCCGACACCCGGGCGCACAGCCCGAACGAGTCGCAGCACCTCGGGGTCCTGCACCGCGCGATCGCATCGGAGACGATCCTGCTGGCGCGCCTGGCGACGCGCGCCTGACGCGTCCCCACCGCTGGTGGGGACCGGGGGAGTGCCGGACGGGAGGCCCGTGGCGACGCCGCCACGGGCCTCCCGTCCGTCGTCCGGCCCCGCCCTGTGGACGGACGGCCCGTCCTGTCGGCTCGCGTGCTTACAATCGACCTCAGGCGCGGTGACCGACACCGCCCGGAGGGAGACGCGCGGATGAGCGACACCATCACCGACAACGCACCGGCGACGGACGCACGTGCCCACGGGGTCGCGCTCAGCGACGCTGCGGCGGCGAAGGTGGCGAGCCTGCTGGAGCAGGAGGGGCGCGACGATCTCCGCCTGCGCCTCGCGGTCCAGCCCGGTGGCTGCTCGGGCCTGATCTACCAGCTGTACTTCGACGAGCGCCTGCTCGACGGGGACGCCACGACCGAGTTCGGCAGCGGTGTCGAGGTCGTCGTCGACAAGATGAGCGTCCCGTACCTCGACGGCGCCACCATCGACTTCGAGGACACCATCCAGAAGCAGGGCTTCACCATCGACAACCCCAACGCGCAGGGCAGCTGCGCGTGCGGCGACAGCTTCCACTGACGCCACGGCGGGCGGTTGTCCGCCGACCGAACCGACACGCGAGCGGGGAGTGACCGATCTGGTCGCTCCCCGTTCGTCGTCCCCCGCGCTGCCCGAGCCCGCCCGACCGGGGGAAAGCGGTGCGCCGGGGTCGACGATGCCGCGCCGGACCGCGCCCGGTGTGCGCGAGACGTCACCGGCTGCGAGTAAGCTAGGAGTGTTCCAATCAAGCTGGGAACCAGCAATGAGCGGCCTCCGTGCTCGGCACGGTCGCACCGCCGGTGCCTCAGCAACGTCTTCCGAGAGGTAACAGTGCGTTCGAATCGCCGTATACGTTGGGCGGCCGTCCCGGTGGCCGTCGGTCTGGTCATCGCACTGGCTGGCTGCACGCAGCAGCAGATGAACGGATGGCTCCCCGGCACGGAGGAGACGAAGGACGTCACGAACCACACGAGCCGCATCGTCGGCCTGTGGACCACCAGCTGGATCGTCCTGCTCGCGGTGGGTCTCATCGTGTGGGGCCTGATCATCTGGGCGGCGATCGTCTACCGCCGTCGCAAGGGCCAGACCGGCCTGCCGGTGCAGATGCGGTACAACATGCCGCTCGAGATCTTCTACACGATCGTGCCGCTCATCCTCGTGCTCGGCTTCTTCGCGTTCACCGCGAAGGACCAGTCCGCGATCGAGAAGCCCTTCGACGACCCGGACGCCACGATCCACGTGTACGGCAAGCGCTGGGCCTGGGACTTCAACTACATCGACAAGGACAACCCGAAGGACAGCGTCTACTACCAGGGCATCCAGGCCCAGGAAGAGGAGAACGGCGACGGCGCGATCGACGAGTCGCAGCTCCCGACGCTGTACCTGCCGGTCGGCAAGAAGGTCGAGATCGAGCTCTCCTCGCGCGACGTCGACCACTCCTTCTGGGTCATCGACTTCCTGTACAAGAAGGACATGCTCCCGGGCAAGACCAACTACGAGTACTTCATCCCGCAGAAGGAAGGCACGTACCAGGGCAAGTGCGCCGAGCTCTGCGGTGAGTACCACTCCCTGATGCTCTTCCAGGTGAAGGTCGTCTCCGACTCCGAGTACCAGCAGTACCTCGACACGCTGCGCGAGCAGGGCAAGGTCGGTCTGCTCGGCAACGAGTACGACACCAACACGAACGAACCGAACAACCAGGCGCCGGTCGAGGCGTCGAGCGAGAACAAGTAGGGGTCCGTCAGATGACAACGTCACTCGTCGGCCAGCCGACAGCGCCGACGACGCCGGACTTCCAGGCGTCCAAGGTCGGTCGGAAGGGCAACATCATCGTCCGGTGGATCACCTCCACCGACCACAAGACCATCGGGTACATGTACCTGATCGCCTCGTTCGTCTTCTTCCTGCTCGCGGGCGTCATGGCGCTCGTGATCCGTGCGCAGCTCTTCGAGCCCGGCCTGCACGTGGTGGAGACGAAGGAGCAGTACAACCAGCTCTTCACGATGCACGGCACGATCATGCTGCTGATGTTCGCGACGCCGCTCTTCTCGGGCTTCGCGAACGCGATCATGCCGCTGCAGATCGGTGCGCCGGACGTCGCGTTCCCGCGTCTGAACGGATTCGCCTTCTGGCTCTACCTCTTCGGATCGCTCATCGCGGTCGGCGGCTTCCTCACCCCGCAGGGTGCCGCGTCCTTCGGCTGGTTCGCCTACGCGCCACTGAGTGACACGACGTTCACACCGGGTCTCGGTGGGACGCTCTGGGTCTTCGGCCTCGGCATGACCGGCTTCTCGACGATCCTCGGCGCGGTGAACTTCATCACGACGATCATCACGATGCGCGCCCCGGGCATGACGATGTTCCGCATGTCGATCTTCACGTGGAACACCCTCGTGACCTCGCTGCTCGTGCTGATGGCCTTCCCGGTGCTCGCCGCCGCGCTGTTCGGCCTCGGTCTCGACCGCGTGTTCGACGCGCAGATCTACAACCCGGCCAACGGCGGTGCCCTGCTCTGGCAGCACCTCTTCTGGTTCTTCGGCCACCCCGAGGTGTACATCATCGCGCTGCCGTTCTTCGGCATCGTCTCCGAGGTCTTCCCGGTCTTCAGCCGCAAGCCGATCTTCGGCTACAAGACCCTCGTGTACGCGACCATCTCCATCGCGGCCCTCTCGGTCACGGTGTGGGCGCACCACATGTACGTCACCGGTGGCGTCCTGCTCCCGTGGTTCTCGCTCATGACGATGCTCATCGCGGTCCCGACCGGCGTGAAGATCTTCAACTGGGTCGGCACGATGTGGCGCGGTTCGGTCACGTTCGAGACCCCCCTGCTGTGGGCCGTCGGCTTCCTCATCACCTTCACGTTCGGTGGTCTCACCGGCGTGATCCTGGCGTCGCCGCCGCTCGACTTCCACGTGTCCGACTCGTACTTCGTCGTCGCGCACTTCCACTACGTGGTCTTCGGCACCGTCGTGTTCGCGATGTTCTCCGGCTTCTACTTCTGGTGGCCGAAGTGGACGGGTCGCATGCTCAACGAGCGCCTCGGCAAGATCCACTTCTGGCTGCTGTTCATCGGCTTCCACACGACGTTCCTCATCCAGCACTGGCTGGGCGTCATCGGCATGCCGCGTCGTTACGCGACCTACCTGCCGAACGACGGGTTCACCTGGATGAACCAGCTGTCGACGATCGGCTCGATGATCCTCGCGATCTCGTTCCTGCCGTTCATCTTCAACGTCTACGTGACCGCACGGAACGCCCCGAAGGTGGCCGTGAACGACCCGTGGGGCTACGGCCGCTCGCTCGAGTGGGCGACCAGCTGCCCGCCGCCGCGCCACAACTTCACGTCGATCCCGCGGATCCGTTCCGAGTCCCCGGCGTTCGACCTGAACCACCCGGAGGCCGGTGTGCCGATCGGTGTGGGTCCGGCGAAGGACGCTCCGGACGCCCCGACCTACGACGCCGCGAAGGGCGAGGTGAAGTAACGCCATGCGCGCCAACACCAACCTGTTCTGGATCCTGTTCGTCTTCTTCGTCCTCGCGGACGCGGCGTACACCATCTGGGCGCTCATCTACTACGGGCGGCCCGAGTGGGTCGGCACCGTGGCGATCGGCCTCACCGGGATCATGTCCGCGTTCATCGCGTTCTACCTCGGGAAGGTCATGTCCTCGCAGGGCGGTGTCCTCCCCGAGGACCGCCCCGACGCGAACATCGAGGACGGCGACGCCGAACTCGGGCACTTCAGCCCGTGGTCGTGGTGGCCGATCCTGCTCGCCGGTTCGACCGCGATCTGCTTCCTCGGTCTCGCGGCCGGCCTCTGGATCGTGCCGATCGGGCTCGCGCTCGTGACGGTCACGCTCGTCGGCTGGGTCTACGAGTACTACCGCGGCAACTTCGGACACTGATCCGATCCACCTGACACCTCGGGCGGCACCACATCCGGTGCCGCCCGTGGTGCGTCCGGGGCCCGTACCCCACCCGGCCCGAGCTCTCGGCCCGGAGCGGGTATCCCGGAAGTCACAGGGAATCAACCGGCCCGCGCGCGGCTTGACCCGTGCGGACCCCGCAACCACAGCGAAAGGACTCACCTCCGGTGACCGACAAGCGCACCCTCATCATCTTCGGCGCGACGGGCGACCTCGCCTCCCGCCTGCTGCTCCCGGGACTCGGCACGTTCCTGCAGAGCGGTCGAGCGGTCCCCGTCCAGCTGATCGGCACGGGCCGCAGCGCCCGCAGCGCGGAGCAGTGGAAGGACGTCGTCACGAAGTCCTTCGCGTCGCAGGACGTCAAGGGTCCCGAGGTCGACGCGACCCTCGAGTCCACGACCTTCATCCAGGGCGACCCGACCGACCCCGAGCACCTCAAGGCGCTGCTCGACGCGGCCGAGGCCGAGCCCATCCTCTACTTCGCGCTCCCGCCGCAGATCGCCTCGGACATCTGCGAGGCGCTGCAGGGCGTCGAGCTCCCCGAGGGCACGACCCTCGCGTTCGAGAAGCCCTTCGGCACCGACGTCGCCAGCGCCGAGGCCCTCAACAAGACCGTGCTCGAGCTCGTCCCCGAGGAGCGCGTGCACCGCACGGACCACTTCCTCGGTCGCACCACGGTCCTCAACATCATCGGTCTGCGCTTCGCGAACCGCCTGTTCGAGCCGATCTGGAACGCGGACAACATCGAGAAGGTCGACGTCTTCTACGACGAGACCCTCGGGCTCGAGAACCGGGCGCAGTACTACGACGAGGCCGGCGCCCTGGTCGACATGATCCAGTCGCACCTGCTGCAGATCCTCGGCCTGGTCACGATGGACGCCCCGTCCGCGATCGACGCGGTCGAGTTCCGGTCGTCCCTCGCGCGTGTCCTCCGGTCGACCCGCCTCAAGGGCGACGACGCGAAGATCGCCTCGCGCCGCGCCGTCTACACGGCCGGCACCATCGACGGCAAGGAGCTGCCGTCGTACCAGGACGAGGACGGCGTGGACAAGTCGCGCGGTACCGAGACCCTCGCCGAGATCCAGGTCGAGGTCGACACCGCGCGCTGGAAGGGCGTCCCCTTCACCCTCCGCTCCGGCAAGGCGCTCGGCGCCAGCCGCAAGGAGGTCCTCATCACCTTCAAGCCCGTGACGCGCCTGCCCTCCGGCCTGTCCGGTCGACCGAAGGCGGACACGCTGCGCATCGTCCTCAACCCGGACGAGATCGAGCTGAGCGTGTCGGCGAACGGCGGCGGCAACCCGTTCGAGATGGGGCAGGTCACCCTGTCCTCGTCGTTCGACGACGGCGAGCTCACCCCCTACGGCGAGGTGCTCAACGGCATCTTCCACGACGACCCGCTGCTCTCGATCCGCGGCGACGTCGCGGAGCGGTGCTGGGAGATCGTCGAGCCGGTCGTGGACGCCTGGAAGTCGGGCGACGTGCCGCTCGAGGAGTACCGCGCGGGCTCGCGCGGTCCCGCGGACTGGGAGTCGTCGTCCTGACCGACGCCGTCTCCTGACGGAGCCACCTGACGGACGGGAGGCGCGGTGCCGGCTGGCACCGTGCCTCCCGTCCGTTCGTCTGCCCGTTCCTCCCCGGAACGCGCGACGTGCCGTGCGGAACCGGGCGTACCTGCCGGATCAGCAGGACCAGGTACGCGCGGATGGACCAGGTACGCCCGGATGGACCAGGAGCGCCCGGAACGACCAGGTGCGCCCAGCACGACGCGGCGCGTCGCGCCGCCGGCCGGTCAGGACGGGGCGCCGGCCCGCCGCCCACCGCCGGTCGACGACCGCGTCCCGCCGTCGTGCACGGCGAGCCGCGTCCGGTGGCCCGACGTGGTTCCGCGTGCACGGGCGATCGCGTCGGCCGCGGACACGAGCGTCAGGTGCGACAGCACCTGCGGCGTGTTGCCGATGTGGTGACCGGTCGCCACGTCGATCTCCTCGGAGAGCATGCCGACGTCGTTCGCGTAACCGACCAGGACGTCCATCAGCCGCTCGGCGTCGGCGATGCGCCCGGAGGCGGCGTACTGCTCGACGAGCCAGAACGAGCACGCCAGGAACGGGTGCTCGGAGCCGGACAGCCCGTCGAAGCCCGCGGTGGTCCGGTACCGCAGGACCAGGCCGTGCTCGCCGACGCGGAGGTCCTGCTCGATCGCTGCGACCGTCCCCGTCATGCGCGGGTCGTCGGCGTGCAGGTACCCGATCTGCGGCAGGACGAGCAGACTCGCGTCGACCTCGTCGGTGTCGTAGTGCTGCCGGTAGCTGCCGCGTTCGGCGTTCCAGCCGTGCTCCTCGATCTCCGCGCGGACCTCGTCGCGCAGGCTGCGCCACCGGTCGACGGGGCCCTCGAGGCCGAACTCCTCGACGGCCGCCACCCCGCGGTCGAAGGCGGCCCAGATCATCGCCCGGGAGTGCGTGAAGTGCCGCCGCGGTCCGCGCATCTCCCAGATGCCGTTGTCCGGGTGCTGCCAGTGCTCCTCGACGTAGCCGAGCAGGGCACGCTGCAGGGCCCACGAGTCCGCGTTCTCCTCGACACCGAGCTCGCGCGCGTCGTGCAGGGCGGCCAGCACCTCGCCGAAGACGTCCCCCTGGTACTGGGTCGACGCGCCGTTGCCGAGCCGGACCGGCGTCGAGTCGAGGTAGCCGGGGAGCTCGTCGAGCGTGCGCTCGGGCAGTTCGCGTTCGCCGGCGATGCCGTACATGATCTGCACGTCGGCAGGGTCACCCGCGATCGCACGGAGCAGCCACCCGCGCCAGTGCATCGCCTCGTCCCGGTAGCCGTGGGCGATGAGCGACGCGAGCGCCAGGGACGCGTCGCGGAGCCAGACGTACCGGTAGTCCCAGTTGCGTTCGCCACCCGGGTCCTCCGGGAGGCTCGTGGTCGCGGCCGCCACGACGCCGCCGGTCTGGCCGTGGGTCATCGCACGGAGCAGCAGCAGGGACCGTCGGCTCGCCTCGGCGTAGGGGCCCTCGGTGTGCGCGGTCGCCATCCAGTCGCGCCACCAGCGCTCCGTCGCCTGCAGTGCGGCGTCGACGTCGAGCGGCTCCGGCGGCTCGCGGTGCGACGGGTACCAGGTGAGCACGGTGTCGACGACGTCGCCGTCGTGCACCGTGACGGTGTGCGTGTGCCGGTGGTCGTCGGCCCGGAAGCGCACGCCACGGACCACCACCGAGCCCGGGCCGGCGGTCGCGAGGAGCGCCGGGTCCTCGTCACCGCCGATCTGCCGGACCCAGGGGAGCGCTCGGGCGTAGTCGAACCGGATGCGGAGCGTCTGCTCGACCTCGACCGAGCCCTGCAGGCCGCGGACCCGTCGGATGATCGCCGCGCGGTGGGCGCCGATCGGCATGAGGTCGGTGACCTCGACGACGCCGGTCGACGTCGTCCACACGGTGGAGAGCACGAGCGTGTCCGGGTGGTGGTGCCGGGTGCTCGTGGCGTCCGGGTCCGTCGGGCAGAGCGACCAGTGCCCGTGGTCCTCGGTCCCGAGCAGTGAGGCGAAGGTCGACGGGCTGTCGAAGCGCGGCAGGCACGCCCAGTCGATCGTCCCGTCGCGGCCGACGAGTGCGGCCGTGTGGGTGTCCCCGATGAGGGCGTGGTCCTCGATGCGGTTCGGCGGGGTGACGGTGCTCATGGCTCGATCCTGGCACCGGCGACCGCCGTGCGGCCCGGCAGCGCTGAAGGTGTGCACAGCGCAGCCGACGGAGCTGCCGGTGCAGGGATCAGAGCGGGGCTGACGGGTCGGCGTCGACGAGGCCCACGCGAGCGAGCTCCGACCACATGCCGGCACCGTCCGGGGCGTACACCCACGGTGCGGACCCGGCGCGCGTCCGTTCCTGCGCGCGCGACCGACCACCGGCCAGGACCGCCTCGCTCGTGGACAGCTGCCGGACGGCGACACCGGCGACGTTCTCGGGGTGCTCCCGGGCGAACTCGCCGTAGAGCGTCTCGTCGTGCTGCCCGTCGTCGCCGACCAGGAGCCACTGCACGTCCGGGAAGTCGCTCGCGAGTCGCCGGAGGTTCTGCTGCTTGTGCAGCTGGCCGCTCCGGAAGAAGCGGTCGTGGGTCGGCCCCCAGTCCGTCAGCAGGAGCGTGCCGGTCGGGTACATGTTCCGGGTCAGGAAGCGTTGCAGCGTCGGCGCCACGTTCCACGCCCCGGTCGAGAGGTACACGGTCGGAGCGCCGGGGTGCTGCGCGAGTACGCGTTCGTACAGCACGGACATGCCCGGGACCGGGCGACGGGCGTGCTCGGTCAGGACGAAGGAGTTCCACGCCGCGAGCATCGGGCGGGGGAGCGACGTCACCATCACCGTGTCGTCGATGTCGGACAGCAGACCGAAGCGCGTGTCCGGGTCCACGATGAAGACGTCGGCCTCGACGTCGCGCATCCCACCGGCCGAAAGGCGCACCGTCTGCCATCCGGGTTCGAGGTCGATCGGGACCTTCACGTCGACCACGCCGCCACGGTCGGACTGCACCACGTGGGTCGTGCCGCCGGCCGTCACGGTGACCTCGGCGTCGTCGACGGCGACACTCGTGAAGCTCCGCCAGCCACGCACGCCGTAGTAGGAGGCGTCGGACGCCAGGCCGCGTCGCGTCAGCAGGACACGGCAGAGCACGCGGATCCAGCCCGGTGCGCCGTAGCCCGTGTAGGGGATCACGGTCGGCACGAGCCCGCGACGCCGGGCCCGGTGCTCGCGGAACTCCTGGACGGCGTCCTCGATCCGAGCGGCCCGGTGGAGGATCGGTTCGGCCAACGACGGCTCGTGGGGCGTCGGGTCGGGCATGGCCCCATCCTCCCACGCGCGGGACCCCGGCGGCGGGCGGTGGACGACCACGACGGGGTGAGTCGCAGCGATGATCCAGCCGGTCTGTGCGAGAGTCCTTCCCGTCACATCCCACATGACCGCGCTCCGCCGGGAGCGCAAGAGGAGAACACGTGCTCGTCACCGAGGTATCGAACGCACTGCCGGGGGGATCATCACTGCTCAGGAACGAGCCGGTCCAAGCCCGCAGTTCGGCGCGCCTCGCGGGACTCCTCGACGCCGCGGCTGCCGTGATCGACGAGATCGGGTTCGAGCGACTGACCACCGCGATGGTGGCCGAGCGCGCGGGGGCGTCGATCGGCACGGTCTACCGGTACTTCCCGGACCGCATCGCCGTGGTCGAGGCGCTGGCGATCCGGAGCACCCAGCGGCTCGCCGAGCGCTTCCTCACCGCCCTCGACGAGAGCGACGCCACGACCTGGCAGGACGCGCACGACGCGCTCATCGACGCGACCGTCGAGATGTACCGCGCGGAGCCGGGCTTCCGCGCGATCCGCTTCGGTGACCCCGCGGACACCGGCACCGGTGACGCGGAGGACCGCATGGCTGCGCTGGGGGCAGCCGTCGCGCAGGTCCTGCACGACCGCTTCGGCTACCCGCTGGGCGAGCGTGCGGAGCGCGCCTGGGTCGTCCTGGCCGAGTCCGCGCACGCCGTGATCGCCCGGGCGCTCCGCGACCGGACCGCTCCCGACACCGCGCTCATCGAGGAGTACCGCACGATGAGCCGGGCGCACCTCGAGGCGGTCGCCGCAGCCGCCTGAACCGCGATCGGCCGGACGCGCGACGCGCCCGACCGACGCACCGGACCATCCACCGACGCCCGTGCTCCCGAACAGGGAGTGCGGGCGTCGTTGTCCGCGAGCCGTCATGACCGGTCACGGTGGAACGCTGTCCTCGATGCGCGGGTACGCTCGTGCGGAGTCGGGCTACCTCCGAACAGAAGGGCACCCACATGATCGAGTTCCGCTCGGTGCGCAAGACGTACCCGGACGGCACCAACGCGGTCGACGACTTCAGCCTCGTCATCCCGTCGCGGACCACCACGGTCTTCGTCGGCTCCAGCGGCTGCGGCAAGACCACCCTGCTCCGCATGATCAACCGGATGGTCGACCCGTCGTCGGGGACCGTCGAGATCGACGGTGAGGACGTCGCCGGGGTCGACCCCGTGCAGCTCCGTCGCCGCATCGGCTACGTCATGCAGAACGCCGGCCTGCTGCCGCACCGCAAGGTCGCCGACAACATCGCGACCGTGCCGCTCCTGACGGGTGTCCCGAAGGGCGAGGCCCGTGCCCGGGCGCTCGAACTGATGGACACCGTCGGTCTCGACCGGGCGTTCGCGGACCGGTACCCCTCGCAGCTCTCCGGCGGACAGCAGCAGCGCGTCGGCGTGGCCCGCGGCCTCGCCGTCGACCCGAACGTCCTGCTCATGGACGAGCCGTTCGGCGCCGTCGACCCGCTCGTCCGCAACGACCTGCAGGACGAGCTGATCCGGTTGCAGCGCGAGCTCGGCAAGACCGTCGTCTTCGTGACCCACGACATCGACGAGGCGTTCAAGCTCGGCGACCAGGTCGTCATCCTCAAGAAGGGCGGCGAGATCGCGCAGCTCGGGACCCCCGCCGAGATCCTCGCCGAACCGGCGGACGACTTCGTCGCGAACTTCATCGGTGCCGGCCGCGGTCGGCGTGCCCTGCGCGTCGAGCAGACGCCGACCGGCCCGATCGTGGTCGACGGCGACGGCCGGGCAGCCGGAGTGCTCACCGGTCCGGTCCAGGTGGTCGACGCCGCAGCCGCGGTGCCACAGGCAGCAGAGGCCGGGGCGCGTGACACCGCCCCGGGTGCTCCGGCGCAGGGTGGGGGACCGCGGTGAACTGGATCCTGTCGAACCTCGACACGATCAGTGACGCCACGATCGCGCACCTCGCGATCGCGATCCCACCGATCATCATCAGCTTCCTGCTCTCCATCCCGATCGGCTGGGTGGTGGTCCGACTGCAGCGCACGGGCGGATCCCGCTTCGCCGCCGGTCTGGGCAGCGGCATCGTGACCTTCGCGGGTCTCCTCTACGCGATCCCGTCGCTGGCGCTGTTCGTCGCCCTGCCCGGCATCATCGGGACGAGCCTGCAGAGCCCGGTCAACGTGATCATCAGCCTGACGATCTACGGTCTCGCGCTCATGGTCCGGTCGACGGTGGACGGCCTCTCCTCGGTCGACGCCGGCACGAAGGCAGCCTCGACCGCCATGGGGTACTCGGGCGTACAGCGCTTCTTCCGCGTCGAGCTCCCGCTCGCCGGTCCCGTGCTGCTCGCCGGCCTGCGGGTGATCGCGGTGTCGACGATCTCGCTGACGACCGTCGGTGCGGTGCTCGGCATCCAGAGCCTCGGTTCGCTGTTCACCGACGGACTCGCGCGCGGCATCTACGAGGAGATCCTCTCGGGCATCGTCATGGTGCTCGTGCTCGCCTTCGCCCTCGACGGCCTGCTCGTGCTGCTCGGACGGCTCGTCATGCCGTGGACACGGCGGGCGCCGCGGAGCCGTCGCGCCGCGCGTCGGGTCCTGCAGCGAGCGGAGGTCGCCTCGTGATCATCGGACAGGCGTTCGGCTGGGTGTTCGACCCGGCCAACTACACCGGCGTCAACGCGATCCCCGAGCGGCTGTGGGAGCACGTCTGGATCACCCTGCTCGCCGTGGTGATCGCGGCCGTGATCGCGGTCCCGATCGGGTACGCGATCGGGCACACGGGCCGGGCACGCGGGGTCTCCATCGCGCTGTCCGGCGGCATCAGGGCCCTGCCGACGCTCGGCGTGCTGTCCCTCTTCGGCCTGCTGCTCGGCATCGGGCTCGAGGCACCGCTGCTGGCGCTCGTGGTCCTGGCCGTCCCGTCGGTGCTCGCCGGTGCCTACGCGGGGATCGAGTCCGTCGACCCGGTCACGATCGACGCGGCGAAGGCCCAGGGCATGACCGGGTGGCAGGTGCTCTGGAAGGTCGAGATCCCGCTCGGGCTGCCGCTGCTCATCGGTGGCGTCCGGTCGGCCGTGCTCCAGGTCGTCGCCACCGCCACCCTGGCCGCCTACGTCGGCGCCGGGGGACTGGGCGGCTACTTCTTCCTCGGCCTCAAGACCCAGGACTACGCCGAGATGCTCGGTGCGTCCGTCCTCGTGATCGCGCTCGCGATCGCGTTCGAGATCGTGTTCGCCGCGCTGCAGCGGGCGTCGGTGCCGAAGGGCACCCTCGACCCGTCCGCGCGGCAGCGCCAGGGATCGCGCGAGCGAGCCCGCAATCCCATCCCGGAAGGAAACCCATCGTGATCACAGCACGGATCCGCGTCGCCCTCGCCGCCGCAACGGCACTCGGCGTCGCCGCAGCCCTGACCGGCTGCTCCTCTGGTGACCCGCTCAGCAGCGGCTCCAGCGCCTCGTCCGACTCGAAGACGATCGTCATCGGCTCGCAGCAGTACTACTCGAACGAGATCATCGCCGAGCTCTACGCGCAGGTGCTCGAGAAGGACGGCTTCACCGTCGAGCGCAACTTCAACATCGGGCAGCGCGAGGTCTACATCCCGCAGCTCGAGAAGGGCGCGATCGACGTCATGCCCGAGTACAGCGGCAACCTGCTGCAGTACTTCGACAAGGAGTCGACGGCCAAGAGCGCGGACCAGATCGACGAGGCGCTCGAGAAGGCCCTGCCGAAGGGTCTGCGGGTCCTCGACGAGGCCGACGCCACCGACCAGGACAGCTACACCGTGACGAAGCAGTTCTCCGAGGAGAACGACGTCACGAGCCTGGCCGACCTGAAGGACGTCAAGGAGAAGCTGACCGTCGGCGCGAACTCCGAGTTCCAGACCCGCCCGTACGGCCCCGAGGGCCTGAAGTCGGTCTACGGCGTGGACGTCGACTTCAAGGCGGTCGAGGACTCCGGCGGCGCCCTGACGGTGAAGGCGCTCAAGGACGGCACCGTCCAGCTCGCCGACATCTACAGCGCGGACCCGAGCATCAAGGCGAACGACTTCGTCTCGCTCAAGGACCCGGAGAACCTGATCCTGCCGCAGAACGTCATCCCGGTGGTCTCCGACAAGGTCGACGAGAAGGCTGCGGACGCCATCGACGAGGTGAACGAGAAGCTCACCACCGACAAGCTCATCGAGCTCAACGAGAAGAGCGTCACGGACAAGGAGAAGGCCTCGCAGATCGCGAAGCAGTTCCTCCAGGACGAGGGTCTGCTCTAGTCGGTCGGCGCTCGGCGCCGATCAGCACTGAACGACAGGTGTCGGGCTTCGGCCCGGCACCTGTCGTCGTTCACGCGGAGGGCGCTCGGGCACCGTCGTTCCGCACGGTTGTGCCGACCAATGCTCGTGCACGTTCGTGCAGAGTGCCCCTCTACAACTTGTCGAAGCAGGTGTCCCGGCGGTAGCGTTGAGATGTCCCGATGGGGTGACAAGTACCAGTTCCTCCTCCCGGAAGAGGCATCTCTCGTGCACGAACAGCGCGCGGCGGACCGGCTCGGACACGCCGCATGAACGACATCCTCGATCCCCTGATCCTGTCGCGGTGGCAGTTCGGTCTGACGACGATCTACCACTTCCTCTTCGTCCCGCTGACGATCGGCATGGCGCTCGTCGTCGCCGTCTTCCAGTCGGCGTGGGTGCGGACCGGGCGCGCTCACTACCTCCAGCTGACCCGTTTCTTCGGGCGCATCTTCCTCATCAACTTCGCGATGGGCGTCGTCACCGGAATCGTCCAGGAGTTCCAGTTCGGCATGAACTGGTCGAACTACTCGCGGTTCGTGGGCGACGTCTTCGGTGCCCCGCTCGCGCTCGAGGGCATCCTCGCGTTCTTCTTCGAGGCGGCGTTCATCGGCATCTGGATCTTCGGGTGGGACCGCCTGCCGCGGGCGCTGCACCTGGCGAGCATCTGGTGCGTCAGCGTCGGCACGATGATGTCGGCGTACTTCATCCTGGCGGCGAACGCCTTCATGCAGCACCCCGTCGGCTTCGCGATCAACGAGGCGAAGGGCCGCGCCGAGCTCACCGACATCTGGGCCGTCCTGACCAACAAGGTCGCGCTGGCCGCCTTCCCGCACACGCTCTTCGGGGCCTTCATGGTCGCCGCCTCGGTGATCATCGCGGTCGCGGCGTGGCACCTCGCACGCAACCAGAACCTCGAGACGATGATGCCGGCGCTCAAGTTCGGCATGTGGACGATGCTGGCGTCCGGCGCGCTGACCGTGCTGTCCGGCGACCAGCTCGGGCTCACGATGGTCGACACCCAGCCGATGAAGATGGCCGCGGCCGAGGCGCTCTACAACACCTCGACGGGCAAGGACGCCTCGTTCTCGATCTTCACGCTCGGCACCCCCGACGGTGTGCACGAACTGTTCTCGATCCGCATCCCGTACCTGCTCTCGTTCCTGTCGACGCACACCTTCACCGGCACGGTCGAGGGCATCAACGACCTGCAGGCGCAGTACACGCAGGTGTACGGCCCCGGCGACTACAAGCCGATCATCTGGGTGACCTACTGGTCGTTCCGCTGGATGATCGCCCTCGGTGTCGGGGCGGTGCTCGTGTCGGTCGTCGGCCTGTGGCTGACCCGCAAGGGCCGGTTCCCGACGCAGCGCTGGATCTGGCGCATCGCCACCTGGTCGGTCCCGCTGCCGATGGCCGCGATGATCATGGGCTGGGTCTTCACCGAGATGGGCCGCCAGCCGTGGCTCGTGTTCGGTCTGCTCCGCACGGCGGACGGCGTCTCGCCGAACGTCACCGGGGTCGAGGTCCTCATCTCCCTGGTCGTGTTCACGCTGATCTACGGCGCGCTCGCGGTCGTCGAGTTCCGGCTCATCAAGAAGGTCGCGCAGGAGGGCCCCGCCGCCCCTGCGAAGGTCGACGAGGTCACCGGCGAGGTCGAGCACGAAGTGACGGTGTACTGAGATGGATCTGCCAGTCCTGTGGTTCGCGATCGTCGGACTGTTCTTCGTCGGGTACTTCGTCCTCGACGGGTTCGACTTCGGTGTCGGGATGTCCCTGCCGTTCCTCGGCAAGGACGACACCGACCGCCGTGTGCTCATCAACACGATCGGCCCGGTGTGGGACCTCAACGAGACCTGGGTCATCGTCGCCGGGGCCTGCCTGTTCGCGGCGTTCCCCGAGTGGTACGCGACGATGTTCTCCGGCTTCTACCTCGCCCTGCTGCTCATCCTCGTGGCGCTCATCGCCCGCGGGGTCTCGTTCGAGTACCGGCACCAGCGGAAGCACCCGGAGTGGAAGCGTCGCTTCGACCTCATGATCATCATCGGCAGCGCCGTGCCGTCGTTCCTCTGGGGCGTCGCGTTCGGCAACGTCGTCCGCGGGATCCCGATGGACGCCGGGCACAACTTCACGGGCACGTTCCTCGACCTGCTCAACCCGTTCGCGCTGCTGACCGGCCTCGCGACCCTGATGGTGTTCTTCACGCACGGCGTCGTGTTCGTCGCACTGAAGACCGAGGGTGAGATCCGCGTGCGGGCGAAGCGCCTGGCGACCCGGGCGGGCGTGCTGACGATCGTCGTCGGTGCCGCGTTCCTGGTGGCGATGGCGTTCGTGCGGGCGACGCCGGCGTCCCTGGTGCTCTCGGTCGTCGCGGCACTCGCGCTCGTGCTCGCCGTGCTCTGCACCGCGTGGGGCAAGGAGGGGCGGGCGTTCACGCTGATGGCGGTCACGATCGCCGCCGTGGTCCTGGCGATGTTCACCGCGATCTTCCCCGACGTCATGCCGGCGTCGAACGACCCGGCGAACAGCCTGACCGTGGTCAACGCGTCGAGCGGGCAGTACACGCTGACGGTGATGAGCTGGGTCGCGCTGATCTTCGTCCCGCTCGTGCTGGCCTACCAGGCCTGGACCTACTGGGTGTTCCGCAAGCGCGTCTCGCGGGCCCACATCGACCAGGCCGCGCACTAGGGGCTCCCGGTGAAGCCGCTCGATCCTCGTCTGCTGCGCCTGTCGCGTGCCGCGCGCTGGTCCGTCGTCGCGTCCGCGGGGACGGGCCTGGTCCGCACACTCGCGACGATCGGTGTCGCGTGGGGGATCGCGGCGGCCGTCTCGCTCGGCGTCGACGCGGTGCGCGACGGCCGGCTCCCGGAGACGTTCGTCCCGACGCTGGCGCTGCTGGCCGGTGCGTTCGTCGTCCGTGCCGTCGCCGCGTGGGCGACGGACGACCTGGCGGCGCGGGCCGGGGCGACGGTGAAGAGCGAGCTCCGTGCGACCGTCCTCTCCCGGGCGGCCGAGCGCGGACCGTCCTGGCTCGCCGCCCGGTCGAGCGCCGGCTTCGCCACCGCGCTCGGCCCCGGGCTCGACGCCCTCGACGCCTACTTCGGGCGGTACGTCCCGCAGCTCGCGCTCACGGCGGTCGCGACCCCGGCGCTCCTCGTCGCGATCGGGCTCGGTGACCTGACGAGCGCGGTCGTCATCGTGCTCGCGATGCCGGTGATCCCCGTGTTCATGGTGCTCATCGGTCTGGCGACCCAGGCGCTGCAGCGGCGGCAGGCCGACGCGCTCACCCGCCTCGGCGGCGCCTTCACCGAGGCGGTCGAGGGCCTCGCCACCCTCAAGGTCTTCGGACGTGCCCGCCGCCAGGTCGACCGCATCGGCACCGTCACCGACGAGTACCGCCGCGGCACCATCGGCGTCCTGCGTCTGTCCTTCGTCAGCGGCTTCGCCCTCGAACTCGCCGCGAGCCTGTCCGTCGCCCTCGTCGCGGTGTCGATCGGCGTCCGACTCGTCGACGGCTCGCTCGGCCTCGGCGCCGCGATGTTCGTCCTGGTGCTCGCCCCGGAGGCGTTCGCACCCCTCCGCCAGGTCGGTGCCGACTTCCACGCCGCCCAGGACGGCGTCGAGGCGTCCGGCGCCGTGCTCGACGTCCTCGACGACCGGGGACGCGACACGTCGACCAGCGCACCTGCGCCCGGCACCCCGGCCGCCGCGGCCACCGACCTGGTGCTCGAGGGCGTGGTGGTCCGTCGCCCCGACGTCGTCGTCGGACCGTTCGACCTGCGCGTCGCGCCCGGCACCGTCGTCGGCCTCGCCGGGCCCAGCGGGTCCGGCAAGTCCAGTCTCATCGCGGCGATCCGGGGTGTCCTCGCCCACGACGGCACGGTGACGGTGCCCGGCCCGGCCGACGCCACCCGCGCCGACCGCACGACGTGGGGTGACCAGCGTCCGCGCCTGGTGCGCGGCACGGTCGCCGAGAACGTCGCCCTGCACACGCGACCCGACGACCACGACGTGCGCCGCGCCCTGGGCGAGGCGGGGCTGGGTGTCGAGCCGAGCCTCCCGGTCGGACCCGGGGGAGCCGGTCTGTCGGGCGGTCAGGCGCAGCGCGTCGCGGTCGCCCGGGCCCTGTACCGGGCGCGTCGCGCCCGCACCCCGCTCGTCCTGCTCGACGAGCCGACGTCGGCCCTCGACGCCGACGCGGAGCAGATCGTCGTCGACGTCGTCCGGTCGCTCGCCGCCGACGGCGCGGTCGTCGTCGTGGCGAGCCACCGCCCCGCCGTGCTGGCCGCCGCCGACGTCCGCGTCGACCTCCGCACCGGCGGAGCGGTGACCGTGACGCACCGACAGGAGGCACGCTCGTGAGCCGGGAGACCCGTCCCACCCCCGTCCTGCGGCTGGCGCTCCCGCACGGGGCCGGCTGGGCGAAGGCGGTCGCCGCCGGCACGCTCAGTGCGGTCTGTGCGGTGGCGCTCCTGGCGGCGAGCGGCTACCTCATCACCCGCGCGGCCGAGCAGCCGCCGATCCTCTACCTGACGCTCGTCATGGTCGGGGTGCGTGCGTTCGCCCTCGGCCGGGCCGCGCTGCGCTACGTCGACCGGCTCGCCGGGCACGACGCGTCGTTCCGGCAGCTCGCCGTCGTCCGGACCGAGATGTACCGACGGCTCGCCTCGGTCGCCCCGGCCGGGCTCGGGGCGACCGGGCGCGGTGACCTGCTCACCCGGCTCGTCACGGACACCGACCGGCTGCAGGACCTGCCGATCCGCGTCGTCGGCCCGCTCGTGTCGGCCGGGGTCGTCGCCCTGCTCTCCGTCGTCGCGGTCGCGGTGGTCTGGTGGCCCGCGGCGGTGGTGCTCGTCGTCGCCCTCGCCGTCGCCGCGCTGCTCGGGACGGTCACGACCCTGTCCGTCGCGCGGCGATCGGACCGCGAGACGGCGGCCGAACGCGGACGGGTCGCGGACCTGGTGCTCGACACCGTCCGGACCCTCGACGTGTTCGCCGCGTACGGCACGCTGCCCGACCGCCTGGCCGGCATCGCCGCGCTCGACGCCCGCGTGACCCGCGCCGTCCGGCGTCGTGCGACCGTCGAGTCGCTCGTCGGGGCCCTCGTCGGCCTGGTCGGTGGCGGCGCCGTCGTCGGGGTGCTCGCGGTCGGTGCTCCCGCGGTCGTCTCGGGCGCGCTGGACGGACCGCTCTGGGCGCTCGCCGTCTTCGTGCCGCTCGCACTCTTCGAGGTCGTCGGCGGGGTCCCGCTCGCCGTCCTGACGCTGCGCCGGGTCCGCGCCGCCGCGGAACGGGTCGAGGAGGTCGTCCCCGCGGAGCTCCCGGCCGGCATCGTGCCGGAGCCCGACGTGCCGGCCGACCCGTCGGACCTCGTCGTCGACGGGCCGGTGCGGGTGGCGGTGCGGGACCTGACCGTGCGGTGGCCCGGCGCGTCGGCGCCCGCGGTGGACCGGGTGTCGTTCGACCTGCACCCGGGTGAGGTCGTCGTGCTCGAGGGGCCGAGCGGTGCCGGGAAGTCCACCCTCGTGGACGCCCTGGTGCGGTTCGTCGACCACGAGGGGTCGTACACGCTCGACGGGGTCGGGACGCGGTCGATGCACCCGGACGCGGTGCGCGCACGGGTCGGGCTCGTGGAGCAGGACCCGTTCGTGTTCGACCAGTCGGTGCGGCAGAACCTGCTCTTCGCGCGGGACACCGCGACGGACGCCGAGCTCAGCGACGTGCTCGACCGGGTCGGGCTCGGCCCGTGGGTCGCGGGGCGCGGTGGGCTCGACGCCCCGGTGGGGGAGCGCGGCGGGCTGCTCTCCGGCGGGCAGGCGCACCGCCTCGCGCTCGCCCGGGCGCTGCTGCACGCGTTCCCGGTGCTGGTGCTCGACGAGCCGACCGCGGACGTCGACCCCGACCTCGGCGACGCGGTGCTCCGCGACCTCGTCGGTGCGGCGCGGCGGGCCGGACGCACCGTGCTGGTCGTGTCCCACGTGCCGGTCCCGGCCGACCTGGTGGACAGGACCCTGCGGATGCGTGACGGGCGCCTCGCCGAGGGGTGACCGCCTGCCGGACGGAGGATGCGTCGGCGGGACCGGGGCGGGCCTCCAGGCCTTGTACCCTTGGTGATCGTGACCACCGAGCACTCCACTGCGAACGCAACCGAGCACCCCGCCGGACCCGCAGCCGTCGATCCCGACGCCTACGACTTCCGCCGCATCCAGGAGAAGTGGCAGCCCCGCTGGGAGGAGCTCGGCCTCTTCACGACCGACCTCGACGACTCGCGCCCGCGCAAGTACATCCTCGAGATGTTCCCGTACCCGTCCGGCGACCTGCACATGGGGCACGCCGAGAACTGGGCACTCGGCGACTTCGTGGCCCGCTACTGGCGGCAGCAGGGCTTCAACGTCCTGCACCCCATCGGCTGGGACTCCTTCGGCCTGCCCGCCGAGAACGCGGCGATCAAGCGCGGGGTCGACCCGGCGCAGTGGACCTACGCGAACATCGAGCAGCAGAAGGCCTCGTTCAAGCGCTACGCGCCGTCGTTCGACTGGACGACGGAGATCCACACGTCGGACCCCGAGTACTACAAGTGGAACCAGTGGCTGTTCCTCAAGATGTACGAGAAGGGCCTGGCCTACCGGAAGGACAGCTGGGTCAACTGGGACCCGGTGGACCAGACCGTGCTCGCGAACGAGCAGGTGCTGCCCGACGGCACCTCGGACCGTTCCGGCGCCGTCGTCGTCAAGAAGAAGCTGACGCAGTGGTACTTCGCGATCACGAAGTACGCGGACCGGCTGCTCGACGACCTCAACCAGCTCGAGGGTCGCTGGCCGGCGAAGGTGATCGCGCAGCAGCGCAACTGGATCGGCCGTTCGGTCGGCGCCGACGTCGACTTCGTCATCGAGGGGCACGACGAGCCCGTCACCGTGTTCACCACACGTCCGGACACCATCCACGGGGTGACGTTCCTCGTCGTGGCGCCGGACTCGGACCTGGCGGCGTCGCTGGTCTCCGCCGCCCCTGACGACGTGCGTGCCGACTTCGACGCGTACCTGACCGCGACGCAGAAGACCTCGGAGATCGACCGGCAGAACGCCGACCGGCCGAAGACCGGCGTGCCGCTCGGCCGCTCCGCGATCCACCCGCTCACGGGGGAGCGCCTGCCGATCTGGGCCGCCGACTACGTGCTCGCCGACTACGGCCACGGCGCCGTGATGGCGGTCCCGGCGCACGACCAGCGCGACCTCGACTTCGCCCGGGCCTTCGACCTGCCGGTCAAGGTCGTCGTCGACACGAACCAGCCGGTCACCGGTGCCATCCCGGTCATCCCCGAGGGGGCGACGCTCGAGGACCTGCCCGCGCTCGACCCCGTCTCGACCGGCGAGGCGCTCACCGGCCAGGGCCGGATGATCAACTCCGGGCCGCTCGACGGCATGTCGAAGCAGCACGCCATCACCGCGGCGATCTCCCTGCTCGAGGAGCGCGGGACCGGCCGGGCCGCGAAGACCTACCGCCTGCGCGACTGGCTCATCTCCCGTCAGCGCTTCTGGGGCACCCCGATCCCGATCATCCACGGCGCCGACGGCACCGAGCACCCGGTCCCGATGGACCAGCTGCCGGTGCGCCTGCCGTCGACCGAGGGCCTCGACCTCAAGCCGAAGGGCACCTCGCCGCTCGGTGGAGCGACCGACTGGGTGAACGTGCCGAACCCGGTGGACGGCTCCCCGGCGCTCCGCGACACGGACACGATGGACACCTTCGTCGACTCGTCGTGGTACTTCCTGCGCTTCCTGTCGGCCCAGGACGACACGCAGGCGTTCGACCCCGAGGCCGCTCGGAAGTGGGCGCCGGTCGACCAGTACATCGGTGGCATCGAGCACGCGATCCTGCACCTGCTCTACGCGCGCTTCGTCACGAAGGTCCTGTTCGACCTCGGCTACCTCGACTTCACCGAGCCGTTCTCGGCGCTGCTCAACCAGGGCATGGTGCTCTCCGGCGGCTCGAAGATGTCGAAGTCGAAGGGCGGCGTCTCGCTCGGCGACGAGCTCGACGCGAACGGCGTCGACGCGATCCGCCTCGTGATGGGCTTCGCCGGGCCGCCGGAGGACGACATCAACTGGGAGGACGTGTCGCCGTCGGCGTCGGCACGCTTCCTCGCCCGCGCCTACCGCCTGGCGCTCGACGTCACCTCGGCACCGGACGCCGTCTGGGCCGACGGTGACCGTGCCCTGCGCCAGGTGACGCACCGCTTCCTGGCCGACGCGCCGGGGATGATGGAGGCCTTCAAGTTCAACGTCGTGATCGCGCGACTGATGGACCTGGTGAACGTCACCCGCAAGGCGATCGACAGCGGCCCCGGCGCCGGTGACCCCGCCGTGCGCGAGGCCGTCGAGACGATCGCCCTCGCCCTCGCCGTCTTCGCCCCGTACACCGGCGAGGAGATGTGGGAGAAGCTGGGCTACGAGGCCACGGTCGCCACGTACGGCTGGCGGAAGGCGGACCCGACGCTGCTCGTGCAGGAGACGCTCACCGCGGTCGTGCAGGTCAACGGCAAGGTGCGCGACTCGTTCGAGGTGTCGAAGTCGATCGAGGCGGACGAGCTCGAGCAGCTCGCGCGGGCCTCGGCGAACGTGCAGCGGTACATCGGTGACCGCGAGATCGTCAAGGTCATCGTGCGGGCGCCGAAGCTCGTGAACATCGCGATCAAGGGCTGACGGCTCCCGGAGTCCTCCCCACCTGACCGGCCCGGCCGGTCCCTCCACAGGAGGGGCCGCCGGGCCGTCGTCGTCCCCGTGGCGGGACCTACCGTGCCGGGCATGACTGCTTCGTCTCCTGGAGGACCCGGTGCCGACGGGTCGTGGGCGTCCCGGTTCGCGCTCTCGCCCCGAGCGGCCGTGGTGCTGGCCGCCGTGGTGGTCGGGCTCGCGCTCGTGGTCGTCGCGATCGGGACCCTCGGGACGCGATCGACGGCCGGGGTGACGGTGACGAGCGCGCCCTCGACGGCGCCCGGCCGACCGGATCCGGGTCCGAGCACGGACGCCACGGGCGGCGCTCCCGGGTCCGGATCGCGCTCGGGATCGGCGAGTGCCGCGGCGGTCACCGTGTACGTGCTCGGCGCGGTGGTCCGGGCCGGGGTCGTCGAGGTCCCCGCCGGGACCCGCGTGGACGGCGCGCTGCAGCGAGCGGGGGGAGCCACGGCCGACGCCGACCTCGCCCGGCTCAACCTCGCCCGTCCGGTGGTGGACGGAGAACGCCTGTACGTGCCGCGGGTCGGGGAGACCGAGGTGCCCGAGGCGCTCCGGCCGGACGCGCCGGGTGCCGGGGGCGGGAGTGCCGCCGTCGGGGGTGGTGCCGGCGGCGCGGACGACACGGGCGCGGCCGTCGTCGACCTCAACACCGCCGACCAGCCGACACTCGAGACCCTGCCCGGCATCGGCCCGGCACTGGCGGCCCGCATCCTGGCGTGGCGCGAGGAGCACGGCGGGTTCACGTCGGTGGACGACCTGCTCGAGGTCAGCGGCATCGGCGACACCCGCCTCGCCGAGCTGCGGGACCGGGTCCGGGTCTGAATCGTGGACGTGCAGCCGAGCCTCGTCGACCTGCGCCTGGCGGGACCGGTGGCCGCCGCGTGGGTCGAGGCGGCACTGCTCGTCGGGGCGCCGGGGCTCGCATGGTGGTGCGCGACGACCGCGGCGACCGCCGGCACCGTGGTCGTCCTGGCGCTCGTGGTGCGGGGCCGGCGTGGGCGTGCAGCGCTGTCCGGCGGTCGCGGTGGTCTGCTGGGTGGCGTGCCGGGCGACGTACTGGGCGGCGTGCTCGTCGCGGCAGCGTGCTGCCTGCTCGTCGCGGTGGCGGTCGGGGTGGGCGCGGCGGCGCGGTCGCCGCAGGCGCTCGCCGACCGTGCCGGACGGACCGTGGCCGTCGAGGTCGTGCTGACCCGGGACCTCGCCGCCTCCGACCGGTCGACCACGGGCACGCTGCGGGCGATCGGTGACGTGGGCGGGCTCGAGGTCCCCGTGCGCGTGGTCCCGGCCGGGCGTCTCCGTGCGTCGGCCGGAGCGGTGCTGCACGCCCGGGCGACGGTGCAGACCGACGACGGCGGCGCACCGACCGCGGCGGTGGTGTTCCTGCGCGGACGTCCGACGAGCCTGCCGCCGACCGGTCTGCTGGCAGCGTCGGAGCGCGTGCGGCAGGACTTCACGGCGGTGACGCGCGACCTGCCCGAACCCGGCGGCGCGCTGCTGCGCGGGCTGGCGATCGGGGACCGCAGCGGACTCGACCCGGCGACGGAGTCCGCGATGGAGACGACCGCGCTGACCCACCTCACGGCGGTCTCCGGCTCGAACTGCGCCGTCGTCGTCGCGCTCGTCGTTGCCGGGTGCCGGGCGCTCGGGCTCCCTCGGGTCCTCCGGGCGGTCGCGGCCGTCGGGTTCCTGGTGGCCTTCGTGGTGCTCGTGCGACCGGACCCGTCGATCGTGCGTGCCGCGGTGATGGCGGTGGTGGTCCTGGCGGTCCGGCTGTCGGGCCGCCCGCTCCGCGGGGTGCCGCTCCTGGCGCTCACCGTCCTCGGCATGCTCGTGGTGGACCCCTGGTACGCCCGGGCGCCCGCGTTCGCGCTGTCGGTCCTGGCCACCGGCGGCATCATCGTGCTGGCACCGCGCCTGACCGCCCTGCTCGCGCGGCGGTGGTGGCAGCCCCTCGCTGCGGCGGTCGCGATCCCCGTCGCCGCACAGCTCGCCTGCTGGCCCGTGACGGTCGTGCTCGCCCCGACCCTCCCGACCTACGCGGTCCCGGCGAACATGCTGACGGAGCCCCTCTCGCCCGTCGTCACCGTCGGCGGGCTCGCCGCGTGCGTGCTCGCTCCCGTCTGGCCCTGGGGCGCCGCGGTCGTCGCGCACGTGGCCTGGGCTCCCGCGGCGGTCATCGGCGCCGTCGCGCACGGGGCGGCCGCACTGCCGGCGGCGACGCTCGACTGGCCCGCCGGACCGGTCGGAGCCGCGACGGCGGGGCTGGTCAGCCTGGCGGTCGCCGGTGCCGTCCTCGTGGATCCTCCGCGACGGACGTGGGCGCTGGTCGCGGCGGGGACCGTCGTCGCGATCGGGCTCGGACTCGTGGCCGTCCCGCGGCTCGTGGTGCGCTCGACCGTGCCGGGGGACTGGTCGGTGGTGGCGTGCGACGTCGGGCAGGGTGACGCCGTCCTGGTGCGCGACGGCGCCGGTCCGGTCGCCCTCGTCGACACCGGGGACGACGAGGAACTGCTGCTGCGGTGCCTCGACCTGGTCGGTGTCGACCGGGTCGACCTGCTCGTGCTGACCCACTTCGACCGTGACCACGTCGGCGCGGTCGGGGCGGTGGCGGACCGGGTGGCGAGGGCGCTCGTCGGTCCCGTCGGACGGCCCGAGGACGAGCGGGTCGTCGGGACGCTCGAGCGGGCCGGGGTCGAGGTCCGGACCGCGGACGACGGCACGTCGGGCACCCTCGGCGCGTTGCGCTGGCGGGTGGTGTGGCCGCGCGCGGGATCGTCAGCATCGGGCAACGACGCGAGTGTCGTCCTCGAGACCACCGCCGACGGACCCTGCCCGACCTGTGTGTCCGGGGTGTTCCTCGGCGACCTCGGGGAACAGGCCCAGCGCCGGCTCCGACCGTTGGTCGAGGCGCACCCGGACGTCGTCAAGGTCGCCCACCACGGATCGGCCGATCAGGACCCGGCGTTGTACCGACAGCTCGCGGCGCCGATCGGACTCATCGGCGTCGGCGCCGACAACACCTACGGGCACCCGACGGCGTCGGCGCTCGACGCCCTCCGCGCCGCGGGGACGACCGCGTTCCGCACCGACGAGCAGGGCACCGTCGTGGTCTCGCGATCGGCCGACGGGTCGTTGCAGGTCTGGACCGAGCGGACGGCGCCGGCCACGACGACGGGGGTCCGTCCGGCGGGAGGTCCGTCTGTGGCGGCCCGTAGGATCGGAACAGCCCCCGACCAGCTCGCTCCGGAGCCGACGGAAGGAACGCATGCCCGCCAAGAAGCCCACGCGCGCCGCCGCGAAGATCGACCAGGTGCCGTGGTCCGGTGTCCGGCCGGCGCCCGTCGTGCTGGTCACCGGTCCCGAGCAGTTCCTGGCGGAGCGGGCGAGCAGCGTCCTCCGTGACCTGCTCGTCGGCGAGGACCCGGCGCTCGAGGTGCACGACCTCGAGGCAGACCAGTACGCCCCCGGCCTCCTGGCGACGCTCGCGAGCCCGTCGCTCTTCGGCGAACCGCGGCTCGTGCGGGTGACGAACGTCGAGAAGTGCACCGACGCCTTCATCACCGAGACGATCTCCTACCTGCAGGCGCCCGCGGACGACGTCACGCTGGTCCTGCGACACGGTGGGGGCATGCGCGGCAAGAAGCTGCTCGACACCATCCGCAGCGGGGTCGGCGGCGGCGTCGAGGTCCAGTGCGACGAGCTCAAGCGCGACACCGACAAGATCGACTTCGTCAACGCCGAGTTCCGGGCCGCCCGGCGGAAGATCGCGCCGTCGGCGGTCCGCACGCTCGTCGCGGCGTTCTCCGACGACCTCGCGGAGCTCGCGGCGGCGTGCCGGCAGCTGCTGGCCGACGAGGCCGAGGAGATCACCGACCGCACCGTCGACAAGTACTACGGCGGTCGCGTCGAGACCAACGCGTTCAAGGTCGCGGACATCGCGCTCGCAGGACGCTCGGCCCCGGCGATCGTCGAGCTGCGGCACGCCCTCGCGACGGGGGAGGCGCCGGTGCCGATCGTCGCGGCGTTCGCGAGCAAGATCCGCACGATGGCCAAGATCAGCGCCTTCCGCGGGCCGAGCGGCCAGGCGGCGTCTGCACTCGGCATGGCGCCGTGGCAGGTGCAGCGCGCGCAGCGCGACGTCGCCGGGTGGAGCGAAGCCGGGTTGGCGAACGCGATCACGAGCATCGCGGCTGCGGACACGGCGGTGAAGGGCGGCTCGCGCGACGCGCACTACGCGCTCGAGGTCATGGTCCGCACCATCGCCCGTCGCGGCGAGGAGCGCTGAGGCGGGGCGCGCCTCCAGGCCGCACCCGGACGCCGAGCCGCGGCCGCCGTGCCCGTGCCCGCTCGTGCCGGTGCGGCGCCCGTGCACGCGCCCGCTCGTTCTCGCACGGGACGAACCACGGATCCGACATCGAACCAGCACCATCGGCTGGTTCGATGTCGGATCCGTGGTTCGATCCGCACGGGGTACCGCGCGCCGCGACGAGGCTGCGGCACAACGAGAAGCACTTCGCGCCACGGATCTCCGTGGCGCGAGGTGCTTCCGGTTGTTCTCGAGCGAGTCGTGCCGCGGCTGACCACGCGTTGCCGCCGCCACCGCCACGAGCGCGGCGCCGCAGCCGCCGCCGCCACGAGCGCGCCGCGCCGCCACGCCCCGCCCGGACACGCCCCGCAACGACGAGAGCCCCGCACCATCGGTGCGGGGCTCTCGTGCAGGTGTCAGACGCTCAGAGCGCGGAGACCTTCTTGGCGATGGCCGACTTGCGGTTCGCCGCCTGGTTCTTGTGGATGACGCCCTTGCTCACGGCCTTGTCGAGCTTCTTCGACGCGAGGGCCAGCGCTGCGACGGCCTTGTCCTTGTCGCCGGCGACGACGGCCTCGTTCGTGTGGCGGATGACCGTCTTGAGCTCCGAGCGGTAGGCCTTGTTGCGCTCCTGGGCCTTGAGGTTGGTCTTGATGCGCTTCATCTGCGACTTGATGTTCGCCATGCGTGTTGCTCCTTGTTCGTCTGCTACGGGTGGTCGCGACGTCGGGTAGAGGGGCCCTCTGTCGCATCGCGTTCCACCCGTGGGCGGGGAACGCGGAAGCCAGCCACCAACCCTACCAGCAGACCCACGGACCGCCAAAGCCCCGACGCGCCGTGCTCCGTGCCAGGGCCGCACGGCGGAAACGCCCCCGCAACACGGACGGGCTACCGTGACGAGGTGCCATCCCTCGCTCCACGCATCGACTCCGTCCCCGCCTCCGGCATCCGTCGCGTCTACGAGCAGGCGGCCCTGCTGCGAGCCGACGACACCGACGTCGCGATGCTCGTGATCGGTGAGCCCGACGTCCCGGTCGCGCCGCACATCGGCGAGGCCGCGCGCCGCGCGTGGACCGAGGACCGCACGGACTACACGCCGAACGGCGGCATCGCACCGCTCCGTGCGGCGATCCGCGACAAGCTCCGTCGCGAGAACCGCATCGAGGTCGACGTCGAGCAGGTCTGGACGACGATCGGCGCGACCCAGGCACTGTTCCAGGCGATGACCCTCGTGCTGAGCCCCGGGGACGAGGTCCTGGTGCCCGACCCCGGCTACACGACCTTCACGATGAACGCGCACATCATCGGTGCCACCCCCGTGCCGTACCGGCTCGAGCCGCAGCACGACTTCGAACCCGACCTCGCGGCACTCGAGGCGAGCGTCACCGAGCACACCCGTGCGATCGTGGTGAACTCGCCGTCGAACCCGCTCGGCTCGGTGTTCGGCGAGGACACCCTGCGCGCGCTCCTGGCCCTGGCGAAGCGGCACGACCTGTGGGTGATCAGCGACGAGGTCTACGAGTACTTCACCCACGGCACGCGTCACGTGAGCATCGCGGCCCTCGATGACGACGACCGGGTCTTCACCGCCTTCTCGCTGAGCAAGACGTACGCGATGACCGGTGTCCGGGTCGGCTACCTGGTGACGCCGAAGGGCATGGGGCCCACGATGCGCACGACGCAGGAGGCGATGATCAGCTGCGTCGCGGAGCCGGACCAGTGGGCCGCGCTGGCGGCGATCGTGGGCGACCACCAGGCGGTGCAGGACGCACGCGAGCACTACCGAGCGAACCTCGCCGTCGCGAAGGAGGTCCTCGACGCAGCGGGCATCCGCTACCTCGACCCGCGCGGCGCCTTCTACCTGTGGATCGACGTCTCGCACGCGTCGCAGGGCGACGTCGCCGAGTGGGCGCTGGCGTTCCTGCACCGCGAGCACGTCGCGGTCGCCCCGGGCAGCGCCTTCGGTCGGTCCGGTGAGGGGTGGATCCGGGTCTGCCTGGCGGCGACCGTCGACGACCTCCGTCGTGGCCTGGGAGCGCTGCCGGCGCCCGCCAGCGTGACCGTCTGACGGACGGGAGGCCCGTGACGGGCACGACCACGCGCCTCCGGTCCGTCCTGCACACCGTCCAGGGCCCCGGCGCGCCTCCACAGGTCGGCCTGCGGTGCGCGCTGCCCGTGTGCAACCGTGGGACAATCGTTCGACCGCACCGACCCCCTGAGGAACCGTGAGCCCACAAGCATCCGCGCCGCTCGAGCCCGCCGCGACCCCGGCCGAGGCGATCCGCAACTTCTGCATCATCGCGCACATCGACCACGGCAAGTCCACGCTGGCCGACCGCATGCTGCAGATCACCGGCATCGTCGAGGAGCGGGCGATGCGTGCGCAGTACCTCGACCGCATGGACATCGAGCGCGAGCGCGGCATCACGATCAAGTCGCAGGCCGTCCGCATGCCGTGGGAGCTCGACGGACAGACCTTCGCCCTGAACATGATCGACACCCCCGGGCACGTCGACTTCTCGTACGAGGTCTCGCGCTCGCTCGCGGCGTGCGAGGGCGCGATCCTGCTCGTCGATGCGGCGCAGGGCATCGAGGCCCAGACGCTCGCCAACCTGTACCTGGCGCTCGAGAACGACCTCGAGATCATCCCGGTCCTCAACAAGATCGACCTGCCGGCGGCCGACCCCGACAAGTACGCCGCCGAGCTCGCGCAGCTCATCGGTGGCAAGCCGGAGGACGTCCTCCGCGTCTCGGGCAAGACCGGTGTCGGTGTCGCCGAGCTCCTCGACCGCGTGGTCCGGACCGTGCCGGCGCCGGTTGGCGACGTCGAGGCGGCCCCCCGCGCGATGATCTTCGACTCGGTCTACGACAGCTACCGCGGCGTGGTGACGTACGTCCGGATGATCGACGGCACGATCCACCCGCGCGAGAAGGTCCAGATGATGTCGACCCGGTCGACGCACGAGATCCTCGAGATCGGTGTGTCGTCGCCCGAGCCGAAGCCGACGAAGGGACTGTCGGTCGGCGAGGTCGGCTACCTGATCACCGGTGTGAAGGACGTCCGGCAGTCGAAGGTCGGTGACACGGTCACGACGGCGCAGAAGCCGGCGACCGAGGCACTGCCCGGGTACACGGACCCGAAGCCGATGGTGTTCTCGGGGCTGTACCCGATCGACGGTTCCGACTACCCGGACCTGCGCGAGGCGCTCGACAAGCTCAAGCTGTCGGACGCGGCCCTCGTGTACGAGCCCGAGACCTCGGTGGCGCTCGGCTTCGGCTTCCGCTGCGGCTTCCTCGGCCTGCTGCACCTCGAGATCATCACCGAGCGCCTGTCGCGGGAGTTCGGCCTCGACCTCATCACGACGGCCCCGAGCGTGATCTACGAGGTCACGAACGAGGACACGACCGTGACCGAGGTCACGAACCCCTCCGAGTTCCCGGGCGGTCGCATCGTCGAGGTCCGCGAGCCGATGGTCCGTGCGGCGATCCTCGCGCCGAAGGACTACGTCGGCGCGATCATGGAGCTCTGCCAGTCGCGACGCGGGTCCCTGCTCGGCATGGAGTACCTGGGTGAGGACCGCGTCGAGATCCGGTACGAGATGCCCCTCGGCGAGATCGTGTTCGACTTCTTCGACCAGCTGAAGAGCAAGACGCAGGGCTACGCCTCGCTCGACTACGAGCCGACCGGCGACCAGGCCGCCGACCTCGTCAAGGTCGACATCCTGCTGCAGGGCGAGCAGGTCGACGCGTTCAGTGCGATCGTGCACCGCGACAAGGCGTACGCGTACGGCACGCTGATGACCGAGCGTCTCCGCAAGCTCATCCCGCGGCAGCAGTTCGAAGTGCCGATCCAGGCCGCGATCGGTGCGCGGATCATCGCCCGCGAGAGCATCCGTGCGATGCGCAAGGACGTCCTGGCGAAGTGCTACGGCGGTGACATCACCCGCAAGCGCAAGCTCCTCGAGAAGCAGAAGGAGGGCAAGAAGCGCATGAAGATGGTGGGTCGCGTCGAGGTCCCGCAGGAAGCCTTCATCGCAGCGCTCTCGGGCGATGTCGAAGAGAAGAAGAAGTAGCCGCAGCGAGCACGAGCAGCACGACGGAGCCCCGCCACGAGCGGGGCTCCGTCGTTCCCGGATCCGCTCGTCCCGGTGCGGTAAGCGGACGAGATCGGGGCGCAGTCCGCCGGGGGTTCGGGGGCGGCCGGCCTGGTCCTCCGCGGATGCGGTGGGTGGACCGGGCAGTCTGCCCGCACTCTGGGGGACCGGGCAGGTCACCCGATCTGTACGGTCGCATCTGTACCGAGGGCGACTGAAGACCCCTCAGTTCAGGGTGGACCCGGCCGCCCGGACCGTGCGTGCTCCTGCGCCACGGCGCTCGAGGACCCGGGGTGCACACGGAGGTGCGAACCACGATGTCCCGTCACGCAACGACCGTCCCCCGCGCACGGCGCCGACGGTCCGAACTCGTCCTGGTCGCCGCCGGCGTCGCTGCTGCGGTGGTGCTCGCCATGAGCTTCAGCGGCACGCTGTCGGTCTTCACGCAGGCCTTCCTGCACGGCACCAACACGGTCGCGACCTCGACCATCCAGATCGTGGAGACGACGGCGGACGGTTCGCCGGGTGCGTGCACGACCGCGGCCGACGGCACGGCGAGCTGCACCGACCCGGACCTCTACGGCGGCCAGTCCCTGCGACCAGGGGGCCGGTCGGAACCCCGGACGATCTTCTTCGAGAACACCGGGACGGCGACGCCCACCGGCTTCCGGCTGACCGGCGGACCGTGCGCGACCACGCCCGAGAGCGGGTCGGACCTGTGCCGCCAGCTCGTCGTGAAGATGACCTGGCGCGGCGCCGACGTGCTGCCCGCGTCCACGACGCCCGCGTACCTCGCGGCGAACGCGATCACGCTGCCCTACCCACCCGCCGCAGGCGAGCGCTACCCGCTGGCCGTGCAGGTCTCGCTCCCGGACGGGGCGACCGCGCCGACGTCGGGTGTGACCCTCTCACAGGCCCTCACGTTCACGTTCTCGGCCTGACGGTGCCGTCGTGGGAAGGCACTCGACGATCGTCCCGCGGGCTTCGGTGCGCACGGGCTGGCTCCTCACGGCGGCGGGACTCGTCGCCTCGGTCGCCCTCGCACTGACGGCGACCGGCACGACGTCGGCGTACACGGCGTCGATCTCGAACACCACGAACACCGCCAACACCGTCTCGATCGAGATGACGCAGGGCCCTGACGCCTCGACCGTGGCGTGCAGGAGCACCGCCACGGCCACCACGACCTGCTCGACCGACCTCTACGCGGGCAAGGACCTCCGGCCGGGGGACACGACGCGCGGCACCTCCACGGTGATCAGGAACACCGGAGGGGTCGCCGCGTCCGCCTTCTCGCTCACCCCCGGCACCTGCATCGGCACCGTCTCGACGTCGAACAGCATCTGCTCCTGGTTGCGCGTCACCGTGACGTGGACGACGCCGACGGGGACCACGACCGTGGTCTCGGGGGAGAGCGCCGCGGCGGTCGGCGGGCGGACCTTCCCCATCAGCCCGGCGCCTGCGGCCGGTCAGGGCGGTACCGCCGTCGTGTCGGTCGCCCTCGACCCGGCGGCTCCGAACGACTCGCAGGCGCAGAGCATGAGCCAGTCGCTCGTGTGGACGTTCACCGCATGACGGTGGCGGAGACCGGGGACGCGATCGGCGTCCCCGCGACTGGTCGCCGGCGTGCTCCCGGCCGCGCGGTGCGGGTGCGGCTCGTCGTCACCGTCGCCGTCGTCCTGCTCGTGCTGCTCGGTGTCGGGGCCGCGACGGCCGCGGGCGTCCGGACGTTCGACGTCCGGACGCCCTCGATGGGCCGCACGGCACCCGTCGGCTCGCTCGTCGTCACCCTGCCGCCCGGACCGGACCGGCTGGCCGTCGGCGACGTCATCACCTTCGTCCCACCGGTCGCCGAGGGCGGGGGGACGGCGCCTCGACTGCCCTACACGCACCGCATCAGCGCGGTGGGGGACGGCGCGTTCACCACCAAGGGCGACGCGAACGGTGCTGCCGACGGCTGGACCGTCAGCCGCGCTGACGTGGTCGGCAGGGTCGTCGCAGTCCTGCCCGGTGCGGGGTGGGCGCTCCGCATGCTGCCGTGGTCCGTCGGCGGGGTCGGTCTCGTCTGGCTCCTGACCGGGCTCCTCGGCGCGGGCGCTCCGCGGACCGCCGCTCGCCTGCTCGGCTCGGCCGCGGTGCTGGCCGGCGTGGTGACGGTCTTCCGACCGTTCGCCGCCCTCGTCGTGACCGGCGTCGACCCGGGGACGCGGCCGGTGGCACACGTGGTCTCGACCGGTCTGCTGCCGATCCGGGTGGTCGGACCGTCCGGTGCGTCCGACCGGCTCGTCAGCGGTGCCGTCGGTCAGGTGCCCCTGCCTCCGGGGTCGGACGGCGCGGTCGCGCTCGCCGCTCGACTCGACCTCTCCCCGCTCGGTTGGGCGGTGCTCGCCCTGCTCTGCGCCGCACCCCTCGTCGTCGGGGCCCTCCTGGCCCGGTCGCAGAGCCTCCGTGTCCCCGATCCCGGGCACACGGAGGACCCTGCGACGGACCTCCCGGCGGTGTCGTCGTGAGTGCCAGGACGGCGGGCGTGCTCACCGGGGCGCTCGTCGTGGCGCTCACCGTGGCGACCGGTGTCACCACGACGGCCGATCCCACCCTCGCCGCGTACACGGCGGCGTCGTCGAACCGGAGCACCGCGAGCACGGTCGGTGACTACGCCCTGACGGGCCTGCCGTTCCGTGACTCCTTCGCCGGAGGGCAGGGGGCGTGGAGGACCTACGGCGGCTCCTGGACGACCCGGACGCAGTTCGGCTACGGCACGTTCACCGAGACGGCAGGCTCCTCCGACGGGCCCAAGGCCGTCACGGGTGACCCGTCGTGGACGGACTACACGATGCAGGCGGACGTCCAGGTGAACAGCGGGACGAACGCAGGGCTCCTGGTCCGCGTCACGGATCCCGCTCCGGGTGCCGATGCGTTCACGGGGTACTCGATCGGTCTGGACCGGACGGACAACACGCTGTCGATCAGCCGGACGAAGCACGGTGCGACGACCCGACTGGCGTCCGCGACGATCCCCGGCAGGCTCGCGAACGGACAGTTCTACCACGTGGTCGTGCAGGCCGCCGGGTGCGGCATCACCGCCTGGTCGACCACCGTCGGCGCGAACGACTGGACGCGGGCGAGCGTCTCGGAGTCGTCGGCCGACTGCCTGACGTCGGGCGCGATCGGGCTGCGCGGCAACGGCAGCGCAGCCGGCTACCGCTTCGTGACGGCCACAGCGGGTGCCCTCGCACCCTCGCTCGCGGCGGACCCGTACAACTCGACCCTCGCCACGGGCCGGTTCGAGGACGGAGCGCCCGCGCGGGTGTTCGGGGGCACGTGGGCGATCGACCAGCAGGAGGAACGGATCCGCAGCACGGCCTACGCGAACACCGGGGACAAGCAGGTCCTGAACCGGGTCTGGGGCGACATGACCCTGACGGGCGACGTGCGCCTGATGCGCACCCCGAGGTCGGGCAGCGACGCGGGTCTCGTCGTCCGGGTGAACGACCCGTCCACGGGGATCGACTCGATGCGCGCCTACTCCGTCGGCATCACCGCGACCGGGATGACCATCGGCGAGCACCGGTCGCCCGGGTTCGTCGGGTCGTTCGTGTCCTTCGGTCGGACGGTGCAGGCCGAGGAGTGGTGGCACCTCACCGTCGAGGCGGTCGGCTGCACGATCACGGCCACCGCGTCACCGGCCGACGGCGGGACACCCGTCCAGGGTCGCGTGTCCTTCGGTGCCTGCTCGTCGACGAGCGGCGCGGTCGGGATCCGCGAGCAGGGCACCGAGGCCGAGTGGCGGAACCTCGCCGTCACGCCACGCTGACACAGGTCGGACCGAGCGGCCCCGGTACGATGGCTCCATGAGTTCCCGCGGCAGCTACCGGACCGCCCTGACCTACGGTGCCGTCGGTGCCACGCAGGCGGCGGACCTCATGACCTACCCGCCGGAGGGCTTCACCCCGGCGGAGTCGCGGGCGCGCATCGGCCACGGCGACGCCCGGTTCGAGACCGCGGTGACGCAGGCGTTGACCTGGCAGATCCAGGAGCGCAGCGGCATCCGGGTGCAGGTCGAGGACCATCCCGACGACGACGAGGTCCGCTACAACCCGGTGACGTTCGACGAGCACGGTGTCCCGATCGCACCGGCCTCGATCGGCACGCCCCGGGTGGAGAAGTTCGCCGCCGACGGCACCCCGCTGCTGACGGCGGGCACCACGGCGACGCTCGAGATGCACGCGTTCGGGCAGACCGTGCACGCGCCGGTCCGCGTCGTGTCGATCATCGACGAGACCGACCGCAAGGGCTTCGCCTACGGCACGCTCGAGGGGCACCCGCTGTCCGGCGAGGAGTCCTTCGTGGTCGAGCGCACGAGCGACGGTTCGGTGTGGCTGCAGGTCCGCCAGTTCTCGCAGCCGTCGAGCCGGAAGTGGGCGTTCGTGGCGCCGCTGCTCCGTCGACAGCAGCGGGTCATGGCAGCGAAGTACCTCAGCGCACTGCGCGGCGACTGACCGGTCGACACGAGGCGTCCGACCGCGTGCTCGGTACGGCGCACCGACCGACCGCCACCGCCGCCGCCGCTCAGCGCAGCGGCGGCAGCGCGGCGATCGCCTCCTCGAGCAGTCGGGCGTCCTGCACGCAGTCCCGCGCGACGCACACCGCGCTCGTCCCACGCAGGGCGTCGACCTCGTAGACCCCGGTCGCGACCGCGACGAACGGGATCCCCACCGCGTCGGCCGCCTCGCCGTCCCGCGGGGTGTCGCCGACGATGACGGCTCGCTCCCCGGACAGGGCGGCGGCGGCGCGTGCGGTGACGCCGGTGCGCTCGACCTCCGCGTCCCCGAAGTACGAGTGCTCCCAGTCGAAGGCGCCGAGGTCGAAGCCCGCCCCGCCCAGCTTCACGCGGGCCCGGTGCTCGGAGTTGCCGGTCAGCAGGCCGTTCCGCCAGCCGAGTCCGGCGAACCGGCGGACGAGCGCGGCGGCTCCGGGGGCGGGGGAGCGGCGTTCGCCCCGGCCGTAGCGCTCGTCGGTCAGGTCGCGCAGGTGCCGGCTGACCGTGGGGATGAGCGCGTCGTCGAGGTCGTGTGCCCGGACGTGGTCCGCGATGAGCCCGGCGTCAGTCCGGCCGTGCTGGTGTCCGACCTTCAGCACGAGGTCGCGGCCGACCGCGCGCTCGACGGCCAGGTGGTACAGGTTGCCGGGCGACGCCGCGTTCAGCACGAGGGTGCCGTCGATGTCCCACAGCACCGTGGTGGGGACGGTGTGGTGCTCCATGGCTCCATCATGGCCGAGAATGGAGTCCATGCCGAGTGCGCTCCCGATCGCCGATCCCGCTCCCGCGGACGGCCTGCTCACCCCTGGCCCCGGCGCCGGCGACGTCCCCTTCGGCGTCTACGTCCACGTGCCGTTCTGCCGGGTGCGGTGCGGCTACTGCGACTTCAACACCTACACGGCGTCCGAGCTGCGCGGGGTGCGCCGTGACGACTACGCCGGCCACGCGGTGCAGGAGATCCGGTGGGCGGCCGAGGTCCTCGACCGCTCCGGGGTGCCGCGACGCCCGGTCTCGACGGTGTTCTTCGGCGGTGGCACGCCGACGATGCTGCCGGCGGACGACCTGGTGATGATCCTCCGGGCGATCGACGACACGTGGGGCATCCTGCCGGGGGCGGAGGTCACCACCGAGGCGAACCCGGACTCCGTGGACGCGGACGCGATCGCGACCCTGCAGCGCGGCGGGTTCACCCGGATGAGCTACGGCATGCAGTCGGCCGTCCCGCACGTCCTCGCGACGCTCGACCGGACCCACGACCCCGAGCGGGTTCCGGTCGTGGTGGACCTCGCGAAGCAGCAGGGCCTCGACGTCAGCCTCGACCTCATCTACTCGACCCCGGGGGAGTCGCTCGACGACTGGCGCACCTCGCTCGAGGCCGCGCTGGCCTGCGCGCCCGACCACGTGTCGGCGTACTCGCTCATCGTCGAGGACGGCACGGCGATGGGGCGCATGGTGGCCCGCGGCGACCTGCCGGCCCCGGACGACGACCTCGCCGCCGACATGTACGAGCTCGCCGACCGGACCCTCGCCGACGCCGGGTACTCCTGGTACGAGGTCTCGAACTGGGCGCGCACCGACGAGGCCGGTGGTCCGGAGCGCCACGCGAGCCGACACAACCTGTCCTACTGGAAGGGCCACGACTGGTGGGGCGTCGGCCCGGGTGCGCACTCCGCGGTCGCCGGCACCCGCTGGTGGAACGTGAAGCACCCGGCCGCGTACGCGAACCGGGTGCTGGCAGGCGAGTCGCCCGCGGCGGGGCGCGAGACGCTCGACGCCGACACCCGGTACGTCGAACGGGTGCTGCTCGCCGCGCGCGTCCGCGGCGAGCTCACCACCGCGGAGCTCGGCCGGGAGGCACGTGGCCGGGTCGCCGGTCTCATCGCGCGTGGCCTCGTGGACGGCACGGCCGCGGTGCGGGGACGCATCGAGCTCACCCTGCAGGGCCGGCTGCTCGCGGACGCGGTCGTCCGCGAGCTGCTCGACTGACGCGCCGGCGGTCGCTCGCGCGCTACTGCTTGATGAACTCGATGGTGAGCGGGTAGCGGTAGAAGTCACCGCGGTTCGCCGCGAGGGCGGCCATGATCGCGAAGACGATCACGATCACGTACAGGATCGGCAGCAGCACGAGTCCGATGACGACGAACGCCAACAGGCTGCACACGAACCCGGCGATCGCCATCGTGATGTGGAAGTTCAGTGCCTGACGGGTGTGCTCCTTCACGAACTGCCCGCGGTCGCGCAGCACCAGGTAGGCGATGATCGGCACGACCAGGCTGAAGAAGATGCCGCCGACGTGCGTCAGCGTCGCCCAGAGTCGCTGGTCCTCCGGCGACATCGGCTGGGGCGGCGTGAAGCCGGCCGGGTACTGCGGTCCCTGCGGGTTCTGGGGTCCGCCCTGCTGCTGGCCGTAGCGGCCGTCCTGCGGGCCGCCCGGTTGCTGTCCGTAGCTCATGCCGTGAGCGTACCGGCGTGGGCCCCGGCGGTCCCGGTCGGTCGGCGGTCGGGCGTAGGATCAGCAGTCGACACGTCCGAGTGCCAGCATCGAACGGAAGGGGTCCGGATGGTCAGCGAACGCTCCCTCGAGGTCCTCAAGGCGATCGTGCGGGACTACGTCGCCTCGCGCGAGCCCGTCGGCTCGAAGACGATCGTCGAGCGTCACGCCTTCGGGGTCAGCGCCGCGACGATCCGCAACGACATGGCGCAGCTCGAGGACGAACAGCTGATCGTGGCGCCGCACACCTCGTCGGGGCGGGTGCCGACCGACAAGGGGTACCGACTCTTCGTCGACCACCTGGCCGCAGCCCGGCCGCTGTCGAGCGCGCAGCGCCACGCCATCGAGACCTTCCTCGGCACGCCGAACGACCTCGACGAGGTCCTCGGTCGCACGGTCCGCCTGCTCAGCCAGCTCACCAACCAGGTCGCGCTGGTGCAGTACCCGTCGATGGTGCGCGCACGCGTGCAGCACGTCGAGCTCGTCCGGCTCGGTGACACCCGCCTGATGGTCGTGCTCATCACCGACACCGCCCGGGTCGAGCAGCGCGTGGTCGAGACGGACGTCCCCCTCGACGAGGGGTCGCTCACCGAGCTCCGCACCGTCGTGAACGGGGCGAGCGTCGGGCTCCTGCTGCAGGACGTCCCGCGTGCCCTGCGCGAGGTGCCGCAGCAGCTCCGTCCGGACGCGCAGACCCTCGGCGGCGTCGTCGTCGCGACGCTCATCGAGCAGGTCGCGGCGAACCGGCAGGACCGCCTGGTCATGGCCGGCGCGGCGAACCTGGCGAAGAGCGAACGCGACTTCTCCGGCGGACTGTTCTCCGTGCTCGAGGCGATCGAGGAGCAGGTGACCCTGCTCCGCCTGTTCGGCGAGATGCAGGTGGACGACGTGGCCGTGGCCGCGAGCATCGGCGTCGAGAACGCCGAGTACGGCCTCGACGCGACGAGCATCGTCGCCGGTGGCTACCTCGCCGGCGGCGGAGCGGTCGCCCGACTCGGGGTCCTCGGCCCCACCCGCATGGACTACGGCACGAACATGGCGGCCGTCCGTGCGGTCGCACGGTACCTGTCCAAGCTGCTGGGCGAACATTGACCGGACCCTGCGCCCGACGCGCGGTGTCCAGCGGACCGGCTCCGCGCCTCCAGACCGGACCGCGGCGACCGCCGCGACCCACCGACCGAACCGAAACCGACTGAGGGAACCGTGGCAGACCACTACGACGTCCTCGGCGTCCAGCCGGACGCCTCCGATGCCGACATCAAGAAGGCCTACCGACGGCTGGCGCGCGAGCTCCACCCGGACGTCAACCCGAGCCCGGACGCGGCCGAGCGCTTCAAGGACGTGACGCACGCGTACGACGTGCTGAGCGACCCGGAGCAGCGCCGACGCTACGACGCCGGCCCGCAGGAGAGCCCCTTCGGCGGCGGTGCCGCCGGTGGCTTCAGCGACATCTTCGACGCCTTCTTCGGCGGGGGTGGCGGCGGCGGACGCGGCAACGGTCCGCGCAGCCGTGCCGAGCGCGGGCAGGACGCCCTGCTGCGCATCGAGGTCGACCTCGACGAGGTCGTCTTCGGCACCCACAAGGACGTCGAGGTCGACACGGCCGTCGTCTGCGACACGTGCCACGGCTCGTGCTGTGCGCCGGGGACCAGCCCCCGCACCTGCGACATCTGCGGTGGCTCCGGGCACATCCAGCGCCAGGTCCGCTCGCTCCTCGGCAACGTCGTGACCAGCGCGCCCTGCGGGACGTGCCGCGGCTACGGCACCGTCATCCCGAGCCCCTGCCCGACGTGCCAGGGCCAGGGGCGCGTCCGCGCCCGCCGGACCATCCCCGTCGACGTCCCCGCCGGCGTCGAGACCGGGCTGCGCCTGCAGATGCCGGGCCAGGGCGAGGTCGGACCCGCGGGCGGCCCGTCCGGCGACCTGTACCTCGAGGTCAAGGTGCGCCACCACGACGTCTACAGCCGCGACGGCGACGACCTGCTCGCGACGCTCGAGGTCCAGATGACCGATGCGATCCTCGGCGCGCACACGACGATCGACGGGCTCGACGGGCCGGTCGAGCTCGAGATCCGTCCGGGCGTGCAGAGCGCCGACGTCCTGGTCATCAAGGACCGCGGCGTGACGAAGCTGCGCGGCACCGGCCGGGGCGACCTCCGCGTCGGCGTGCAGGTCGTGACCCCGACCAAGCTCTCGCACAAGGAACGTGGGCTCGTCGAGCAGCTCGCGAAGACGCACAAGGCACCGGGACCGCAGCTCGCCCGCTTCCAGCAGGGCATGTTCGGCAAGCTCCGCGACCGCTTCTTCAACTTCTGATGGCATCGCTCTACCTCGTCGGTCCGGGGACCCTCGACGACCTCGGCGCCGGTGACGCGGTGTCGCTCGACGGCGCGGAGGGCCGACACGCCGTCTCGGTCGCGCGGGTCCGCGTCGGCGAGACGCTGCGCCTCTCCGACGGCCGGGGCACGGTCGTCACGGGCGCGGTCGCGTCGACCGGCAAGGACACGCTGACCCTGACGGTCGCCGACGTCGACGTCGAGGCGGAACCGCGTCCGGCGCTGGTGCTCGTGCAGGCGCTCGCGAAGGGCGGGCGTGACGAGATGGCGGTGCAGGCAGCCACCGAGATCGGCGTCGACCGCATCGTCCCCTGGGCGGCAGCGCGCAGCGTGTCGCGGTGGGACGGCGCGAAGGTCGAGAAGGGACGCGCCCGGTGGGCGGCGATCGCGCAGGAGGCCGCGAAGCAGGCGGTCCGGTCGCGCGTCCCGACGGTGGACGCACCGGTGACGACGGCGCAGCTGGCCGCGGTCGGCCGGGAGGCGCGGCGTGCGCTGGTCGTGCTGGACCCGGTCGGCGCGGTGCGGCTCTCGGCGTGGGAGCCGCCGGCCGACGTCGACGAGATCGTCCTGGTCGTCGGACCCGAGGGCGGGATCGACGGTCCCGAGTTCGACCGGCTCGAGGCCGCCGGCGCCGTCCGCGTGCGGCTCGGGGACACCGTGCTCCGCACCTCGACCGCCGGACCGTCCGCCCTGGCCGTCCTGCAGACCATGCTCGGGCGCTGGTAGCGGCGTCGGAGGCGGGTCCTACGATGGTCTCCATGAGCAGCAGCGAGCCGAGCATCTTCTCGAGGATCGTCGCGCGCGAGGTCCCCGCGACCATCGTGGCCGAGGACGACCGGGTGATCGCGTTCGAGGACATCGCCCCGAAGGCACCCGTCCACGTGCTCGTGGTGCCCAAGACCGAGGAGTACCGCGACGTCACCGAGCTCGCCGCCGGTGACCCCGAGCTGCTGGCGCACGTCGTCGCGACCGCCCGCCGCATCGCGGACGAGCGGGCCGGCGGCCAGTTCCGTCTCGTCTTCAACACCGGCGAAGCCGCCGGTCAGACCGTGTTCCACGTGCACGCGCACGTCCTCGCAGGTGATCTGCACGAAGGGAATCTCCTTGCCGGTTGACGACTCCGTCCACCCCGCGTCCGACGCGCCCGCACCGGACCGACCCACGACCCGACCCGTGTCCGACCCGTCCGACGTCGTCGTCGACATCCGGGTCGACGGCATCGCGATGGTCCAGCTCCTCGGCCCGCAGGACCGCCTGCTCAAGACGGTCGAGCGGCAGTACCCGGGCGTCCGGGTGCTCGTCCGCGGCAACGAGGTCTCGCTCACCGGACCCGAGCGCGACGTCGCCCGTGCCCACGCGCTCGTCGACGAGCTCGTCGGCATGGTGAAGCGCGGGCAGGACATCGGTCCGGCCGACATCCCGACGTCGGCGCGGATCCTCGACGAGGACCGCAAGCCCTCGGACACGTTCGGCACCCCGATCGTGGCGAGCCGCGGCAAGTCGGTGCGGCCGAAGACCGACGGGCAGCGCGCCTACGTCGACGCCATCGACCAGCACACCATCACCTTCGGCATCGGCCCCGCGGGCACCGGCAAGACCTACCTGGCGATGGCGAAGGCCGTCCAGGCACTGCAGCGGCGCGAGGTCACCCGCATCATCCTGACCCGTCCCGCGGTCGAGGCGGGCGAGCGGCTCGGGTTCCTGCCGGGCACGCTGACCGACAAGATCGACCCCTACCTGCGCCCGCTGTACGACGCCCTCAACGAGATGATGGACCCCGAGCTGGTCCCGAAGCTGCTGGCAGCCGGCACCGTCGAGGTCGCACCGCTGGCGTACATGCGCGGTCGGACGCTGAACGACTCGTTCGTGATCCTCGACGAGGCGCAGAACACCACGCCCGAGCAGATGAAGATGTTCCTGACGCGCCTCGGCTTCGGCTCGAAGATGGTCGTCACCGGTGACATCACGCAGGTCGACCTGCCCGGCAACCTGTCGGGTCTCCGGCTCGTCACGCGGATCCTGGGCGACGTCGACGACATCCACTTCGCCCGGCTCGGCAGCGAGGACGTCGTCCGCCACACCCTGGTCGGACGGATCGTCGACGCCTACACCGTGTACGACGAGGAACGTCTGGCGGAGCAGGCCGGGCACCGTCCCGCCGGCCGGGGGACCGCGCCGACGGGCAACCCCGCCGGAGCGAACCGAGCCGAGCGTCGCGGGCGCCCGCCGCAGGACCGCCAGCAGTCCCCGTACCCCCAGAACGACGCCCGAGGAGGCAACCGGTGAGCATCGAGCTCAACAACGAGTCGGGTGTCGAGGTCGACGAACAGGCCGTCCAGCGCCTCGCCGCCTTCGCGCTCGACGCGCTGCACGTCCACGCGGACGCGGAGCTCGCGATCGTCCTGGTCGACGAGGGCGCGATGGAGCAGCTGCACGTCCGGTGGATGGACGAGCCGGGTCCGACGGACGTCCTGAGCTTCCCGATGGACGAGCTCCGTCCGGGGACCGAGGACGAGCCGACACCGGCCGGGCTGCTCGGCGACATCGTCGTGTGCCCGCAGGTCGCCGCCGAGCAGGCGAAGACCGCGGGGCACACCACCACCGACGAGATGCTGCTGCTCACGTGCCACGGCATCCTCCACCTGCTCGGCTTCGACCACGCCGAGCCGGAGGAGAAGGCCGAGATGTTCGGGCTGCAGGGCGAGATCCTCTCCGCCTTCGCGGCACAGCGACGCGGGCGGTGACCTGATGGTGCTCGTCGCCGTCCTGCTCGCGGCGGCGTTCGTCCTGGTCGTCGTCGGCGGTCTGCTCGCCGCGTCCGACGCCGCGCTCACCGTGCTGTCCCGCGCCGACCTCGACGAGATCGCCCGTGGCAGCCGTAACCGTCGTGCGATCGAGGCCGTGGCCGACGACGTCGGCGCGCACGTCAATGCCCTGAACTTCGTCCGCGTGCTCGCCGAGACCGCCGCCGCGGTGCTCGTCACGATCGCCCTCGTGACGGTGTTCGACACCTGGTGGGTGGCCCTGGTCGTGTCCGCTGCGATCATGACGGCCGTGTCGTTCGTGCTCGTCGGGTCGAGCCCGCGCAGCGTCGGACGCGCACACGCCGAGCGCCTCATCGGCGCCACCGGAGGACTCGTGCGCGCCGTCCGGATCGTGCTCGGTCCGCTCGCCGGGCTCCTCGTCGCGATCGGGGACCGGGTGACCCCCGGCCGTGGCCGCAGCGCATCGACGGTGTCGAGCGAGGAGCAACTGCTCTCGCTCGTCGACGAGGCGACCGAGAGCAACGTGCTCGCACAGGACGACCGCGAGCTCATCCACTCGGTCTTCGAGTTCAGCGACACCCTGGTGCGCGAGGTCATGGTGCCCCGGACCGACATGCTCACGGTCGACGGGGAGGCCACCCTGGCCGCGGGGATGGAACGGTTCCTGGTCGCCGGCGTCTCGCGCATGCCGGTCACCGGTAAGGACAGCGACGACGTGCTCGGCGTGCTCTACCTGCGCGACGTCTCCCGCGCCCTGTACGAGCAGCCCGGCAGCGAGCGGGAACCGGTGACGGCGCTGCTGCGACCGGCCGAGTTCGTCCCCGAGTCGAAGCCCGCGGACGACACCCTCCGGCACATGCAGGTCGCCAAGAACCACCTGGTGCTCGTGGTCGACGAGTACGGCGGCGTCGCCGGGCTCGTGACGATGGAGGACCTCATCGAGGAACTCGTCGGCGACATCTCCGACGAGTACGACCGCACCGTGGTCGACCGGACCGAGGTCGGCCCGGGCGTCTGGCGCATCTCCGCCCGCATGCCGATCGACGAGCTCGGCGACCTCTTCGGCGTCGAGCTCGAGGACGACGACGTCGACACCGCCGGTGGCCTGCTGACGAAGGAGCTCGGCCGGCTGCCGGTCCGCGGCGAGCAGGCCACCGTCTCCGGGGTCGCGCTGACCGCCGACCGTGTCGAAGGCAAGCGCCGCCACCTGATCACCGTCCTCGCCGAGCGGAGCGCCGCCCTGCAGGACGCCGAGGACGCCCTCGACGAGACCACTCCGAGCACGACGGGAACCCCGAACGCATGACCGACCACGAACCCGACCACGGCACCGAGACGGACACCGACACCGACGCGGCCACGGGCACCGACACACCGGGCCGGCCGTACCGCGCCGGCTTCGTCTCCTTCGTCGGGCGTCCGAACGTCGGCAAGTCGACGCTGACGAACGCCCTGGTCGGCGAGAAGGTCGCGATCACCTCGTCGAAGCCCCAGACCACGCGACGCGCCATCCGGGGCATCGTGCACCGGCCCGACGGCCAGGTCATCATCGTCGACACCCCGGGTGTGCACCGCCCCCGCACCCTGCTCGGCGAACGGCTCAACGACCTCGTGCAGTCGACGCTCGGTGACGTCGACGTGATCGGCTTCTGCGTGCCGGCCGACGAGCCGATCGGGCCGGGCGACAGGTTCATCAACGAGTCGCTCGACCAGTACCCGCGGGCGCGGAAGATCGCGATCGTCACGAAGATCGACGGCACCCCGAAGGACCGCGTCGGCGAGCAGCTCCTCGCGGTGTCCCAGCTGCGGGAGTGGGACACGATCATCCCGACGTCGGGGACGAAGGGCCTGCAGCTCGAGGTGCTGCTCGCCGAGATCACGAAGCTGCTGCCCGAGTCGCCGCAGCTGTACGACGCTTCCACCGTCACCGAGGAGACCGACGAGGACCGCATCGCCGAGCTCGTCCGCGAGGCCGCGCTCGAGGGCGTCCGCGACGAGCTGCCGCACTCGCTCGCGGTCGTCATCGAGGACGTCGTCGAGCCCGACGACGAGGACGACCCCGACGGACCGCTGCGGATCTTCGCGAACCTGTTCGTCGAGCGCGACAGCCAGAAGGCGATCGTCATCGGGCGGGGCGGCGAGCGGCTCCGGGACGTCGGATCACGTGCCCGGGCCGAGATCGAGTCGCTGCTCGGCGGTCGCCACGTCTACCTGAACATCCGTGTCAAGGTCGCCAAGGAGTGGCAGCGCGACCCGAAGCAGCTCGGCCGTCTGGGCTTCTGATCCGGGTCATCCCCTGGTCGGACGCGCGTCCTCCGGCCGCGTCGTACCGTGGGGTGGTGTTCCGCCCCCTGCTGCGCGCGCAGCTCGTCACCGACGTCACCACAGCGGTGCTGCTCGGCGGGCTGCTGACGCTCCTGCGTGCGTCCGCCGACCTGCCGTCCCTCTGGCTGGTGACGGTGGTCGGACTGAGCATCGCCCTCGCGATCCGTCGCCTGTCGCCGGGGCTGTCGCTCGCACTCTCGTGGGTGATCGCCGTCTTCGAGATGGTGACCATGCAGGTGCCGGACTACTCGAACGCGCTGCTCGCCGGCGTGCTCTTCACCACGAGCGCCTACGGCAGCAAGCGCGTCCGCATCGCCGGCCTGGTCTCGGCCATCGGCGGATCCGCGGTCGCGGCGGCGTACGTCGGGCTGTACGACCACCAGCGCCGCTCCGGCATCGAGACCGCCTCGTCGCCCACGCTCGAGACCCTGCAGGTCGTGCTCGCGACGTTCGCCGGCGTCCTGCTGCTGCTCCTGCTGCCGTGGCTCGCCGGACTCGTCCGCCGCGCCCGCCGGTCCGCGAGCATGAGCCGGGAGGCCCAGCTGGTCGCCGAACGGGATGCCGCACGCGCCGACCGTGCGGTCGCGGTCGAGCAGGAGCGGGTGCGGATCGCCCGCGACATGCACGACATCGTCGCGCACTCGCTGGCTGTCGTCATCGCCCAGGCGGACGGGGCACGCTACGCCGCCAAGACCGACCCCGCGATCGCGGACCAGGCGCTCGAGACCATCTCGAGCACCGCTCGCAGTGCCCTCGGTGACGTCCGCGAGCTGCTCGGCGCCCTGCGGCACGAGCAGGGGACCGCCCCGACGCCCGAGGCAGCCGACCTCGAGGTGCTCGTGGCCGAGATGCGCGAGGTCGGCCTCGACGTCCGTGTGGACCGGGAAGGCGACCCGACCGGTCTGCCCACGACGACCCAGCTCGCCGTGTACCGGATCGTCCAGGAGAGCCTGACGAACGCGTGGAAGCACGGGGAGAGCGGGACACCGGTCCACACCGCGCTGACCTACCGTCCCGACACCGTCGAGATCACCGTCGTGAACCGGCGCGCCGACGACGGCTCCAGCGGCCCCGGCACCGGGCACGGACTGGTCGGCATGCGCGAGCGTGTCACGATGACCGGGGGGTCGATGACGGCCGGGCACCGCGGTGACGACTTCGTGGTGGCCGTGCGCATGCCCGCGGTCCCCGCGAGCGGCCAGTTCCCCCGCGGCCGCATCACCCAGATGGAGCAGGAGCGCACCAGATGACCACGTCCCAGCCGACCGGTGGCCCGATCCGGGTCGCCCTCGTCGACGACCAGGCGCTCTTCCGCACCGGGATCCGGATGCTCATCGATTCACAGCCCGACCTGCAGTTCGTCGGTGAGGCCGGCGACGGGGCCGAGGGCGCCGAGCTCGTGCGGCGCACCGGGGCGGACGTGGTGCTCATGGACGTCCGGATGCCCGTGATGGACGGGATCACCGCGACCGCACGGATCGTCGAGCAGGGCGGGGCAGACGCCGCGAAGGTGCTCGTGCTCACCACCTTCGACTTCGACGAGGCTGCCGCGAAGGCGATCCGGGCGGGCGCGAGCGGCTTCGTGCTCAAGGACGCCGACCCGGAGTTCCTGCTCGCCGCGGTCCGGACCGTGCACGCCGGCACCGCCGTGTTCGCCGCCTCCGCCACCCGCGAGCTCCTCCGCCGGTACGACGACGGCGCGGCCCAGGCCGCCGCGGTGCCCGCCGCCTTCGCCGAGCTGACGCCCCGTGAGCGGGAGATCTTCGACCTCGCGGCACGCGGGTACAGCAACAGCGAGATCGCCCAGCACGAGTACGTCAGCGAGGCGACGGTGAAGACGCACATCTCGCGCGTGCTCAGCAAGCTCGACCTGCGGGACCGCGTCCGGCTCGTCGTGTTCGCGCACGAGCACGGGCTGGTGCCCAGGGCCGACTGACCCCGGCGTCGACCGGCGGAGCGACCCGCTGTCATCCGACAGGATGACCCCTCCACAGCACGTCGAGCCGAGCGGACCATCCACAGGAGCCGCGCGACGGACGCGGGACGCGCCTCCCGGCCGCCAGGCTCGGAGCATGACCACCAACCACACCCCGATCATCCGGCTCGACCACGTGTCCAAGCACTACGGCGACGCCGCCCGCCGCGTCACCGCGCTCGACGACGTCAGCGTCGACATCGGGGCGGGGGAGTTCACCGCCGTGATGGGGCCGTCGGGCTCCGGCAAGTCGACGCTCATGCACGTCGCCGCGGGGCTCGACGCGGTGAGCACCGGGCGGATCACGATCGACGGGGTCGACATCACCGGCCTCGGGGACCGCGAGCTCACCGAACTGCGCCGTCGCCGGCTCGGGTTCGTGTTCCAGTCCTTCAACCTCGTCCCGACGCTCGACGTGCGGGAGAACATCCGGCTGCCGTTCCTGCTCGGTGGGCACCAGCCGAGCCGGGACGAGTCGGCGTGGATCGACCGGCTCGTCGACCTGCTCGGCCTGGGTGACCGTCTGACCCACCGGCCGCACCAACTCTCCGGCGGACAGCAGCAGCGCGTCGCGATCGCGCGTGCGCTCGCGTCGCGTCCCGCCGTGGTGGTCGCGGACGAGCCGACGGGCGCCCTCGACTCGCGCACCGGGCGTGACGTCCTCGCGATCCTCCGCGGCGCCGTGCAGGAGTGGGGGCAGAGCGTCGTCATGGTGACGCACGACCCGACGGCCGCCGCGAACGCGGACCGCATCCTCTTCCTCGCCGACGGGCGGATCGTGGACGACCGCCCGTCGATGACCGCCGCCGAGATCTCGGCGACGATGCTCGGGATGGAGGCAGCCGCGTGACCGGCCTGCGCACGTTCGCCCCGACGGTCCTCGTCGCAGCCCTCGGCACGACGTTCGGGTCCGCCCTCGTCATCGCTCCCGGCATCGTGACCCAGGCGATGGCTGCCGCGGGTCTCGACGGCCTCGCACCCGTCCGGGCGATCCTGTCCGTCGTCGGGTGGCTCTTCCTCGGCATCGCCCTCTACGTCGGTGCGATCGTGACGGCGAACACCTGCGCCACGATCATCGCGGGGCAGACCCGCACGATCGCACTCCAGCGGTTGATCGGGGCGACGGGCGCCACCCTGCGTGCCCGGACGACCCGCACCGGCCTCGTCGTCGGTGCCGTGGGCGGCGCGGTGGGCACCGTCGTCGGCACCGGGCTGGCCGCATGCTTCGTCGCGGTCCTGCGGAGCACCGGCTTTATCCCCGACACCACCTACACGCTCGTCCCGTGGGAACTCGTGCTGCCGCTCGTCGCCGTGGTCCTGGCGACCTGGGGCGCGTTCGCGGCCGGGTCCCGCCGGGTGCTGACGGTCACGCCGCTGCAGGCGCTGTCATCGACCGTCGAGCCGAGCCACGCCGACGTCCGGTCGGGCCGGGCGCGGACGGTCTGGGCGGTCCTGCTCATGACGGTCGGTGCGCTGCTGATGGTGCTCGGTCTGGTCCTCAGCCCCGCCACGCCCGCGGCCGTCCTGCCGGCGGCCCTCGGCGGGTTCGTCTCCTTCGCCGGGGTCGCGGTCGGCGCGACGATCGTGATGCCCCCGGTCCTGCAGTTCATCGGTCGGATCGGGTCCCGTGACCCGGTCGTCCTGCTCGCCGGTCGCAACGCGATGCGGGCTCCGGGCCGGTCGTCACGGGCCACCATCGGGCTCGTCATCGGCGTGACCCTGCTCGTCACCTTCGCGGTCGCGCTCGGGATCATGCAGCACGTGGTCGAGACCCAGATGGCGGCGATGGGCGACGGTTCCCTGCCGGCGGACGCGGTCCAGGCGCAGCGGGACTTCTTCGTGCAGCTGAACGCCGTCGTGAGCGTGATCGTCGGGTTCTCCGCGGTGATCGCCGCGGTCGGCGTCGTGAACGCCCTCGCGCTCGGCGTGCTCCAGCGTCGTCGTGAGCTCGGCCTGCTGCGCGTCCTCGGGCTGACCGGAGCGCAGGTCCGACGCATGATCGTGACCGAGGCCGTGCAGATGGTCGTCGCCGCGGTCGTCACCGGACTCGTCCTCGGCACCCTGTACGGCTGGGTCGGCGGGCAGACGATGCTCGGCTCGCTCGGGACGGTCGTCACGCCCGTGCTGCCGCCGCTGACCGTCGCGGTCGTGGTGGTGGGGGCCCTCGTGCTCGCGGTCGTCGCCACGGTCGCACCGGTCCGGCGGGCCATGCGGGTGTCGCCGACCGAGGCGCTCGCCGTCGACTGATCGCACGGGTCGGGAGGAGCGTCCGGGACGTCATCCACTTGCACCGCGCTGGTGTACCAGTGCTACGGTGGCAGCGATGTACTCGGCGCTCCTCCTCCTTCGCTGCCGCGACGAGGCCTGACACACGGCCCACCTCGTCGCGGAGTCCGTCGTGGCCCCCCACAGCGCCGATGCCGGCGAGACGACGAAAGCGACGACCATGCAGAACACCCAGCGCCCCTCCGGGATGCCGATCCACAAGTACGTTCCCTTCCACGAGCAGATCCGCGTCGACCTGCCCGACCGCACCTGGCCGACGAAGCGCATCGACCGGGCGCCTCGGTGGTGCGCCGTGGACCTCCGCGACGGCAACCAGGCCCTGATCGACCCGATGGACTCCGAGCGCAAGCGGGCCATGTTCGACCTGCTCGTCCGGATGGGCTACAAGGAGATCGAGGTCGGCTTCCCGAGCGCATCGCAGACCGACTTCGACTTCGTCCGGTCGCTCATCGAGGACGGCGCGATCCCGGACGACGTCACGATCCAGGTGCTGACCCAGGCGCGTGAGCACCTCATCGACCGCACGTACGAGGCGATCGACGGGGCGAAGCAGGCCATCGTGCACCTCTACAACTCGACGTCCATCGTCCAGCGCGAGGTCGTCTTCCGCACCGACGTGCAGGGCGTCGTCGACATCGCCGTCGCGGGCGCCCGGATGTGCAAGGCGGCCGAGGCCCGGTTGCAGCACGGCACGCAGGTGTTCTACGAGTACTCGCCGGAGTCCTACACGGGCACCGAGCTCGAGGTCGCAGCGCAGATCTGCAACGCCGTGCTGGAGGTCTTCGAGCCGACCCCCGACCGCAAGGTGATCATCAACCTCCCGGCGACGGTCGAGATGGCCACGCCCAACGTCTACGCCGACTCGATCGAGTGGATGTCGCGCAACCTCGACCACCGCGAGGACGTCATCCTGTCGCTGCACCCGCACAACGACCGCGGCACCGCCGTCGCCGCCGCCGAGCTCGGCTACATGGCCGGGGCGGACCGCATCGAGGGGTGCTTGTTCGGCAACGGCGAGCGCACCGGCAACGTGGACCTCGTCGCCCTCGGCATGAACCTGTTCACGCAGGGCATCGACCCCGAGGTCGACTTCTCGGACATCGACCAGGTCAAGCGCACCGTCGAGTACTGCAACCAGCTGCCGGTGCCCGAGCGGCAGCCCTGGGCCGGCGACCTGGTCTACACGGCGTTCAGCGGTTCGCACCAGGACGCCATCAACAAGGGCTTCGAGGCGATGCAGGCCAAGGCCACCGCCGCGGGGAAGTCCGTCGACGACATCGCCTGGGCGGTGCCGTACCTGCCCGTCGACCCGAAGGACATCGGCCGCTCGTACGAGGCCGTCATCCGCGTCAACTCGCAGTCCGGCAAGGGCGGCGTCGCGTACCTGCTCAAGACCGACCACGCGATCGACCTGCCCCGCAAGCTGCAGATCGAGTTCTCCGGCGTGGTGCAGCAGCGCACCGACACCGAGGGCGGCGAGTTCTCGTCCGACCGGATCTGGGACCTGTTCCGCGACGAGTACCTGCCCGCCGACGACGAGTCGGACAAGTGGGGCCGGTACGAGATCACGAAGACGGCGACGTCGAGCGACTTCGACGGCACCACGGAGCTCCACGTCGCGATGCGTGTCGACGAGGGGTCCGTCGCCGCCGATGCAGTCGGCACCGGTCCGGTCGACGCGTTCCTCACCGTCATGCGGGAGCAGGGCGTCGCGGTCACGCTGTACGACTACTCCGAGCACACGATGAGCGCCTCGGGTGACGCGAAGGCCGCCGCCTACGTCGAGCTCGACGTGGACGGCACCCGGCTGTGGGGCGTCGGGATCGACGCCGACATCGCGACCGCCTCGCTCAAGGCGATCGTCTCCGCGGTGAACCGGGCCGTACGCGCCGGAGCCGCGACCGGGACGCCGGAGCTGGTCACGGCGTAGGACGCCAGCGCTCTCGGGAGGCGCGGTGCGGGTCCGTCCCGCACCGCGCCTCCCGTCTGTGGACGCGTCGTCGACCGGGCGGATCCCGTCACGCTCGGCGTCGTCCGTCGACGGCGGTGCGTCGAGCGGGCGGATTCGGTCACGCTCGGTGCCGTCCGTCGACGGCGGTGCGTCGAGCGGGCGGGTTCGGTCACGCTCGGCGTCGTCCGGCGACGGGATCTGCCCGCCGGACGGAACTCAGACGGCATGTCCTGCCCGCTCGGCGCTCGGCGCTCGGCGCTCCGCGCTCGCCGCTCGGGCGACGCCGCGCCGCGCTCCGCGCCGGCCGCTCCGCCGGCACCCGCTGTCGGCGCCGCGGGGGATACTGGGGCAATGCCGCTGTACCGGGACGAGTGCGTCGTGCTGCGCACCCACAAGCTCGGCGAGGCCGACCGCATCGTCACCATGCTGAGCCGGCAGCACGGCAAGATCCGGGCGGTGGCCAAGGGGGTACGGCGCACGGCGTCGAAGTTCGGGTCGCGACTCGAGCCGTTCATGGTCGTCGACGCGCAGTTCTACGAGGGTCGGTCGCTCGACATCGTCACCCAGGCCGAGAGCCTCGGCTCGTACGGCGCCCAGATCGTCACCGACTACGGCGCCTACACGGCGGCCAGCGCCATGGTCGAGACGGCGGACCGGTTGAGCGAGGCGGACGCCGGGCTCCAGCAGTACCTGCTGCTCGTCGGTGCCCTGCGCTCACTGTCCAGGCACGAGCACGTCGTCAGCGCCACGCTCGACTCGTACCTGCTCCGGGCGATGAGCATCGCGGGGTGGGCGCCGTCGTTCGGTGACTGTGCGGTGACGGGGGAGCCCGGGCCGCACACCGCCTTCGTCGTGCAGCTCGGCGGGGTGGTGGCGGACCGTGCAGCGCCGCCCGGGACGCCCCGGCTCGACACCGACACGCTCGGCCTGCTCGGGGCACTGCTCGCCGGGGACTGGTCGACCGTCGACGCCTCCGACGAGCGGACGCGGTCGCGGGCCTCCGGCGTGGTGGCGGCCTACGCCCAGTGGCACCTGGAACGATCGCTCCGGTCACTGCCCCACGTGGACCGCAGTGAACACCCCGCTCCGGTCGCACCGACCCCCGGTGGGGTTCCGGCAGCCGTGGCCGCCACCCCGGCGCCCGCCGTGCCCGTCACGTCCGATCACGAAGGAACACCTGCATGAGCCCACGCCGGTCCGCGTCCGAAGCCGTGTCCGAGGGACTGCGACCCGTCGACTGGACGGGGGAGCAGCCGCCGGCGATCCCGGCGCAGTTCGTCCCGGAGCACGTGGCGATCGTCATGGACGGCAACGGCCGCTGGGCGAACCAGCGCGGCCTGACGCGGGTCGAGGGGCACAAGGCCGGCGAGGCCTCGCTGCTCGACGTCGTCGCCGGCGCGATCCAGATCGGCGTCAAGCACGTGTCGGCGTACGCGTTCTCGACCGAGAACTGGAAGCGGTCGCCGGACGAGGTCCGCTTCCTGATGGGCTTCAACCGCGAGGTCATCCACCGCCGTCGCGACCAGCTGCACGCGTGGGGTGTCCGGGTGCGGTGGGCGGGCCGGCGACCCCGGCTCTGGCGGAGCGTCGTCGACGAGCTGCAGACCGCGGAGCGGATGACCGCCGACAACGACGTCTGCACCCTCACGATGTGCGTCAACTACGGCGGGCGGAACGAGATCGTCGACGCGGTCCGGGGCATGGCCGAGGACGTCGCCGCCGGTCGGATGAAGCCGAGCCAGGTGACGGAGAAGGCCCTGGCGAAGCGGCTCTACGTGCCCGAGCTGCCCGACGTGGACCTGTTCCTGCGGAGCTCGGGCGAGCAGCGAACGTCGAACTTCATGCTGTGGCAGTCCGCGTACGCGGAGATGGTGTTCCTCGACCAGCTCTGGCCGGACTTCCGCCGCACCGACCTGTGGGGAGCGATCGAGGAGTACGCGCGCCGCGACCGACGCTACGGCGGCGCGGTGGACGCACCGACCGCCTGACGGGAGGCCCGTGGCGGCGCCGCCACGGGCCTCCCGTCCGACCCGTGGCCGGCCGGGCGGCCGTCGGTGCCGACACGAGACCCGTGCCACGGACAGCGCGCCGCGCCTCACGTGAGCAGGTGCGCCACCCCACGGACCGCCTCCAGCGCCGCCCGCACGCTCGGCACGCGGTCCGCGCCGCGGGCGACCACGACCTCGACCCGTCGTGCCAGCGCGTCGTCGGCCGGCGTGACCGCCACACCGGACGGCACGACGGTGGTCGACAGCGCCAGCCGGGGCAGCAGCGCGACGCCGAGTCCGGCCGCGACCAGCCCGACGACCGCCGCGGCGTTGTCGGTCTCGAGCACGATCTCCGGCGTGAACCCGGACGCCGCGCACGACGCGAGCAGGTGCCCGCGGCACCGCGGACAACCGCCGATCCACCGGGCGTCCCGGAACGCGGCGAGGTCGGCTGCCCGGTCCCCGGTCGGCACCGCACCCGCGGCGGTGACGAGCGCGAGCGGATCGCGCCCGAGCACGCGCGTGGTCAGGGTCGGATCGTTCGCGGAGTCGTCCTGCAGTGCGTGCGAGAAGGTCAGGGCGACGTCGACCTCGCCGCGCCGGAGCAGTTCGACGGCCTCGGGGGGCTCGGCCTCGACGTACGACGTCACCACCCCGGGGCTGTCCGTCGCCAGCGCCGCGAGCACCGGGGGCACGAGGGTCGACGACGCGCTCGGGAAGCCGGCGAGCCGCACCCGCCCGCGGGCGAGACCGCCGACCGCGTCGAGGTCCTCTCGTGCTGCGGCCAGGGCCGCCTCGACGTGCAGGGCGTGGTCGGCGAGGACGCGCCCGGACTCCGTCAGGGTCGCGCCGCGGCCGCCGCGGAGCACGAGGTCGTGCCCGAGCCGCTGTTCGGCGCGTGTGAGCAACTGGCTGACGGCGGGCTGGCTGTAGCCGAGCGCCGCGGCCGCACGGCTGATCGACCCGCCGTCACGCACGGCGAGCAGGACCCGGAGCAGCTGCGGTTCGATGGACTCCACAACACGATGTTATGGGTCCCCGAAGAAGCCTGCCCTGGCGTGATGGTGCTGGCCGTCGGAGCCTGGGGGCATGGACTCCTTCGTCGACGGATCGGGCTACCTCGCCGCCTGCACCGCCGGGCTCCCCACGCTCGGCACCCTCGCCGCACAGCGGTCGGACCTCGATGCGTGGTCGCGCGCCGAGACCTCGCCCGCGACGTACGGTGCCCTGGTCGAGGAGGGCCGCGCGCTCTTCGCCGACATCGTCGGCGTGGACGCCGCACGGGTGGCGACGGGGTCGCAGACCTCGGCGATGGTGGCACTCGTCGCTGCGTCACTGCCGGACGGTGCCGAGGTCGTCGTCCCCGACGGCGACTTCTCGTCCGTCGTCTTCCCGTTCCTCGTCCAGGCGCACCGCGGCGTCACGGTCCGCAGTGTCCCGCTCGAGCGACTCGCCGACGCCGTCCGCCCGGGCACCGCGCTCGTCGCCTGGTCCGCCGTGCAGTCCGCCACCGGCGTGGTGACCGACCCCGCCCCGGTCCTCGACGCGGCGCGCGCCGCCGGTGCCCTCACCCTCTGCGACCTCACCCAGGCCGCGGGCGTCCTGCCGGTGTCCGCCGCGCCGTTCGACGTCACGGTCACGCACGCCTACAAGTGGTTGTGCGCACCGCGCGGCGTCGCCTTCGCGACGTTCTCCGACGCGGCGCTGGAGCGCGTCCGCCCCGTGCAGGCCGGCTGGTACGCGGGAGCGGACGTCTGGTCCTCGTGCTACGGCCCGACCATGCAGCTCGCCGACGACGCCCGCCGTTTCGACGTGTCCCCGGCATGGCAGGCGTGGCCGGGGGCGGTCGCCGCCCTGCGACACCTCGCGTCCGTCGACGCCGGTTCGGCCTGGAGGCACGCCACCGGCCGCACGGACCGGCTCGCCGACGCGCTCGGGACGCCCCGGTCCGGTCAGGCGATCACGACCTTCCCCGACCCGGACGGGTCGGCCCTCCGCGCCCTGTCCGCGGCGGGGGTCACGGCGAGCGGACGGGCGGGCCGGCTGCGCCTGGCCTTCCACCTGTGGAACGACGACGCCGACGTCGACCGGGTCGTCGCGGTGCTGGGTGCGGCGGAGGGGTTCCGTCCCGCGGGGTGAGCCGGGCCGTCCACGGGTGCGCGACCGGCGTCCGTCGGTCGCCGCGGGGCCGGTACGCTTGCCCGGTACCGTTCCCGCACCGGGCACCCAGTCCGGCGAACTCAGGAGTCCTCTTGGCACCGTCCTCCCGTCTCGACAGCGTCATCGCCCTGGCCAAGGGCCGTGGCTTCGTCTTCCAGTCGGGGGAGATCTACGGCGGATCCCGCTCCGCGTGGGACTACGGGCCTCTCGGCGTCGAGCTGAAGGAGAACATCAAGCGCCAGTGGTGGCAGCGGTTCGTCCGCGGCCGCGGCGACATGGTCGGCCTCGACTCCGCCGTGATCCTGCCCCGCAAGGTGTGGGAGGCCTCGGGTCACGTCGCCACCTTCACCGACCCGCTCGTCGAGTGCCTGCACTGCCACCACCGGTTCCGCGAAGACCACCTGCTCGAGGCGTTCGAGGCGAAGAAGGGTCGAGCGCCCGAGGGCGGCATGGCCGAGGTGCCGTGCCCGAACTGCGGCACCCGCGGTGAGTGGACCGAGCCGCGCGAGTTCTCCGGCATGCTCAAGACCTACCTCGGCCCGGTCGAGTCCGAGGAAGGGCTGAACTTCCTCCGCCCGGAGACGGCGCAGGGCATCTTCGTCGACTTCGCGCAGGTCGTCACGACGAGCCGCATGAAGCCCCCGTTCGGCATCGGCCAGGTCGGCAAGGCGTTCCGCAACGAGATCACGCCCGGCAACTTCATCTTCCGCACGCGCGAGTTCGAGCAGATGGAGATCGAGTACTTCGTGCCGCCGGCCGACGTCGACACCCACTACGAGCAGTGGATCGCCGACGCGGTGGCGTTCTTCACCGACCTCGGCATCGACCCCGAGAACCTGCGACGCTTCGACGTGCCCGACGGCGAGCGCGCGCACTACTCGGACGCCACCGCGGACATCGAGTACCGCTTCGGGTTCGCCGGCTCCGAGTGGGGCGAGCTCATGGGCGTCGCGAACCGCACCGACTTCGACCTGAACAACCACATCGAGTCGTCGGGCAAGGACCTGCGCTTCTTCGACCAGGCCGCGAACGAGAAGTACGTGCCCTACGTCATCGAGCCGTCGTTCGGGCTCACCCGTGCGCTCATGGCGTTCCTGCTCGACGCGTACCACGAGGACGAGGCCCCGAACGCGAAGGGCGGCGTCGACAAGCGCACCGTCCTGCGCCTCGACCCGCGGCTGGCGCCGGTCAAGGCCGCGGTGCTCCCGCTGTCCCGCAACGAGCAGCTGTCGCCGGTGGCGCGCGGGCTCGCCGACGACCTGCGGAAGCACTGGAACGTCGACTTCGACGACGCCGGCGCGATCGGTCGTCGCTACCGTCGCCACGACGAGATCGGCACGCCGTTCTGCATCACGGTCGACTTCGACACGCTCGACGACAAGGCGGTCACGGTGCGTGAGCGCGACACCATGTCGCAGGAGCGCGTCTCGCTCGACCAGCTGCAGGGCTACCTGGCGCAGCGCCTCCTCGGCGCGTAGCGCGCGCGGCTGCTGCGGCAGCACCTGCCGCTGCCGCTGCCGCGGTCAGCGATCGCCGGTGCGACCTGCCGCTGCACAACCGAAAGCACCCCGGACCACGGAATCCCGTTGTTCGGGGTGCCTCTCGTTGTGCACGGCGCACGAGACACGGCGCACGAGACACGGTGCGCGAGGAGCGGGTCGTGACCGCGGGAATGCGCGGGCAGGGGCCGGGCTTGCACCTCGTGTGAACGAGTCTGTGAAGGTCGATGTCTGGTCGGACATCGCATGCCCCTGGTGCTACATCGGCAAGCGGAAGTTCGAGGCCGGCGTCGCCGCGTTCGCCTCCTCGCCCGAGGCCCAGCCGGTCGAGGTCGAGTACCACTCGTTCGAGCTGAGCCCGGACACCCCGGTCGACTTCGAGGGCACCGAGGCCGAGTTCCTCTCGCAGCACAAGGGCCTGCCGGTGCAGCAGGCACAGCAGATGATCGACCAGGTCGCCGGCATCGCCTCGTCCGTCGGGCTGCACTACGACTACGACGCACTGCGCCACACGAACACCGTCAAGGCGCACCAGGTCATCCACCTGGCGAAGCAGCACGGCAAGCAGCTCGAGATGGTCGAGCGCCTCTTCACCGCGTACTTCGAGCGCGGCGAGCACGTCGGACAGGACGAGTCCCTGGCCGACCTCGGCGCCTCGATCGGTCTGGACCGCGACGAGGTCCTGGCGACCCTGCGCGACGACGCCCAGCTCGCCGCCGTCCGGGCCGACCAGGCCCAGGCGCAGGCGTTCGGGATCAACGGCGTCCCGTTCTTCGTCATCGACGGCAAGTACGGCGTCTCCGGCGCACAGGACCCGGCGGCGTTCGAGCAGGTGCTCCGCCAGGTCGTCGCGCTCCGCGACGTGACGCCCGAGGAGCTCGCGGCGCAGCAGCAGCGCGCCGCGGACGACGCGACCGCGGACGCGGAGGCGACCCGGTGACCGGCGTGACGACGACCGGCCCGGTCGAGCCGGGCCTCCAGGCCGACGACCGGGAGGCGCGACCCGCCCTGCTCACGCTCATCACGCCCGGCGGTGCGCCGGTCTGCGAGGGTGACAGTTGCTTCGTCCCCGGTGCCGAGGGCGACTGGACCGAGGTCCCTGACTGAGCCGTCCGCTAGCGGACGGGCTCCTCGTCGGTGATGTCGGCGACGGTCGCGTCGTAGGCGGCGACGAGCGCGTCGCCGTCGACGAAGGCACTCGCGCCGTGCCGGCCGGCACCGAGCGCGATGCGGCGGCCCAGGACGCGTTCGTCGGCGTACACCGGCAGGTCGCCGGTCGCGCCGATCGGCGTGATCGTGCCGCGCTCGTAGCCCGAGGCCTCGAGCGCGGTCGCTGCGTCGGGCATCGACAGCTTGTTGACGCCGACGACGGTGCGGAGCTTCTTCCAGGCGATGCTGCGGCCGCCCGGCACCAGCGCGAGCAGGAAGCCACCGTCGTGACGCTTGACGACGAGCGTCTTCACGATGTCGCTCGGGTCGATGCCGAGCAGGGCGGCGGCACCCTCGAGGGAGTCGGCGGCGGGGCGCTGGACGACGTCCACCGCGAGCCCTCGGGCGGCGGCGTCGGCGTCGAACCGGGCGATCGCGGAGTCGGTCATGTGGAGAACGCTACCGGCGCGGACACGCGTGGGAGAATGGAGCACGTATGACGATCACCGACGCGCCCACCACGGCGCCCCGCACGGCGAAGCCCCTGCGCATCGGCCCCATCGAGGTCGAGGCGCCGGTCGTGCTCGCGCCGATGGCGGGCATCACGAACATGGCCTACCGCCGGCTCTGCCGCGAGTACGGCGCCGGACTGTACGTCTGCGAGATGATCACCTCGCGGGCGCTGGTCGAACGGACTCCGGTGTCGATGCAGCTCATCCAGCACCACGAGTCGGAGACGCCGCGGTCCATCCAGCTGTACGGCGTCGAGCCGAACACCGTGGCCGAGGCGGCGACGATCCTGGTGGGCGAGGACCGCGCCGACCACATCGACCTCAACTTCGGGTGTCCGGTGCCGAAGGTCACGCGGAAGGGCGGGGGAGCGGCCCTGCCGTGGAAGACCGACCTCTTCAAGGACCTCGTCGAGAAGACGGTCAAGGCCGCCGGCGACGTCCCGGTCACGGTGAAGATGCGCAAGGGCATCGACGCCGACCACCTGACCTACCTCGACGCGGCACGCATCGCCCGCGACGCCGGTGTCGCCGCGATCTCGCTGCACGCCCGCACCGCGAACGAGCACTACTCGGGGCAGGCGGACTGGTCCGCGATCGCCACGTTGAAGGAGACGATCACCGACATCCCGGTGCTCGGCAACGGCGACATCTGGTCCGCCGCCGACGCCCTGCGCATGGTCGACGAGACCGGCTGCGACGGTGTCGTGGTCGGCCGCGGATGCCTGGGTCGGCCGTGGCTGTTCGGCGACCTGGCGGCGGCGTTCCGCGGTGAGGACGTGCGCGCGATGCCCTCGCTCGGCGACGTCGCGACCGCCTTCCGTCGACACACCGAGCTGCTCGTCGAGTTCTTCGGGTCCGAGGACCACGGGTGCCGCGACGCCCGGAAGCACGTCTCCTGGTACTTCAAGGGGTACCCGATCGGCGGCGACGTCCGCTCGGCGCTCTCCATGGCCTCGAGCCTGCAGGAGATCGACGACCTGCTCGGGCAGCTCGACTGGTCGGCGCCGTACCCCGGTGCGGACGTCGAGGGCCCGCGAGGCCGCGCCGGGCACCCGAAGCGCACGGCGCTGCCGGACCGCTGGCTCGAGTCGCGCGACGTGGACGCCGAGTTCCGCAAGGTCCTCGCCGCCGCCGAGCTGCACCACAGCGGCGGATGAGCGCCACCGCCTCGTACGGGCCGGCCGACGCGGAACGCTGGCTGCCCGAGACCCACGGCAACCGTCGCTCCGACTTCGCCCGGGACCGCGCCCGCCTGCTGCACTCGAGCGCGCTCCGACGCCTCGCCGCGAAGACCCAGGTGCTCAGCCCGACCACCGGACTCGACTTCGCCCGCAACCGCCTGACGCACTCGCTCGAGGTCGCGCAGGTCGGGCGCGAGCTCGCCGACTCCCTCGGGCTCGACCCCGACGTCGTCGACACCGCGTGCCTGGCGCACGACATCGGGCACCCGCCGTTCGGGCACAACGGCGAGACCGCCGTGAACGCCTGGGCGGCGGACATCGGCGGCTTCGAGGGCAACGCCCAGACGCTGCGGCTGCTGACCCGCCTCGAGCCGAAGGTCTACGGCGACGGACCCGACGACGAGCGCCCGTACGGGCTCAACCTGACCCGGGCCTCGCTCGACGCGAGCTGCAAGTACCCGTGGCCGGCGGCGCAGGGCGTCGCCGAGGCATCGTCGGGGCGCACCAAGTTCGGGTTCTACGACGACGACCACGACGCCTTCGCGTGGCTCCGGCGCGGTGCTCCGCGTCGGCAGCGGTGCATCGAGGCGCAGGTCATGGACCTGTCCGACGACATCGCCTACTCGGTGCACGACTTCGAGGACGCCGTCGTCGCGGGCTTCATCGACGTCGCGGCCCTGGGCGACCGGGTCGGCGAGAACGACATCGTCACCGCGATGCACGCCTGGGTCGGGTCGGACCTCAGTCGTGACGAACTGCTCGAGGCCTTCGACCGACTCCGGTCGCTGCCGCTCTGGATGACGTCCTACGACGGGTCGCGGCGGGACATGGCGCGGCTCAAGAACCTCACCTCGCAGCTCATCGGGCGGTTCGCGCGGACGGCGACCGCGGCGACGCGCGAGTCCTACGCGTCCGGGTCCCTCGTGCGGTTCGCGGCCTCGGTCGTCACCCCGCCGGAGATCATCGGCGAGATCGCGGTGCTCAAGGGCATCGTCGCGGCGTTCGTCATGACCCACGGCGACCGGCAGCCCGTGTACGAGGACCAGCGTCGCGTGCTCACCGAGCTGCTCGACGCCCTGGCGGCGACGGGCAGTGCGGACCTCGAGCCGGGCTTCGCGGCGGACTGGCGTTCGGCGTCCGACGACGCCGGGCGGTTGCGGGCCGTGGTCGACCAGGTCGCGAGCCTGACGGACCAGGGGGCGCTGGCGTGGCACAAGCGACTCGTGGTGGGGGACCGGGAGACGACGCACATCGCGGTCTGACGCCGGCGTGCGGGACGCCGGCGTGCGGGACGCCGCCGCGTAGGACGCCGCCGTGCGAGACGCCGCCGTGAGGGCGAGACGCCGCCGGATCTGGGTCCGGTTCGCCGACCTGGCACGGTCTCGTGCGGACGGCGCCGTCTCGGTGGGACCGGAGCGGCTCCTGCCCGGCCGCCGCGCGTGTCGACGTGCGCACCGACCGAGGTGGGGCGCGTGCTGATCGTGCACCGCGCCTCCCGGCCGTCGTGCTCTCCACAGGCGGACACGGACCGTCCTCCGGCACCGGCCGCACGAACTAGGATCGAGGGGTGGCTGGCAGGATCGCGCGGAACGACATCGACGAGGTCCGCTCGCGTGTCAACATCGCCGACGTCGTCGGCGACCACGTCACGCTGAAGTCGGCGGGCGTCGGCTCGCTGAAGGGGCTCTGCCCGTTCCACGACGAGCGCTCCCCGTCGTTCCACGTGCGGCCGCAGGTCGGCCGGTACCACTGCTTCGGGTGCGGCGAGGACGGCGACGTCTTCGAGTTCATCATCAAGATGGACCACACGACGTTCCAGGAAGCGGTCGAGCGCATGGCCGCGAAGATCGGCTTCACGCTCCACTACGAAGAGGGCGACGGCCCGCGCACCGACTACAACCAGCGCGCGCGGCTGATCGCCGCGAACGAGGCAGCGCTCGAGTTCTACCAGTCGCAGCTCACCTCGGCGGCTGCCGAGCCCGCGCGACGCTTCCTCGGGGAGCGCGGCTTCGACCCCGCCGCAGCACAGCACTTCGGCGTGGGTTTCGCGCCGCAGTCGTACGACGCCACGCGTGAGCACCTGCGGGGCCGTGGGTTCTCGATGGACGAGATCCTCGCGGCGGGACTCGCCGGACAGGGCGACCGCTCGCCGTACGACCGGTTCCGCGGACGCCTCGTGTGGCCGATCCGCGACGTGACCGGTGCGACGATCGGCTTCGGCGCGCGTCGACTGCTCGACGACGACAAGGGCCCGAAGTACCTCAACACCCCCGAGACGCCGATCTACCACAAGAGCCAGGTCCTCTACGGGCTCGACCTCGCCCGGAAGGACATCTCCAAGGGCAAGCAGGTCGTGATCGTCGAGGGCTACACCGACGTCATGGCGTGCCACCTCGCCGGTGTGACGACCGCCGTCGCGACGTGCGGCACCTCGTTCGGTGTCGACCACATCAAGGTCCTCCGGCCGATGCTCGGCGACGTCAGCGGTGCCGACCCGAACGCCAACGGCGAGGTGGTCTTCACGTTCGACCCCGACGAGGCCGGGCAGCGTGCCGCCTCGCGGGCGTTCGCCGAGGAGCAGCGCTTCGCCGCGCAGACCTACGTCGCGGTGGCTCCCGGCGGACTCGACCCGTGCGACCTCCGACTCGCGCGGGGCGACGACGCGATCCGCCGGCTCGTCAGCGCGAAGCGCCCGATGTTCGAGTTCATGATCCGTCGGACGCTCGACGGCCACGACCTCGAGACCGTCGAGGGGCGGGTCAGCGCACTGCGGGCCGCCGCGCCGGTCCTCGCCGGGATCCGCGACCGCTCCCTCACGCAGGGGTACGTCCGCGAACTCGCCGGGTGGCTCGGCATGGACATCCCGGACGTCCGGCGGGCGGTCGACTCGGCGCGTCAGCGCGCGTCCGCAGCGCGCACCGACCGGACGGGAGGCCCGGTGCCGGTCGGTCAGGCCGGTCCCGGTGGTGAGCTGGTCGCCCCGCCCGAGGAGCCCGTGGCCGGTCTGCGGCTGCTGCCGAACGACCCGATCACCCGGATGGAGCGCGACGCCGTGATGGCGATGGTGCAGCAGCCCGGGTACGTGGGCGCACCGCTCATCTGGCTCGCGGCCGGCGCGACGTTCTCGGCGCCGATGCTGTCGGTCGTGCGGGACGCCGTGGTCGCCAACGTCGACTCGATCGGCGCGGGGGACTGGCTCGACCGGTTGCTGCAGGACGTGCCGGCGCCGTTCCGCGGTCTCGTGCAGGAGCTCGCACTCGCACCGATCCCGGCTCGCACCGACGAGGACCTGGCGCTCTACGCCCGGAGCATCGTCGTGGCACTGGTCGAGCGGGACCTGCTCGCCCGCAAGGCCTCGCTGCTCGGGCAGTTGCAGCGGGCCGACCCGCACGAGCAGTCCGACCGGCGCGCCGAGATCCAGCGCCAGCTCGTCGACATCGACGCGCAGCGGATGCGCCTCCGCGCCGACGCCGAGGCGGCAGCGCAGGGCTGAGCCGTCCCGCGAGGGGCGGCAGCGCGTCGTCGCCCGGCCACTCGTGCTGGCCCGCTCGGTCGCGCGACCACTCGTGCTGGCCCGCACGGTCGCGCGGCCACTCGTGCTGGACCCCAGGGTCGCGCGACCACTCGTGCTGGACCCCAGGGTCGCGCGACCTGCCGCGTGCGGTCGATCTGGTCGCAGGACTCGCCGCCGCGACCCGGAATGAGCGGCAGGTCACGCGACCAGGGCGCGAGCGTCATCCACCGCAGCCGCCGCAGCGGGCAGGGATCGCCGCGTGGACGACGTCGAGCGGGTGGGGATCGGTGCCCGGAGACGCCGAGGGTGACGTAGTCCGCCCGCTCGGTGTCCCGCCGTGGCCCGGCCACTCGCACTGGCCGTTCCGGTCGCACGACGTGCCGTGTGCGGTCGTCCTGGTCGCACGACCCGCCGCCGCGGCCCGAATTGAGCGGCAAGTCGTGCAACCCGAACGCGAGCGCCACCGACCGGCGCCGGGCGGGCAGGACGTGCCGCGCGCGTGACGTCGGGTGGGTGGGATGTGTCGGCCGGGGAGGTCGAGCGTGACGGATCTCGCCCGCTCGGCAGCGGGCAGCAGGCAGCGGGCAGCGGGCAGCCGGCAGCCGGCAGCCGGCAGCCGCTCGCCCGCCCGCCCGGTGGCAGGCAGCGGCCCGACCCCGTCCCCGTTGCACCACGCAACTTTCGTGCGCGACACGCCGCTCCGTGACGCGCGCATCATGCGCCACGCGACGCGGTCGTGCATTACAAGGGTGTAAACAAATGTCCCTCGAATCGTGGACTTCCGTGTCAGGGTGGTACCAATGAGCGTTCCCGGCGGGCCTCACAGTCGATCCACCGCCCTCCGCGGGACCCCTTGCGAACCATCACCGAGAGAGAGAGCGGACATGGCATCCGTATCCAAGTGGGGCAGGCGCGGCATCGCGCTCGGCGCCGGGGCAGCAGCGACGGCGCTGGTGCTGACGGGCTGCGCGAGCAGCAGCGTCTCCGACACCGACCTCAACGGCCTGAGCATCGGCACGACGGACAAGGTCACGTCCCTCGATCCGGCCGGGTCCTACGACAACGGCTCCTTCGCCGTGCAGAACCAGGTGTTCCCGTTCCTGATGAACACCCCCGTCGGCAGCCCCGACGTCAAGCCGGACATCGCCGAGAGCGGCGAGTTCACGAACGACACGACCTACACGGTGAAGCTCAAGAGCGGGCTGAAGTTCGCGAACGGCAACGACCTCACCTCGAGTGACGTCAAGTTCTCGTTCGAGCGCGAGCTGAAGATCAACAACGAGAACGGTCCGCAGTCGCTGCTCGCCAACCTCAAGAGCATCGAGACCCCGGACGACACCACGGTCGTCTTCAACCTCGACCACGCCGACCAGACCTGGCCGCAGGTGCTCTCGAGCCCCGCAGGCCCGATCGTCGACGAGCAGGTCTTCTCGGCGGACGAGCTCACCCCGGCGGCGGACATCGTCAAGGGCAAGGCGTTCGCCGGGCAGTACGAGATCACCTCGTACAAGGAGAACGACACCATCCAGTACTCGGCGAACCCCGAGTACGACGGGCTCCTCGGCAAGGCGAAGACCAAGGAGGTCACCGCCAGCTACTACACCAAGGAGACCGACCTGAAGCTCGCCGTGCAGAAGGGCGACGTCGACGTGGCGTACCGCTCGCTGACGCCGACCGACATCGCCGACCTGCGCAAGGACGACTCCGTCAAGGTCACCGACGGCCCCGGTGGCGAGATCCGCTACCTGGTCTTCAACTTCAACACGCAGCCGTTCGGCGCGAGCCAGTCCGACGCGGACGAGGCGAAGGCCCTCGCCGTGCGCCAGGCCGTGGCCGACGTCGTCGACCGCGAGAAGATCGCGAAGGACGTCTACAACAACACGTACTCGCCGGTCTACTCGATGGTGCCGGACGGCCTGACCGGTGCCGCGAAGCCGTTCGAGGAGCTCTACGGCAACGGCAAGGGCGGCCCCGACGTCGACAAGGCGAAGGAGACGCTGTCGAAGGCCGGTGTCACCGGCAAGGTGCAGCTCGACATCCAGTACGCGCCCGACCACTACGGTTCGACGTCGGACGACGAGTACGCCGAGCTCAAGACGCAGCTCGAGAACTCGGGCCTGTTCTCCGTGAAGATCCAGTCGACGGTCTACACGACCTACGCGCAGGAGCGGACGAAGGACTCCTACCCGGTGTACCAGCTCGGGTGGTTCCCGGACTTCTCGGACGCCGACAACTACCTGTCGCCGTTCTTCACGAAGGACAACTTCGTGCAGAACCACTACGACGACCCGGAGATCCAGAAGCTGATCTCCGAGGAGCAGCAGGAGTCCGACAAGGACAAGCGCGCGCAGCTCATCGAGCAGGCGCAGGAGCGCGAGGCCACGCAGATCTCGACGCTGCCGCTCCTGCAGGGCAAGTCCGTGGCGGTCGCGGGCAAGGACGTCAAGGGCCTGACCCTCGACTCCTCGTACAAGTTCCGCTACGCCACCCTCTCCAAGTAACACCGGCGTCGGCCCACGGGGGCGTTCCCACGAGGAGCGCCCCCGTGGCCACGTCCCGAACGGCACCGAAAGGCACCCGTCCCCGTGACCCTCAGCACCCCCGAGGCGACACCGGAGCTGGCCACCGACCCCACCAAGCCCCAGGCACAGCGACGTGCCCGTGGGCAGGGCGGCGGGCTCGGTCGGTACATCCTGGTCCGCTTCCTCCTCATCTTCCCGACGGTGTTCATCCTGGTGACGCTCGTCTTCTTCCTGATGCGCGTCATCGGGAACCCGATCACCGCCTCGGTCGGTGGCCGTCTGACGCCCTCGCAGCTCCAGGAACGTCTGCACGCCGCCGGCTACGACCGGCCGGTCATCGTCCAGTACCTCGAGTACCTCGGCGGCATCGTGCGCGGGGACTTCGGCACGACGTCGACCGACAACCGTCCGATCACCGAGGTCATCGTCACGTACGGCGGCGCGACCGCGGAGCTGGTCTTCTACGCGCTCATCGTCGCCCTCGTCCTCGGCATCCCGCTCGGCATGCTCGCGGCGTACGTCCGCGACAAGTGGCCGGACGTGCTGTTCCGAGCGCTCGCGATCCTGACGTACGCGACGCCGGTGTTCTTCGGCGGTCTGCTCCTCAAGCTCGTCTTCTCGGTCTGGCTCGGCTGGCTGCCGCTCGGCGACCGCGCCTCCACCCGGGTGTCGCTCATCCTCGACAACATCCCGGGTGCGACCGGCATCTACCTCATCGACGCACTCCGCACCGGCAACGCGCAGGTGATCGGCGACGTGCTGTCGCACGCCGTCCTGCCCGCGCTGACGCTCGGTCTGCTCACCGCCGGCATCTTCCTGCGTCTGGTGCGTGCCAACATGATCGGCTCGCTCGGGTCCGAGTACGTCGACGCGGCCCGCTCGCGCGGCGTCCGGGAGGCCCGGCTCGTCCGGACGCACGCCTTCCGTCCGGCGCTGGTCCCGATCATCACCGTGATGGGTCTGCAGATCGCCATGCTGCTCGGTGGGTCGGTGCTCACCGAGACCACGTTCGGCTGGCGCGGGCTCGGTTTCCAGCTCAACCAGTACCTGTCGGCCCGCGACTTCGTCGCGGTCCAGGGCATCGTCGCGATGCTCGCCGTGATCGTCGCCGTGACGAACTTCGTCGTCGACGTCGTCGCGGCGCTGATCGACCCGAGAGTGAGGTTCTAGCGATGGCCGACACCTCGCTCGTCGACCGCCACGAGCCGCTCTGGAAGCGGCTGCCCGTGGTGGTCCAGCTCCGCAGGAGCACCGGCTGGCAGCGCGCCATGCTCATCACCGGCGTGGTCATCTGCGCCCTGTACCTGATCGTCGCCCTCGCCGCGCCGCTCATCGCCCCGTACGGCTTCGGTCAGCTGCAGGGCGCCGACGGCCAGGGCTTCCCGCGCACCGCCCCGCCGAGCGCCGAGCACGTCTGGGGCACCACGGTCGGTGGCTTCGACGTGTTCAGCCGCGTCGTCTTCGGCGCGCGCACCGCGGTGCTCGTCGTCATCGTCGCGGTCGTCGTGTCGATCACGATCGGGGTCATCCTCGGCATGGTCTCGGGGTACGTCGGCGGCTGGCTCGACCGGGTCCTCGTCGTCGTCGCCGACGCGATCTACGCGTTCCCCTCGCTGCTGCTCGCCATCGTCGTGTCGATCGTGATCTCCGGCGGCAACTCGAGCTACACCGGCGGCATCGTCGCGGCGGCGATCTCGATCACCGTCGTCTACGTCCCGCAGTACTTCCGGGTCGTGCGTGCCGAGGCGGTGCGCCTGAAGAACGAGGCGTTCGTCGAGTCCGCGCGGGTCATCGGCACGAACCCGTGGCGCATCATGACCCGCCACGTGCTGCGCAACAGCACCAGGAGCCTGCCGCTCATCCTGACGCTGAACGCCTCCGACGCGATCCTCACCCTGGCCGGCCTCGGCTTCCTCGGGTTCGGCATCGGCCCGACCAGCGGCGCGGAGTGGGGCTACGACCTCAGCCGCGCGCTGTCGGACGTCGCGTCGGGCGTCTGGTGGACCGGTGTGTTCCCCGGCGTCGCGATCGTCGTGCTCGTGCTCGGCGTGACCTTCATCGGCGAGAGCCTCAACGACATCTCGGACCCGCGCCTGCGCGCCCGCAGGAGGCTGAAGCAGCTGGTCTCGCGGAAGCAGGCCGCCAGCACGGAAGGGGCGACGGCATGACCGACGCAGGGAACGACCAGCAGGACCGACCGGTCGCGGTCGTCGACGACCTGACCGTCACCTTCGCGACCGACGGCGGTGCCGTCGACGCGGTCAAGGGCGTCAGTCTCGACGTCCGTCCGGGCGAGGTCCTCGCGCTGGTCGGCGAGTCCGGCTCCGGCAAGTCGGTCACGGCCCGCAGCATGCTGCGGCTGATGCCCGAGACGGCGACGCTCGGTGGTGCGGTGTACCTCGACGGCACCGACGTGGTCAGCGTCGGGTCGGCCAAGCTCCGCGAACTCCGCGGCACGGCCGGTGCGATGGTCTTCCAGGAGCCGTCGACCGCGCTCAACCCGGTCTTCACGGTGGGGTGGCAGATCGCCGAGGGCCTCCGGGCGCACGGCGGCGTCTCGAAGAAGGACGCCCGCGCGAAGGCGATCGACTACCTGCGCCGCGTCGGCATCCCCGACCCGGAGACGCGGGTCGACCACTACCCGCACCAGTTCTCCGGCGGGCAGAAGCAGCGCGTGGTCATCGCGAGTGCACTGGCCCTCGAGCCGAGCGTGATCATCGCCGACGAGCCGACCACCGCACTCGACGTCACCGTGCAGGCCGAGATCCTCGACCTGCTCCGGCGCTGCCGCGACGAGTTCGGCGCCGCCATCGTCATCATCACGCACAACATGGGCGTGGTCGCCGACCTGGCCGACCGGGTCGCCGTCATGTACCAGGGCGAGGTCGTGGAGGAGGCACCGGTCGCGCAGCTCTTCGCGGACCCGCAGGCCGACTACACGAAGCGCCTGCTCGCCGCCGTGCCCCGGCTGGAGGCCTCGACCGGGACGGCCCGCCGAGCGGTGATCGCGACCGACGTCGAGCCCCTCGTCAGCGCGAAGGGGCTCGAGATCGAGTACCCGGGCCGCCTCGGTTCGCCCGCCTTCAGGGCCGTGAAGGGCGTCGACCTCGACGTCCGTCCCGGCGAGGTGCTCGGGCTGGTGGGGGAGTCGGGCTCCGGCAAGACGACGATCGGTCGGGCCATCGCGGGGCTCACCCGCGTCACCGGCGGGTCGCTCGAGGTCCTCGGCACCGAGATGCTCGGGTACCGCGAGCGGGACTTCAAGCGGCACCGCAAGGACATCGGGTTCGTGTTCCAGGACCCGGCGACCTCGTTCAACCCGCTGCTCACGATCGCCGAGTGCGTCGCCGAGCCGCTCGTCGTGCACGGCGAGGTGCGGAACCCCCGAGCCGCCCGCAAGCGCGTCGGCGAGTTGCTCGAGATGGTGCAGCTCCCGGCGTCCTACGGCGACCGGTACCCGCACGAGCTGTCCGGTGGCCAGCGGCAGCGCGCCTCGCTCGCGCGTTCGATCGCACTCCGGCCGAAGCTGCTCATCGCGGACGAACCGACGAGCGCGCTCGACGTGTCGGTGCAGGCCCGCGTGCTGGAGCTCTTCCTCGAGCTGCAGCAGGACCTCGGGTTCGCGTCGCTGTTCATCAGCCACGACCTCGCGGTCGTCGGCGCACTGTCGGACCGCATCGCGGTGCTGTACCGCGGCGACCTGGTGGAGACGGGCACCACCGCCGAGGTCCTCGGTGCGCCGAAGCACCCCTACACGCAGCGGCTGCTCGCGTCGCTGCCCGTGCCGGACCCGGCGGAACAGGCGGAGCGACGGCGTACGCTGGTGGCACTGGAGAACGCCGGGTCCTGACCCGACGCGACCGGCCGGGAGGCACGGCGTTGCGTCGTCGACGCACGCCGCGCCTCCCGGCCGGTCACCTCCGGCGAACCACCGACGACGCGACACCGGTCCGTCGCGCAACCGCCGCCAGGGGGCGGCGCGGAAGGGGACCCATGATCGCGGTGAACGGCCCGGCGGTCGTCGCAGACGACGTCTCGATCGAGTACCGGGGCGTCCGCGGATCGGAGCCGATCCGCGCGGTCGACGGGGTCAGCCTGACCGTCCGCCAGGGCGAGATCCTCGCGCTCATCGGTGAGTCCGGTTCCGGCAAGAGCACCTTCGCCGCCGCGATCGCCGGGCAGCTCGGCGCGACCGGCGAGGGCGAGGGTGCGCACCGGCGACAGATCGTCGGCGGTGAGCTCACCGTGCTCGGTCAGCACGTGCGCGGGCTCCGCCCGTCCTCGCGGAAGGCGCAGCGGCTGACCGGCCGCATCGGGTACCTGCCGCAGGACGGCGCCGACCGGCTGAGCCCCGACCTGACCGTGGGCGAGGCGATCGCCGAACCGATCTACCTGCGCGACCGGCGGTTCGACCGCAAGGAGGCCGGGCTCATGGTCGCGCGACTGGTCGACGCCGTGCACCTGCCCCTCGGCATCATGCGCCTGAACACGTGGGAGCTGTCGAGCGGGCAGCGGCAGCGTGTCGCCCTCGCACGCGCGCTCATCCTCGAGCCGCAGCTCCTCGTCGCCGACGAACCCGCACGCGGCGTCGACGTCCTGGTCCGTCAGTCGGTGCTCGAGGCCCTGACGAACCTGCAGCGCGGTCGGCAGTTCTCGGCCGTCGTGGTGTCGAGCGACCTCCGCGAGGCCCGCGCGCTCGCGGACCGCGTCGGTGTGCTCGCCGAGAGCCGCCTGGTCGGGCTCGGCACCTTCGACGAGGTCCTCGACAACCCCGTCGACCCCTACGTGCAGACGCTCGCCGCGACCGCGTCACGCCCCGTGAAGCGTCGTCCGACCGCGACCACCGCCCCGCGGCGCTCGTCCGCCCCCCGTCGTCCGGTCGGTGCCGGGGCGGGCACCGCTCCCCGGACCGAGCGTCAGGAGAACGCATGAGCACCACGACCGCACACGACACGGCGAGCAGCCGCGGACACCGCGCGGTCGTCACCGACGCGGGCGCCCCGCTCCCCGTCGACGCACCCACGGCCGGACCGGTCGCGATCCTGCCGACCGCGGCCGACCTGCACGCGGACGCCGTGCGGGCCGCCGGCGGCACGGTCGGCGACCTCGGCGCGGACACGCGGGGGATCGTCTGGCTCGACGCCCGTGACCCCGACGGGCTCGCGGCGGCGTTGGACCAGGGGGCCTCGGTCGGCTGGGTCCAGCTGCCCTTCGCGGGCGTCGACGCCTTCGCCCACCTGATCCAGGAGCACGGGGACCGGGTGCTCTTCACGTCGGCCAAGGGCGCCTACGCGGAACCCGTCGCCGAGCACGCCCTCGCGCTGACGCTCGCGACGCTCCGGGTGCTGCAGAAGCGCGCCCGCGCGACGTCCTGGGCGACCGAGCCGGAGGGCGTGTCGCTCTACGGGCGGAACGTCGTGGTGATCGGCGCGGGCGGGATCGCCCTGGAGTACATCCGGCTCGTCGCCCCGTTCGAGGTCTCCGTGACGGTCGTGCGCCGCTCGGACGACCCGGTGCCGGGAGCCGACCGCACGGTCACGACCGACGCCCTGGACGAGGTGCTGCCCGACGCCGACGTGGTCGTGGTCGCGGCAGCCATGACCTCGGGGACGGCGAAGCTGCTCGACGCGCGTCGGTTCGGACTCATGAAGCCCTCGGCGCGTCTCGTGAACATCGCGCGCGGGGGACTGGTCGACACCGACGCGCTCGTCGCGGCGCTGCGCGAGGGCACGATCGCCGCCGCCGGCCTCGACGTGACGGACCCGGAGCCGTTGCCCGACGGCCACCCGCTCTGGGACGAGCCGGGTGTGGTCGTCACGCCGCACCAGGCCGACACCCCGGACATGGTCGCGCCGCTGCTGGCCGAGCGCGTCCGGGCGAACACCGCCGCGTTCCTGTCCGGCTCCGGTGACGGGTTCGTCGGCGTCGTGGACCCCGTCGCGGGCTACTGAGCACCGACGGCGCCGGGCCCGGCCGGGGAGCTCGACGACGCGGCACGCCCGGGATGCGCGGCCGATGCGCGGAGCGGGCTCGGGGTGCTGCTATGCTGTTACCCGTTGTTCGCACCACATTCGCCAGCGGACAGTGATCCTCGATAGCTCAATTGGCAGAGCAGCCGGCTGTTAACCGGCAGGTTGTTGGTTCGAGTCCAACTCGGGGAGCGACAGGCCCTCACCCTCCGGGGTGGGGGCCTCTTGCGTTCCCGGGGTTCGGCGCCCTTGCCGCTACCGCGAGACTCGGCTCCGCGGACGGTTTCTCGGGCACCGGACCACGAACGTGTCCGCACGGCCGAGTCTCGCGCGGAGCCGGCGCTGGGCGGCGGCCGGTGTTCGGCTTCCGGCTGGCTCGCAGGCGCCGCCCGGTCGCAAGCTGTTAGCGTTCACAGGTGATCACCGTGCGCCGGACCCTCGCCGCGGCGTTCGTCGTCCTCGGAGCGGTGGCGCTCACCGCGTGCACCGCCGGGCAACCGGAGCCGGAGGACTCGCTCGACTCCGCAGCACGGTCCGAGGTCTCCGCGACGGGCAGCGCGCCGATCGTCTTCGCGTTCGTGTGCAGCGGCGCCGCGGACGGCAGCAGCGACACGACGGGTGTCGACGCCGACGGCACTGGGGAGACGTACACGACGTACGCCGCCGTGTGGGAGGCCGAGCGCACCGACTGCCGGGCCGAGCGCATCACCGGCACCGAGATGTCGGCGCAGCAGCGGGCCGCGGTCCGGGCGGCCGACGGTACCGCCACGCTCGAGGAGCTCGCGGCGACCTGCGCGGAGCGCGGAGCGTCGCCGTGGCGTGACGGCGTCTCGACGCCGGACCAGGCCGAGCTGGCGGCCGGACTCGTCGCGTACTGCCCCGGTCACCCCGACCGGGACCGCCTGCAGGAGTCGCTGACGGCCTACCGGGGCTGAGCCGGGCCTCCCGGCCGACCGCCGGTGCCGCCCTGGGACGTGCGCCGGAGCCGACCGCGCGGTCAGCCTTCGGGGTGGTCGCGACCGGGGAGCCAGGACTTGCCCGGGCCGCCCCAGCTGCTCTTGCGGATCGCCTTCGCGACCTGCTTGCCGTACGGGTGCACGAGCCGGTCGGCGTACAGGTAGCCGTCCAGGTGGTCGTACTCGTGCTGGAAGACGCGGGCGAGCCACCCGTGGGCCTCGACCTCGAAGGGCTCCCCGTGCTCGTCGACCGCACGGAGCAGGGCGCCCTCGGCCCGACGCAGCGGGAAGCGCTCACCCGGGATCGAGAGGCAGCCCTCGGACTCCTCGTCCTCGTCGAGCTCCTCGACCGTCTCCGGCACGGGCGGAGTGGTCCAGAGCACCGGGTTGATCGCGACCCCGCGGTGCAGGACCTCGTCGTCGTCGGTCCACGAGTACACGAACAGGCGCTTGCCGACCCCGACCTGCGGACCCGCGAGACCGACCCCGGGGGCGAGGTCCATCGTCTCGTACATGTCCTGCACCAGTGCGCGGAGGTCGTCGTCGAACGCGGTGACCTCGGCAGCGCGCTCGTGGAGGACGGGTTCGCCGGTGATGCGGATGGGGAGGACGGGCATTCACCCAGGTTATCCGGCGAGGACCGGTAGCCTCGTCGCGTGACGACGGACCTCCCGATCCCGGACGCGGTCAACCTGACCCCGTTCCAGGCCCTGATGATCCCCGTCGCGCTCGTCGGTGCGGTCTTCCTGTCGCTCGGAGCGCAGTTCCAGAGCCGCGGGGTGCAGCGCGTCGAGGCCCGGCTCGGTCGGCAGTCGAAGGGGCTGTCGGTGCGGCACGTCCTCGGGCTGCTCGGCAGCGGCTGGTGGGTGCTGGGCACGCTCATGCTCGGTCTGGCCGTCGTGCTCCAGCTCATCAGCATCACGAACGCCCCGCTCATCGTCGTGCAGCCGCTCGGCGCCGTCGCGCTCGTCATCACCACGTGGTTCTCGTCACGGTCCTCCGGGGTGCCGCTCGGACAGCAGGCGCGACGGGCGGTCTGGACCTGCATCATCGGTGTCGGGATCTTCGTCGGCATCGCCGCCGTCGTCGGCCGCGAGAGCGCGATCACCCACGAGCAGCTCGTGACGATCCTGGTGGTGCTGGCGATCGTCCTGGTGGCCGTGTTCCTGTCGTTCCGCTTCGCGGCGAAGCGGGCGAGCGCCATGTACTACATCGTCGTGGCCGGGGTGCTCTACGGCTTCGTCGCGACGCTGGCCAAGGTCGTGCTGAACCGGTTCCTGCACGGCACGTTCGACTGGCTGACCGCGATCGCCGTCGTCGGGGTGATCGTCGCCGCGGTGCTCGGCGGGTACTTCGTGCAGAACGCGTACTCGAGCGGGTCCGCCGACCTGGTGATCGCCGGCCTCACCGTCATCGACCCGATCGTCGCCGTGGGCATCGGCGTGATCGTGCTCGGCGAGGCTGCCGGGGCGCCGTGGATCGCGGTGGTCGGCTTCCTGGTCGCTGCGGTGATCGCCATCACGGGCGTGTTCCTGCTCGCGAAGCACCACCCCGAGACGCGGCGCTGACCGCGGTCGGCTCGCGGCGTGGGCGGTCGTGTCCGCGGTTGCTGACAGCGTCGGTCGTCGTTGTCAGCCGTCGGCGTCGTCCGCGCGGCTGACGCGGTTGCTGACGGCGTCGGTGGTCGCTGTCGGCCATCGGCGTCGTCCGCGCGGCTGACGCGGGCGCTCGGGCCCGTGCGGTACCGTCGAGGCCCGACCAGCAACCGCCCACGAGAGGACGATGCCAGCCGTGTCAGAGGACGCCACCACCGCCACCGCCGAGTCGACGGGTGCGACGGGCGGGTCCCGACCGCTGCGCGTCATGATCGCGGCCGACACCTTCCCGCCGGACGTCAACGGCGCCGCGACCTTCGCCGAGCAGCTCGCCGTCGGGCTCGCGGAGCGCGGCCACGAGGTCCACGTCGTGGCCCCGGCGTCGAGCGCCCACCACGGCACGTTCGACGAGGAGCACCGCGGCGTCGTCCTCACCGTCCACCGGCTGAAGTCGTACAAGTGGCCGTGGCACGCGTGGCTCCGCTTCGTGTGGCCGTGGAGCGTCCGCAAGTGGACGGGTCCGATCCTCGACGCCGTCCAGCCGGACGTGCTGCACATCCAGTCGCACATCGTCATCGGGCGCGGCATCGTGCAGGAGGCCCACGAGCGCGGCATCCGCATCGTCGGCACCAACCACTTCATGCCCGAGAACCTGCTCGAGTACGTCCCGTTCGGCCGTCGCACGCTGCCGATCGCGCTGAAGATCGCGTGGAACGACGCCGCCAAGACCTACCGGCTCGCCGACGCCATCACGACGCCGACGGTGCTGGCCGCGGACTACCTCCGCGAGGCCATCGCCGGGCAGCAGGTCCTCGCGATCTCCTGCGGCATCGACGCGTCGCGCTACAGCGCCCGCAGTGGTCGCCCCGCGGGGAACGACATCGTGTTCGTCGGCCGGGTCGCGCCGGAGAAGAACCTCGACGTGCTCGTCCGAGCGCTCCCACTGCTGCCGAGTGAGCTGCACGCGACGCTCACCATCGTCGGTGGCGGCGAGATGATCCCGAAGTTGAAGACGCTCGTGCAGGAACTCGGACTCGAGGACCGGGTGCGCTTCGCCGGCTTCGTGTCGGACGAGGCGAAGCGCCAGGCGCTGACGAACGGCACCGTCTTCGCGATGCCGTCCACCGCCGAGCTGCAGAGCATCTCGTCCCTCGAGGCTATGGCGTCCGGGCTGCCGGTGGTCGCCGCGGACTCGATGGCACTGCCGCACCTCATCGACGGCAACGGGTACCTCTTCACGCCGGGCGACGTGCAGGACCTCGCTGCGAAGCTCGCACAGGTGCTGCAGGCGTCCGACGACGACTACCAGGCGATGCGGGAGCGCAGCCTGGCCATGATCGAGGCACACGACATCAACCGCACGCTCGCGACGTTCGAGTCGCTGTATCGTGGGGAGTCGGTGGCCTGACGGTCCCCGACGAGGGGCGGTAGCCAAGCTGGTCAAGGCACTCGGCTCATAACCGAACGATCGCGGGTTCAAGTCCCGCCCGCCCTACGTGCACCTGCCGCGACGACGTGAGACCCCCGACGACCACGCGCCGACCCCGAACGTGACGTTCGAGGCGACCCGGGTCGGCACCGGCGTGCGCGTGAACGCGTTCCGCATCGGCTTCATGGGAGCCCTGGGCGTGCTCATCGCCCTGCTGGCCGGCGTGATCGTCCAGCAGCTCAGCACGGTCCTGGTCTACATCGGCGTCGCGCTCTTCCTGTCGCTCGGCATCGACCCGCTGGTGTCCTTCCTCGAACGGTTCATCCCGCGCTGGTCGGCGATCACGATCGTCGTCGTGGGTGTCCTGTCCGCCTTCGCCGGCGTCGTGTTCGCGGTCGTCCCGATCCTCATCCAGCAGGCGACGAACCTCGTCCAGAACTTCCCGGAGATCGTCCAGGACATCTCGCAGCAGGAGTGGGTCCAGGACCTGTCACAGCAGTTCGCCGGCGCCGTCGACGTCAACCACGCGCTGGAGTCGCTGCAGTCCTTCGTGGAGGACCCGGGCAACCTCCTCAGCCTCGGTGGCGGGATCCTGGCGGTCGGCAGCGGTATCCTGTCCGGCCTGACCGGCGCGATCATCGTCATCATCCTGATGCTGTACTTCCTGGCGTCGATGCGGGGCCTGAAGTCGATGGCCTACCGCTTCGTGCCGGCGACACGTCGGCAGAACTTCGTCGACGTCAGCGAGCAGATCACCCAGGCCGTCGGCCGCTACGTCGTCGGACAGATCAGCCAGGCGCTGATCAACGGCATCCTCAGCCTCGTGTTCCTGCTCATCATCGGTGCACCGCTGCCCGTGCTGCTGGCGACCTTCGCGTTCCTGGGCTCGCTCATCCCGCTCGTCGGCACCCTCGCCGCGGCGGTCGTCATCTCCCTGCTCTGCCTGTTCGCCTCGCCGGCCACGGCGCTCGCGGCCGCGATCTACTACCTCGTCTACATGCAGGTCGAGGCGTACCTCATCTCCCCGCGCATCATGTCGCGCGCGGTGCAGGTGCCGGGCGCCCTGGTGGTCATCGCCGCGGTCGCCGGTGGCACGATCGGCGGGGTCCTCGGGGCGCTCGTCGCCGTGCCGGTCGCCGCGTCGGTGATCATCATCGTGCAGAAGGTCATCTACCCCCGCCAGGAGCAGTCGTGAGCACCGTCGACCCGGACCTGGCCGAGCACGTCGCGGCCCGCGATGCCTGGGCCCGCAGCGCGCGCGGCCCGCTCGCCCTGGTGAACGCGCAGCACGTCGACCGCCCGCAGCCCGTGTGGCCGGTCGCCGGGCAGTGGGCACCGGTCCCTGGTGGTCTCACCGTCACCGCCGCGGCGGCGGACGGCGTCGTGGTCGACGGCGTCCCGGTGGACGGCACGGTGCTGGTCGCGGGTGACACCGCCGTCGTGCCGTCGACCGTCGCCTTCGCCGACGGGCTCGCCGGCACGGTGCACGGCTCCACGCTGCGCGTCTGGGACCCGGCCTCCGACGCGGTCTCCCGCTTCGCACGCATCGCCCGGTTCGCCCCGCGGCCGGGCGGGTGGGTCACGGCCGGCAGGTACGAACCCTGGTCCGGTCAGGAGGCACCCGGTCACCTCACCGACGCCGCCGGCGACCCCCTGCCCGTCACCGGGACGATCGAGACCACGGTGGACGACGTTCCCGTGCGGCTCACCGCGGTGCGGTCCGCGCCGTTCCAGGGCCGGCCGCGGTTGCAGCTCATCGTGCAGGACACCACCAGCGCCCTGCCCGAGGGCGACCCGGGCAGCTCGTACTCGATGGGACGCTTCCTGTACCTGCCCGAGCCCGACGGCGCGGCCGAGGTCGCGCTCGACTGGGACCGGCTCGTCCTGCCGCCCTGCGCGTTCTCGTACCAGTACGCCTGCCCGGTGCCCCCGGAGGAGAACCGCCTCCCGGTCGCACTCACCGCGGGGGAGCGGCACCCCGTCGACGAGCAGGGCGCCGTCCTGCACTGAGGCCCGCCCGGTCCGCCCGCGCGGTCTGCTCGCCGGGTGTGGCGTTCCCAGCGCGGACGCTGCATAATGGGCGTGTCCGCAGGGACATCACAATCTGATACCGATGGTTCCGCTACCGGGACTCCGCACCACAGGTCGATGGGGAAGTCGCACCTGACGAAGCGGAGGAATCGTGAACGGAACGACGACAGGGGTGCTGTACGTGCACTCCTCACCACGCGCGCTCTGCCCGCACGTCGAATGGGCGGCCGGTCGCGCGATGAGCCGCGCCGTGAACTTCTCGTGGCTCGACCAGCCCGCACTCGACGGCTCCCGCCGGACGGAGTTCACGTGGACGGGCCCGGTCGGCACCGGTGCGGCGATCGCCTCTGCCCTGCGCGGGTGGGAGCACCTGCGCTACGAGGTCACCGAGGAACCGACCGCACAGTCCGACGGCGGGCGGTGGATGCACACGCCCGACCTCGGCGTCTTCTTCGCGCAGACCGACGTGTCCGGCAACATGGTCGTCCCCGAGGACCGTGTGCGCTACGCCATGGAGGTCGCCGGCAGCAACGCCCTCGAACTCCACCGCGAACTCCGTCTCGCCCTCGGGCAGGCCTGGGACGACGAGCTCGAGCCCTTCCGGCACGCCGCCGAGGGCAACCCCGTCGTCTGGCTGCACCGCGTCGGCTGACCCCTCTCGCGCCCTCCGCACCACTCGGACGCCGCCCGCTCCCTCCGGAGTCGGCGGCGTCCGTCGTCCCCGCGTGCGGCACGCCTGTCGTCGAGGAGCTGTGCCCTGGCCTCGTTCAGGTCGCACGACGTGCCGCCTGCGGACGTCCCGGTCGCAGGACACGCCGTCGTCGCGGAACATGAGCGGCAGGTCGTGGGACCGGAACGGCCCGGGCACCGGCGGCCGATGGACGGGCGGCGCCCCGTGACGGACGGAGGCCCGCCCTGCGGACGCAGGACGGGCCTCCAGGTCGACGACGGGTCGGCGACGACGGATCAGGCCGTGCGGAACGCCACCACGGCGTTGTGTCCGCCGAACCCGAACGAGTTGCTCACCGCGAGCAGGTCACCTGCGGGCAGCTCGCGCGGCGCGGTCGCGACGTCCATCACGATCTCCGGGTCCTGCTCGGTCAGGTTGATCGTCGGCGGCGCGACGCGCTGGTGCAGCGCCATGACCGTGAACGCGGCCTCGATCGCACCCGCACCGCCGAGCAGGTGCCCCGTCGACGCCTTGGTGGCCGAGACGACCACGTTGTCGAGGTGGTCGCCGAAGACGCGGCGCATCGCGTGGTACTCGGCCACGTCGCCGACCGGGGTCGAGGTGGCGTGGGCGTTGACGTGGACGACGTCCTCGCGGGCGGCGTCGGCGTGCTCGAGCGCCGTGATGACCGCGCGGGCGGCGGCGCTGCCCTCGGGGTCCGGCGCGGTGATGTGGAAGGCGTCCGAGGTGATCCCGGCACCGGCGACCTCGGCGTAGATCGTCGCGCCGCGGGCCTCCGCGTGCTCCTTCGACTCGAGGATGAGCGCTGCGGCGCCGTCGCCGAGCACGAAGCCGTCGCGCGTGACGTCGTACGGACGCGAGGCCGTCTCGGGGGAGTCGTTCCGTCGCGAGAGTGCCTGCATCGCGGCGAACGCGGCGAGGGGCAGCGGGTGCAGTGCGGCCTCGGCGCCACCGGTGATGACGATGTCGGCGTCGCCGTCGGCGATGTGGCGGTAGGCCTCGGCCAGCGACTCGGTGGACGAGGCGCAGGCGGAGAGGTACGTGCGGGCACCGCCGCGCGCGCCGAACTCCATCTCGATGGCGGCGGCGGGGCCGTTCGCCATGAGCATCGGGACCGTCATCGGCATGACGCGACGCGGACCCTTCTCGCGCAGGGTGTCCCAGGCGTCGAGGAGCGTGTTGACGCCGCCGATGCCGGTCGCCCAGTCGACGACGAGGCGCTCGGGGACGACGGTCTCGGGGTCGATGCCGGCGTCGGCCCAGGCCTCACGAGCGGCGACGAGCGACAGCTGCGACGAGGGGTCGAGGCGCTTGGTCTCCGGGCGCGTGAGCTGGTCCGTGAGGAAGCGGCGTGCCTGGCCGGCGAACTCGACGGGGATCTCGAGCGACGAGTAGCGCTCGTCCTCGATGCGGGTGATGCCGGACCCGCCGGCGAGCAGCGCGTCCCAGGTCTCCGGGGCGGTCGCGGCGAGGGGTGTGATCGCACCGATCCCGGTGACGACGACGGTCTTCTTGGTCATGGAACGACGTGTCTTTCGTGTGGACTGGTCGAGCGCCGGTGGACGCCCGTCCGTGTGGTCGAGCGCCGGTGGGCGCCCGTCCGGTGTGGTCGAGCGCCGGTGGGAGCTCCACCGCTGGTGGACGAGGTGAGCGCCGCGGCCCGCGGGATGTGCGCGGTCCGCGGCGCTCAGGAAGCTCGCGTCAGGCCTGGGCCTTCGTGATGTAGTCGACGGCGTCGCCCACGGTCTTGAGGTTCTTGACCTCTTCGTCCGGGATCTTCACGTCGAACTTCTCCTCGGCGTTCACGACGATGGTCATCATCGAGATCGAGTCGATGTCGAGGTCGTCGGTGAACGACTTGTCGGCGGCGACGGTGTCGGTCGCGATGCCGGTCTCGTCGTTGATCAGCTCGGCCAGGCCGGCGAGGACTTCTTCGTTGGACAGGGCCATGGGTGTTCTCCTTGAGGGGGGTGTCGTTTGACCGTGGACCAGCCTAGGGCACGAGTGGTACGGGTGCCCGGAGCCGAGCCGGGATGGGGGACTAGGGGAGGACGACGACCTGCGCGCCGAACACGAGACCGGCACCGAAGCCGATCTGCAGCGCGAGACCGCCGGAGAGCTCGGGGTGCTCCTCGAGCAGGCGGTGCGTGGCGAGCGGGATGCTCGCGGCGGAGGTGTTGCCGGTGGTGGTGATGTCGCGGGCGATCGTCACCGTCTCGGGCAGGCCGAGCTGCTTGGCGAACTCGTCGATGATGCGGATGTTCGCCTGGTGCGGCACGAACGCGGCGAGGTCCTCCGGACGGACGCCAGCGGTCTCGAGCGCCTGCCGCGCGACCTTGACCATCTCCCAGACGGCCCAGCGGAACACCGTCTGACCGGCCTGGCGCATCGTGGGACGCGGGGCTCCGGCGGCCCACTCGTTGTACGTCGCCGTCATGCCGATGGCGTCCCACTTCGAGCCGTCCGAGCCCCAGATCGTCGGGGCGATGCCGGGGAAGTCGCTCGGGCCGACGATCGCGGCACCCGCACCGTCACCGAGCAGGAACGAGATCGAGCGGTCGGTCGGGTCGACGACGTCGCTGAGCTTCTCGGCCCCGACGACCAGCACGTGGTCGGCGAGCCCGGACTTGATGAACGAGTCGGCCTGGGCGATGCCGTACGCGTAGCCGGCGCAGGCCGCGCTGACGTCGTAGGCCGCCGCGGGCGTCGCGCCGATGCGCTCCGCGAGCAACGACGCCATCGACGGCGTCGCCACGGTGTGGGTGACGGTGCTGACGAGCACGACGCCGACCTGCTCGGGCGTGATGCCGGCCTTCTCGATGGCCTCGCGCGCCGCGGCCTCGGCCAGGTCGACCGCCTCGACGTCGGCGCCGGCACGCTTGCGCGTCACGATGCCGGTGCGCTGGCGGATCCACTCGTCGGAGGAGTCGATCGGACCGACGAGGTCCTCGTTCGGCACGACGTGCTCACCGCGGGCGGCACCGAACGCCATGATGCGGGTGTACTCGTGGCCGCGACGCTGCTGCAGCACCGGACGGGAGGCGCGGGGCGCGTCGGTCCCGTCGGCTGCGGGGGACGGCGTGGTGGCGTCGGTCATGCGGTTGCGTCTGCTTCCTCGCCTGCGGGCTGCTCGCCCACCGGCTGATCGTCCGGGACGGCTGCTGCGCGCGCGTCCTGCTCGAGGAGCTCGACGGCGGCGGGCAGGTCGTCGGGGGTCTTGACGGCGACGGTGGGCGTGCCGCGCAGGCCACGCTTGGCCAGCCCGACGAGCGCGCCCGCCGGCGCGAGTTCGATGATGCCGGTGACACCGGCGGCGGAGAAGGACGCCATGACGGCGTCCCAGTGCACGGGGTTCGCGATCTGGCGGACCATCAGGTCGACGAACCGTCGGCCGTCGTCCACGCGCGATCCGTCGGCGTTCGTCCAGATCGGCAGCGTCGGGTCCTGCACCGACGCCCCGGCCGCGACCGGTCCGACCCGGTCGACCGCGGGGGCCATGTACCGCGTGTGGAAGGCGCCGGCGACGGCGAGCGGCACGACCCGGGCGCGAGCCGGCGGATCGGCGGCCAGTGCTGCGACGGCGTCGGCGGGACCGGCGACGACGGTCTGGCCGCCGCCGTTGTGGTTGGCCGGCACGAGCCCGTGCTGCTCGAGGGCTGCGGCGACCGCGTCGGCGTCGCCGCCGAGCACGGCGGCCATCGACGTCGGCTCCAGCGCTGCGGCGTCCGCCATCGCCCGGCCGCGCTCGGCGACCAGCGCGACGGCGTCGGTCGGCTCGAGGATCCCGGCGACACCGGCGGCGGTGAACTCGCCGACCGAGTGTCCGGCGACGCCGCCGACCAGGGCACGACGGCCGTCGGCGAGCAGAGCGTCGGCGGTGACGAGCCCGGCAGCCACGATGAGCGGCTGCGCGAGGGCGGTGTCCTTGATGGTGTCCGCGTCGGAGTTCGTGCCGTGCTCGACGAGGTCGACGCCGATCGCCTCGGACCACGCTCCGACGCGGTCACGGACGGCGGAGTCCTCGAGCCAGGGGGCGAGGAAGCCGGGGGTCTGGGAGCCCTGTCCGGGCGCGACGACGACGATCACCGGTCAATCCTCGTCGCCGCGCCGCCGTCGGCCCGTGTGGACATCCGACAGCGATCCGGCGGGGACGTTGTGCGATCCCTACCGTCGGGTCAGCGACGCGGCGGCAGGCGCCGTCGACCGGCGTTCGACTCGGACATCGCGCCGAGGATGAGCGCCGACTGCACGATCAGGGCGTCACGCGCGTGGGTGGCGTCCCACCCGATGACGTCGGCGACGCGGCGGAGCCGGTAGCGCACGGTGTTCGGGTGCACGAACAGCTCGCGCGCCGTCGCCTCGAGCGACCGGCCGGTGTCGAGGTAGCACCAGAGCGTCTGCAGGAGCTCGGTCGACTGGTCCTTGAGGGGGACGTAGATGCGCTGCACCAGTGCCGACCGAGCGAGCGGGTCACCCGCCAGGGCCCGCTCCGGCAGCAGGTCGTCGGCGAGTGCCGGACGGGGAGCACCGCGCCACGCCCGTGCGACGGCGAACCCGGCGAGGGCGCCCTTCGCGCTGGTCGAGGCGTCGACGACCCCGGGGACCTCGTTGCCGAGCACCAGGTGCCCCTCGCCGAACGACGGTTCGAGGGCCTGGGCGATGGCGGTGAAGGACACCGGCTCCTCGCCCTCGGGGACGTCGTCACGCGGGGTGGCCCGCCCGATGACGACCACGAGCCGAGAGCCCTGCACGCCGATGAGCACGTCGGCGTCCATGTGGCGCGCGGTGCGGCGGATCTGGTCGACCTCGAGCTGCTTCGGTGCGTTCCCGACGAGCACCGCGACCTCGCCGTGGCCGTGCCAGCCGAGCGCTGCGATGCGGGAGGGCAGCTCGTCGTCGTACTCGCCCGACAGGATCGAGTCGACGACCAGTGCCTCGAGCCGGGCGTCCCACAGGCCGCGGGCCTCGGCGGCGCGGGCGTAGACGTCGGCCGCTGCGAAGGCGATGTCCCGCGAGTACTTCAGGATCGCTTCCTGGAGCATCTCGTCGTCCTTCGCGCGCTCCTCGACCACGGTCACCACGACGCGGATGAGCTGCAGCGTCTGCTGCAGGCTCACCGAACGCAGGAGCTCGCGCGGGGCGGACCCGAAGACGTCGGCGGCGGCGATCCAGGGGGTCGACGCGGTGCCCTCGAGCCAGGAGATGAACGAGGTGATCCCCGCCTGGGCGACGAGGCCCACAGCGGACCGCCGCCCCGGGGGCATCTCGCTGTACCAGGGCAGGGTGTCCTCGAGCCGCTTGATCGTGGCGGTCGAGAGTTCGCCCGACACCTGCCGGAGCCAGGAGAGCGCGCGTTCGCGGTCCCTCTCCTGGCCCACGGCAGCGTCGGTGCGGGGTGTGCTCACCAGCGGATCAGGCCTCTCCGCCCGCGCTGCCGGTCGTGCCGGCGTTGACGTCGTGCAGGCGGTACTTGTCGATCGCCTGCTGGACGACGGCGTGGTCGACCTTGCCCTGCTTCGCGAGCTGCTGCAGCGTGCGCACCACGACGGACGGACCGTCGATGTGGAAGAAGCGGCGTGCCGCCGGACGGGTGTCCGAGAAGCCGAAGCCGTCGGCACCGAGCGTCGCGAAGTCGGTCGGGACGAACGGACGGATCTGCTCCTGCACGGCGTGCATGAAGTCGCTCACCGCCACGACCGGCCCCTCGGTGCCGAGCAGGCGCTCGGTCACGTACGGGGTGCGCGGCTGCTCGTTCGGGTTGAGGAACGCCTGCTGCTCGGCGTCGAGACCGTCACGGGTGAGCTCGCCCCAGCTCGTGACGCTCCAGACGTCGGCGGACACGCCCCAGTCCTCGGCGAGGAGCTGCTGCGCCTCGAGGATCCACGGCACCGCGACGCCGGACGCGAGCAGCTGGGCCTTCGGGCCGTCGTGTTCGCTCGGCTTGAGCAGGTACATGCCCTTGACGATGCCCTCGACGTCGACGCCCTCGGGCTCGGCGGGCTGCACGAGCGGCTCGTTGTAGACCGTCAGGTAGTACATGACGTTCGGGTCGTCGTGGGACGGCGAACCGTCCTCGTTCGTCCCGTACATGCGCTCGAGGCCGGACCGGACGATGTGCCCGATCTCGTAGCCGTAGGCCGGGTCGTAGGACACGACCGCCGGGTTCGTCGCCGCGAGGAGCGGCGAGTGACCGTCGGCGTGCTGCAGGCCCTCGCCGGTCAGCGTGGTGCGCCCTGCGGTGGCACCGATCATGAAGCCGCGGACCATCTGGTCACCGGCGGCCCAGATCGCGTCGCCGGTGCGCTGGAACCCGAACTGCGAGTAGAAGACGTAGACCGGGATGAGCGGTTCGCCCTGCGTCGAGTACGAGGACCCGACGGCGGTGAAGGCCGCGAGGGCGCCCGCCTCGTTGATGCCGACGTGGATGATCTGGCCCTGCGGGCTCTCCTTGTAGGCCAGGAGCAGCTCGCGGTCGACCGACGTGTAGTGCTGGCCGTTCGGGTTGTAGATCTTCGCGGTCGGGAAGTAGGCGTCCATGCCGAACGTGCGCGCCTCGTCCGGGATGATCGGCACCACGCGGTTGCCGAAGTCCGGGGAGCGGAGCAGGTCCTTCAGCAGGCGGGCGAACGCCATCGTCGTGGCGACCTCCTGCTTGCCGGAGCCCTTCTTCACGACCTGGTACTTCGACTCCTCCGGCAGCGTGAACTGCGTGTACTTCGTCCGACGCTCCGGCACGTACCCGCCGAGCTTGCGGCGACGCTCGTGCATGTACTGGATCGCCTCGTCGTCGTGACCGGGGTGGTAGTACGGCGGGGTGTAGGGGTCCTCGTCGAGCTGTGCGTCGGAGATCGGGATGCGCATCTCGTCGCGGAACTGCTTGAGGTTGTCGAGCGTGAGCTTCTTCATCTGGTGGGTCGCGTTGCGCCCCTCGAAGCTCGGGCCGAGGCCGTAGCCCTTGACCGTCTTCGCCAGGATGACCGTCGGCTGGCCCTTGTGCTCGGTCGCGGCCTTGAACGCGGCGTAGACCTTGCGGTAGTCGTGCCCGCCGCGCTTGAGGTTCCAGATCTGGTCGTCCGTGTAGCCCTCGACGAGCTCGAGCGCCTTCGGGTCGCGCCCGAAGAAGTTCTCGCGGACGTAGGCGCCGTTCTCGGCCTTGTAGGTCTGGTAGTCGCCGTCCGGCGTCGCGTTCATCAGGTTGAGGAGCGCGCCCTCGGTGTCGCGGGCGAGCAGGTCGTCCCACTCGCGGCCCCAGACGACCTTGATGACGTTCCAGCCCGCGCCGCGGAAGAACGCCTCGAGCTCCTGGATGATCTTGCCGTTGCCGCGGACGGGTCCGTCGAGGCGCTGGAGGTTGCAGTTGATGACGAAGTTCAGGTTGTCGAGCCCGTCGTTCGCCGCGACCTGCAGCTGCCCGCGCGACTCGACCTCGTCCATCTCGCCGTCGCCGAGGAACGCCCAGACCTGCTGGTCGGAGGCGTCCTTGATGCCGCGGTTGGACAGGTACTTGGCCTGCTGGGCCTGGTAGATCGCGTTGATCGGGCCGATGCCCATCGACACGGTCGGGAACTGCCAGAAGTGCGGCATGAGGCGCGGGTGCGGGTAGGACGACAGTCCGCCGCCCGCGTGCGACTTCTCCTGGCGGAAGCCGTCGAGCTGGTCCTCGCTGAGGCGGCCCTCCATGTAGGCGCGGGCGTACATGCCGGGGGAGGCGTGGCCCTGGAAGAAGACCTGGTCACCGCCGGACGGGTGGTCCTGCGCGCGGAAGAAGTGGTTGTAGCCGACCTCGTACATCGCGGCGCTCGACGCGTACGTCGAGATGTGCCCACCGACCGCGACGCCGGGGCGCTGGGCGCGGTGCACCGTGATCGCGGCGTTCCACCGGATCCACCGGCGGTAGCGGCGCTCGAGTTCCTCGTCACCGGGGAACTCCGGCTCGTCCTCGGGCGCGATCGTGTTGACGTAGTCGGTCGTCGGGACCATCGGCACGCCGAGGTGCAGCTCGTTCGAGCGCTTCAGCAGGCTCTGCATGATCTCGCGGGCCCGCTGGTGGCCGTGCGTCGCGACGAGTCCGTCGAGCGACTCACGCCACTCTGCGGTCTCCTCCGGGTCCTGGTCGGTCCCTGCGGTGCTGCGCGGGTCCTGGTCGTTCACCGTCACCCTTGACCTCGTTCGTTCTCGTGGTGGTGGACATGGGGGCCACCGATGGTCGGGTCACGACCGGTCGGAGCCCACACCACCTTAGGCCCCACGACCGACGCCTTCGCTGATGGTGTCGTGCAGGTGGTACTTGCGTCCTGGTGCGGTCGGCGTACGATTGCCGATCGTGCACGGACGACCCGCACGTGCGCACGCGACACGGGCACACCCCACGCCCGAGGAAGAAGCAGCGCACCGATGGCCCTGGAGATCGGCTCCCTCGCGCCGGACTTCGAGCTCCCGAACCAGTTCGGCGAGCACGTCCGCCTCAGCGACTTCCGTGGCGTCCGCCCGGTCGCCCTCGTCTTCTTCCCGCTGGCGTTCTCGTCCGGCTGCACGAACGAGCTCTGCACCCTGCAGGACAACATCGCGATGTTCGAGGACCAGCGGGTCGAGCTGATCGGCATCTCCGTCGACTCGAAGGCCACGCTCCGCTCGTTCGCCGAGACGCACGGCTACGACTTCGAGCTGCTCGCCGACTTCTGGCCGCACGGCGCGGTGTCGAAGGAGTACGGCGTGTTCCTCGACAAGAAGGGCTTCGCGACCCGCGCGACGTTCGTCATCGACGTGCACGGTCGCATCAAGGCGTCGATCATCACCGAGCCCGGGCTGCAGCGCGACGTCGCCGAGTACCGCGAGGCGCTCGACCGTCTCGCCGCGTGCACCGCGCCGGTCCCGGTCGCCTGACCGTCCCCGCGAGCCCCTACGCACCCTGGCCGGTGACCGACGCGGCCGCCGCGTGGTCGCTCCGGAGCACCACGGTGCCCACCAGCAGCGGGCCCGTGGTGGTGCACCACCGTCCCGGTGCCGACCCGGTGCTGCTGCTCCACGGCGTGGCGGGGTCGTGGACGACCTGGACGCCGTTGCTGGCCGCCGCCGGTGGTGTCGGCGCGCGGGGTCTCGTGCTCGTCGACCTGCCCGGGTGGGGGTCCTCGGCGGCGCCCGCGGGGCCGTTCACCGTGGACGACGGCGTCCGCGTGCTGCTGGAGGTCCTCGACGCCCTCGCCGTGGGGTCGGTCGACGTCGTCGGGCACTCGATGGGCGCGTTCGTCGCGCTCCACCTCGCCGTGGTCGCTCCCGAGCGCGTCGGGTCGCTCGGGCTCGTGTCGGGCACGACGACCGCGACCGTGCGGGCCTCCGGCCGACCCTGGCGTGCGCTCGCGTCCCTCCCCGCGTTCACGCTGCTGCGGGCCGGGCTCCTCGTGACGGGTCGTCGGGCGAGGGCGATCCTCCGTGGCACCGCCCGCGTCGGACTCCTGCCGCTCGTCGCCGCACCCGTGTTCGCGCACGTCCGTCGACTGGACCCGAGTGTCCTCGACGCCTTCGTCGACGAGTTCCGGCCCGAGCGCTTCACGGCTGCCGCCCGGGACGCCGCCGGCTACGACGTCGACCGCTGGCGCTCGGTCGGCTGCCCGGTGACTGCGGTGCTCGGCCGCGGGGACGTCTTCGCCCGGGTGTCCGACCTCGACGACCTGCGCGGCCTGGTGCCGGGAGCCCGGACGGCCGTGCTCGACGACTGCGGGCACTTCGCACACGTCGAGCACCCCGGTGCCGTGGCGGCGTTCCTCGGACTCACCTCCGCACCGGCCTGACGGGTCGGGCCGTTCCGCAGCGGTCGTCCGACGGCGCCGCGCCCCCAGCGCGGCCGTGCGAGCGCGGCCCTGCTCAGCCCGCCACTGCCCCGGCGGGGAACGTCTCCGCGATGCGGGACCGCACCTCGGTCACCACCGCGCGTCGCATCGCCGGCGAGAACAGCGCGTGGTCGCCGTCCGGGACCTCCACGACCGAGACCTTCGCACCCCAGCGGCGGACGGCGCGACGGCCGCCGTACCGCTCGAAGCGTTCGATGTCCTCCGGCGCCGCGACCACGACGACGTCAGTGCCGTGCTCGACGATCGGGCCGAGGTGGCCGACGACGCCGCCGAGCGCCCCGCGGCGGGCGATCGCGTCGCGGACCCGCGCCGGGACGAGGCGGTTGTAGGGAGCGCGGAGCGCGCGACGGAGCCGGGACGCGTCGGCCACCGCCTGCGCGGACCCGGCGTACGAGCCCGGAGCCGCGGGCGTGCGGCGGTAGTCGTTCGGACTGATCTCCACCACGAGCCGCGGGTGCTCGTCGACCGCGCGGCCGGCGAGCCACGCACCGGCGCACATGCCGACGATGGCGAGCCGCTCGGAGGGGACCCGCAACGCCGCGACCACCTCGTGCTGGTCGTCGACCCACTCCTGCGCGAACAGGAAGGCGTCCTCGTCGGCGCGCACGTCCGAGCTCTCCCCGGTACCCCGCCGGTCGACGCGCACGACGCGGGCGCCGTCACGGGCCAGCGTCCGCGCGAGGGCGACCTGGTAGTCGACGGCGCCGGTCCGGTGCTCGGCGCCGCCGTTGTGGAGCAGCACCACCGGGGCGTCCTCGTCCTGGGCGGAGGACACGGTCTCGACGGCGAAGAGCCCGTCCGGGCCGATGCGGAGCACCCGCTCGGACACGCGGTCGTCGACGTCCAGCACCTCGTCGAGCGCGGGCGGGGTCGTCGGAGCAGCGGTGGCGGGTGCCCAGGCGTCCAGCCGACCGACCACGGCGTCGACGGCGTCCGCCGGGATCCGGGCGTCGATGCTCGTGCCGTCGAGGAGCTCGGCGGTGCCGTCCACCTCGAGGACCTCGACCGGGCCGAGTCCGCGCGGCGGGACGGCACCAGGGCGGACGACGGCGACCGTCGTCGCGGAGCGTGGCGCGTACGCCAGGGCGCCGACGACGGCGGTCTCGGCGGGTCCGAGGTCGATGCCCACGAGCGACTCGACCCCGTCCACGATCCGGTCGGGGCCGATCGTGATCGTCGCGAGCGCCCGCTGCCGTCGCAGCCAGGCACGTCCGGACGCCGGGGCGTCCCAGACGACCAGGGCGTCGTCGTCACCGACGGCGGCGGCCGCGACCAGGGCTGCCGAGGCGAGACCCACGAACGCGATGCGCTCGACCCCCGACCGGCGCAGCACCGCCGCGGCGGCGCGAGCGGACCGGACCTGCGCGTCGGGGTCGCCGTCGTCCGCGGAGTCCCCACGTCCGGACGGGTCGTAGCGCACCGAGGCCACGCCACGGGCCTCCAGGCCGTCCGCCAGCAGCCGCAGCGTGCGGTAGGCGATGACGCCCTCCTGCCCGAGCGGCGGGCAGAGGACCACGCCGGCGCGTGCGGTCGGCGGGAGCTGCACGGCGAGGCGCAGCGCAGGCGACCCCGACCAGCCGTGGTGGGTGGTCACAGCGCCAGGGCCGCGCGGACGTCGGTCGTCCAGCGGTCCGGGTCGGTGCCGTGCGCGGCGAACAGGGCGATCGTGATGCGCTCGAGGCCGAACGCGGTGCAGGCGCTGTGGGCCACCTCGCCGTCGGCGGTGCGGAGACCGAACGACGTGCCGAAGTGGTCCTCGTGCAGGTTCGCCGACGAGATCGCCGTCGCCTCGTGCTCGGGCCCGTACACGGGGGTGACGAACTCGTACTTCAGCGACTGCTCGACCTGGTTCCGGGCGAGCATCTGGCCGACCCGACCGAAGAACGGGTCGTTCGCCGGGACGACGTCGATCGCCAGGCCGAAGGACTCGAGCAGGGCGCGCATGCCCGGGATGCGGCCGTCGCGGTGCGCCTTCGCCGACTCGGGGGTGCCGACGTGCACGAACTCGTGCATGTGGAAGGCCTGCAGTCGCATCGGGTCGAGCGAGGGCTCGCGGCGGAACGAGTCGCCGACGATGTCGAACGTCCGACCACCGGCCGGCACCGTGTCGCCGATCAGCCCGTACAGCGGGTGGCAGACGGCCGGGGTCAGCATGAGGTCGGCGGGCTCGAGGAACGACTCCCAGCGCTCGCCGCGACCCCGGGCGGCCAGCAGTGCGCGGTGCGTCCGGTCGTCGCCGGTGAAGCCGGAGATCGACGCGGCGAGGTCCGGGAACGACGCGATGTAGTCCGTCCGCTCGAACGCGGCGAGCGGCTCGACCGGCGGGAAGCGCAGGACCTCGGCGTCGAGGTCGGCCTGGCTCCGCATGACGGCGGCGTCGACCGCGCCGTACACGCGCTCGAAGACGCCGGTGCGGCCGTAGAGCCCGGGGGAGCCGAGGTCGACGAGGACCCGGTCGGTGAGCAGACGTCCGCGCAGGTCGGCGCGCGCGGCGTCGAGGTCGGACGTGGTGGTGTGGTCGGTGATGGTCACAGGAGTGCTCCGCTCATGAGTGCCAGTGCGGCGTCGTTCTGCAGGAGCCGGTCGTTGCTCACCATGACGGCGGCTCCGTGGGCGTCCCGGAGGTGTCGGGCGATGCTCAGCGGCCCGGTCGCGGCGAACCCGGCGATGCCGACGATGCGCATCGCGGTCGTCACGATGTCGACGACCCGCTCCGATGCGGCGATCTTCAGGGCGTTGGCGGCGAGTGCGTACGCGGGGGAGCCGAGCACCGTCGCGTCGTCGGCGGACCGGTCGAAGCGCTCCGCGGCGTGGCGGACCGCGTCCGCGAGGGTCTGCAGCTCCACCAGGAGCTCGGCGAGCCGGAGGGCTCCCGGCGGGGTCGTCCCGACCGCGGCCCGCGCCTGCTTCCGCACGGCCTGCCGGGCGCGTTCGGCGGCGCCGGCGGCGATGCCGGTCCAGACCGACGCCCACAGCACGTGCGAGACCGGCAGGACCGTCTGCGCCGAGATCGTCGCGTAGTCGTCGCGGAGCACCCGGTCCTCGTGGGTGTCGGCGTCGAGCACCCAGCCGTTGCTGCAGGTGCCGCGGAGACCGAGGGTGTCCCAGGTCGAGGTCTGCGTGAGGGTCGTGTCCTCGGGCAGGCAGACGACGAGACGCTGGTCCGAGGGCGCGGCGTCGGGGTCGCGACGGGCGGTGACGAACACCGCGTCGGCCTCGGTCGCGTAGGAGATGACGGGCGCCTCCTTGTGCAGGTGGATGCGACCAGCGGTGGAGACCTCGATGGCGCAGGTGCTCCGGCGCGCGTCGCCACCGATGCCCTTCTCGGTCGTCGAGGACGCCACGAGCGCTCCGGCCAGGACGGCCTCGGTCATCGCGGTGACACCGAGGCCGACGCCGCCGTGCCGCCAGAGCGCCATCGCCTGTCCGTGGTGCATCGCGAAGACCATCCCGGTCGCGGCGCACGCCCGCCCGAGGGCCGTGGCGATCGTCGAGAGCTCGGCGAGGGTGGCTCCCTCGCCGCCGAGTGCGGTCGGGACGGCGGCCGCCAGGAGGCCGTGCTCCTTCATCGCCGCGATCGCCTCGCGGGGCGGACGGGCGTCGCGGTCGACCTCGTCGGCGTGCCGGGCGGCGACCTCGGCGACGAGTGCGGCGCGGAGGGCGAAGCGGTCGACGGGCGTGGTCGCTCCGGTCGTGTCCGGGCCGACGGGGACCGACGGGTCGTCCAGGACGGGGGTGCTCACGCTGCTGCCTCCGCGGCGGCCGCGATCGACTCGATCGTGGCGAAGGTCGAGCGGTGCAGCACGGCGTCGGGGAACTCCACGTCGAGCTCGTTCTCCACCGCGAGCATCACGTTCACGGTGGCGTGCGAGGTCAGGCCGAGCGCGTACAGGTCGGCGATCGAGGCGATGTCGGACGCGTCGACGGTGAGGTGTCCGTGGTCGGCGAGGGCCCGTCGGACGGCCTGCTCGGCGCCGGGCGCGGCGAGGGCGACGGGGGCGGGTGCGGAGGTCGGGTCCTGGTGCATGCGAGCAACGATAGGGAGCATGCGGGCCCGGAAAACCGCCGTGCACGTGCGTGATCCCGCACGTGCGCCGCAAGGAACGCGGGACCGGGTCGGTCAGCGTCGGGACAGCGCCACGGCGGTCGCCAGCGCCAGCCCCCGTTCGTGTGACAACGACACCGCGACCGGTCCGCAGCCGACCGCCGCGGCGAGCTCGGCGGCGCGGCCGGAGAGCTCGACGACCGGGGCGCCGGCGGCGTCCAGCACCACCGCGACGTCCGTCGGGGGGACCGCGTCGCCCGGCGCGGGTCGCAGCAGCTTCAGCACGGCCTCCTTGCCGGCGAAGCGGGCGGCCAGACGCTCGGGGTCGTCACCGCAGTCGGCGCGCTCGCGGTCGGTGAACACCCGCGACAGGTAGCGCTCGCCGTGTGTGGCGATGCCCGCGACGACGTCCTCGACCGCCGCGAGGTCGGTACCGGTCCGGATCGTCGTCACGGGTGCAGCGTACGGCTCGCAGCCACGCGGTGGCACCACGGCGTCGCCGCGTGGCCGCGAGCCGCCCCCGACCCCGGTGACGACCCCCGTCAGCGGTACTGCGGCGGCCAGTCGAACGGCGCCGGCAGGTGCGGCACCTCGCCGATCGTGGTGACGACGAGCACGACCTCGCGACGGTTCGTCAACGCGATCGACCGCGGGTTGCCGAGGTACCGGTGTCCGTCGACCCAGGTCGTCAGCTCCCCGTGCAGCCCGCCGACGTGCCCCGCGCCGAGCGAGACGTCCCACTCGTCGAAGAACTGCCCGAGTGTGAACGTCTGCCGGGTCGGCGACTCGACGTGCAGGATGCCGGAGGTGTCGTGGGTGTGGAGCTCGGCGGCGAACCGCTCCCGCGACGAGTGCCCGACGTCGCCCGGGACCGTCACCGGTGTCGAGCCGTCCAGGATCGTCAGGTGCGTGTGCACGTGCTCGGCGAGCGGTTCGCCCCAGACGTTCCGCAGGCCCGCCGCTTCGGCGCGCGTCTGCAGGTCGGTCGGTGCCGGCCAGGGAGGCGCGGTGCGGGTCGTCCCCGCCGCCGGCGCCGTGCAGAGGGCGAGCAGGAGGACGGCCAGCGCCGCGACGAGCGTGACGACGACGCTCCGGGGCGCCGTCCGCGCACCGCCCGTCCGCGGGGCCCGGCCGGTTCGCGTGCCGGGCCGGCGGCTCACCACCGGTCGTGCACGGTGGCGCGGAACCACCGGTCGTAGAGCTCGTGCACCGTGCTGTCGAGGGCGCCGAGGTCGAGTGCGCCGCCGTCGACCAGGTCCGGTGCTCCGGCGTTCGAGCGGGCCTGCTCGGGGTTCCTGGCGCCCGGGATGGCGGCGGTGACTCCGTCCTGCGCGACGATCCACGCGAGCGCCGCCTGCGGGACCGAGATGCCCTCGGGCAGCGCCGCCGCGAACGCCCGGGCGGCCTGCACGCCGTCCGCGAAGTCGACGCCGCTGAACGTCTCGCCCTGGTCGAAGGCCTCGCCGTGACGGTTGTAGTTGCGGTGGTCGCCCTCGCTGAACGTGGTCTCGGTCGTGTACTTCCCGGAGAGCAGTCCCGATGCCAACGGCACGCGCGCGAGGATCCCGACCCCTGCCTCTCGTGCGGCCGGCAGCACGCGGTCCAGCGGCTTGAGCCGGAACGCGTTGAGGATGACCTGCACGCTCGCGACGTGCGGGCGGGCGATCGCGGTGAGCGCCTGGTCCGCGGTCTCGACGGAGACGCCGTACGCGGCGACCGACCCGTCGGCGACGAGGGCGTCGAGGGCGTCGTACACGGCGTCGTCCTCGAAGACCGCGGTCGGCGGGCAGTGCAGCTGCACGAGGTCGAGGGTGTCCTGCCGGAGGTTGCGCCGGGAGCGGTCGACCCACTCGCGGAAGTTGGCCGCGACGTAGTTCGCGGGGACCTGGTCGGCGCGTCGACCCATCTTGGTCGTCACGGTGAGCGGCACGTCGGGGTTGGCCTGTCGCCATGCCCCGATGAGCTGCTCGCTGCGACCGTCGCCGTACACGTCGGCGGTGTCGAAGAGGGTGACGCCGGACTCGACCGAGGCGTCCATCACGGCGGCGGCGTCCTGCTCGCTGACGGGACCCCAGTCACCGCCGAACTGCCAGGTGCCGAGGCCGACGACGGACACGGAGCGGCCGGTGCGGCCGAGGGTGCGACTCTGCATGCGGACGAGCGTAGTCACGGCAGCCGCGGACGTCCCGTGACGATCCCCGGGGCGCAGGGCCGGCTCAGGACTCGGTCGGTCGGGACTCCGTCGGGTACGGCTCGGTCCCGACCCCGCGACGGAGCAGTGCCCGTGCTGCGCGGGCGCGGGGGACGACCCAGAGCGCGGACCACGCGCCGATCCCGACCCAGAGCGCGACGAGCAACCCCGTCAGGAGCGGGCCGTGCTGGTCCGCCATCGAGAGCGTCATCGCGGTCCAGAGCACGCAGAGGACGATCTTGCCCCAACCGGCGCCCTCGCGGTCGGCCTGCGCCTGCAGCGCCGGGACCCACTCGTCGGCCGTGACCCCCGGCGGCACACGCTGTTCCGCGACCCATCGCTGCACGGCCGCCGATCGCTCGTAGCCGCCGGCGGCTCGCCAGGCCCGCAGCTGCGTCCGGACGCCGATGGTCGCACCGGCGATCCCCGCGGGCACACCGACCCCGACGAGCAGCGCCGTCGTGGTCGTCAGCCAGGACGACGCGACGAGCACCGCGAGCACCACGCCGAAGGCCGCGCCGGCCACGGCGCTGCCGAGGAGCCGCAGCCGCCCGGACTCGTCCACCACACCGACACCGTCCACGAGGACGACGCTACCCGCGACGGACGACCGTCCGCTGCGAGCGCGCGGGGTGCCCGGTGGGGCATGATCGACCGGTGTCCTCCCTGAACCCGACCGCCGTGTACCGCGCCGCCCGTGACGAACTGCTCGCGGTCCTCGACGAGCACGACACCGAGCGTGCCGAGGCCGCCCGACGTGCGTTCCGCTGGCCCGACCTCGGCCGGACCTTCAACTGGGCGACCGACTGGTTCGACGTGGTCGCCCGTGGGAACGACCGCGTGGCGCTGTGGATCGTCGACGAGGACGGCGGCTCGCGCACGACGTACGCCGAGATGGCCGCCCGCTCCGACCGGCTCGCGGTCCGCCTGGACCGGCTCGGGGTCCGGAAGGGCGACCACGTGCTCCTGATGCTCGGCAACCAGCTCGAGCTGTGGGAGACGATGCTGGCGGTGATGAAGCTCGGCGCGGTCATCCTGCCGACCTCGACCATGCTCGACACCGCCGACCTGCAGGACCGCATCGACCGCGGCGGCGTCGCGCACGTCGTCACGAACCACGGGGAGACGCCGAAGTTCGACGGGGTGACGGGTGCTCCGTCGCGCATCGTGGTCGGGGGAGCGGTCGACGGCTGGACGTCCTACCCGGATGACCTCGGTACCCCGGCGCCGGCGGACGAGGTGCGGCCCGTGGTCACCACGAGCACCGACGACCCCTGCCTGGTGTACTTCACGTCGGGCACCACCTCGCGGCCGAAGATGGTCGTGCACACGCAGGCGTCGTACCCGGTCGGCCACCTCAGCACGATGCACTGGCTCGGACTCCGGCCCGGCGACGTGCACCTGGCCATCAGTTCACCCGGGTGGGGCAAGCACGCCTGGAGCTGCTTCTTCGCGCCGTGGATCGCCGAGGCGACCGTCTTCGTGTACGACACGCCGCGCTTCGACCCGGCAGGGCTCCTCGCGCAGCTCGACGAGGCCGGCGTCGACACGTTCTGCGCGCCGCCGACGGCCTGGCGGATGCTCCTGCAGTCCGACCTCGGACCGAGGCCGCGCGCGCTGCGCGAGGTGGTGTCCGCGGGCGAGCCGCTCAACCCCGAGGTGATCGCCCGTGTCCAGGCGGCCTGGGGCCTGACGATCCGCGACGGCTACGGCCAGACCGAGACGACGGCGATCATCGGCAACGTGCCCGGTGGGGCGGTGACACCCGGGGCGATGGGTCGTCCGCTGCCCGGGGTGGCCGTGACGCTGCTCGACCCGCTGACCGGGCGCGTCGGGGACGAGGGCGAGGTCTGCCTCGACCTGACCCAGCGGCCGACGAACCTGATGGCCGGGTACCTCGGCGACCCGGAGCGCACCGCCGACGCGATGCGGGACGGCTTCTTCCACACCGGCGACATCGCGGTCCGCGACGCGGACGGGCAGCTGACCTTCATCGGCCGGACCGACGACGTCTTCAAGTCCTCCGACTACAAGGTGTCGCCGTTCGAGGTCGAGAGCGCCCTGCTGCAGCACGACGCCGTGGCCGAGAGCGCCGTCGTCCCCGCACCGGACGACGCACGGCTGAACGTCGTGAAGGCCTACGTCACGCTCGCGGCCGGGTGGGAGCCGACGGCCGAGACCGCTCGTGCGGTGCTCGAGCACGCACGGGTCGCGCTCCCGGCGTACGCCCGGGTCCGCCGGGTCGAGTTCGGGCAGCTGCCGAAGACGATCTCGGGCAAGATCCGACGGGTCGAGCTCCGCGAGCGCGAGGAGTCCGCGGCGTCGGGCGGTGTGTCGGTCGAGGGGGAGTGGCGGGACGACCAGTTCCCGGAGCTCCGTTCGGTGGGACGGGCTCAGGCGACGCGGAAGAAGTCGCCGTAGGTCGGCTCGGGCGGGACGTCGCCGTGCGTGCGGTGGTGCACGAGGGCGTCGATCTCGTCGGGGTGCCGCAGGCCGCGGCGGTGCCACTCGTGGGGGTGGCGCTGGAGTTCGCGGAGGTCGTTCGCGGTGCGCACCGTGCTCACGCCCCGAGGGTGACGACGGTGACGGCAGCGGTGGCGACGGTCACGGCGACGATGCCGAGGCTGGTCGCCAGGGTGGCGAGGACCCGTCCACGGGCTGCCTCCCGGACCTCGGAGAACTGCGAGTGCGTCGCGTCGATGGTGCTCATGGCCGGCCCTTCCCGTGCTGTGGGTCGCCGCCGATCGGCGACTGGGGCCAGCTTGCTCCGATTTCTCTAGTTTGTCTAACTACCGAAGTGGATGCGTACGCATATCGGCCATCGCACCCGGGCGGGCGGCGCCGTCGGCCTCGTCCGCGGGTGAGTCGGCGCCCATCGCGTCGATCACCTCGGCGAAGAACGCCTGCATCTCGACCACCGTCTGCGGCGACAGCCGGTCGGCCGCGGCGATCATCCGGGCGTGCACGTCGGTGAGTTCGGACCGGACCTCGTCGTCGCTGTGCACGGTCGCGACCAGCAGGGCGCCGCGGCCGTCCGCCGGGTCCGGCCGGCGTTCGGCGTGCCCGCTGGCGACGAGTCGCTTGACGACGGCCGTGGTCGACGCCGACGTGATCCCGAGGTGCGCGGTCAGGTCGCCCGGCCGCACCGCGCGGCCCTGCTCCGCGGCGCGCAGCAGGAAGCGGACCGCCTCCATGTCGGTCGCGTTCATCCCCATCGACCGGCGCTTGCGCTCGCGCATCGCGACCTCGGCGGCGCGGTAGCGCCGCATCGCGGTGAGCAGTTCGACACCGGTCCTCGCCGGCCGGTCCGGGTACCAGTACCCGGACGTCCCGTGCGTGCCGTCCTCGGTCATCGCAGCCTCCTCACCTCGTCCGCCCGACAGTACCGAGCCGGTCCGGGCGCGCGGGGAGCAGCGGGGTACGTGACGAGGGTCGGCGACCCGTGTCACCGGTCTCGACGCTCACGACCGGACCACCCGGCGGACGGGAGGCGCGAGGCGGGTCGGCTGCGGGCCTCCCGTCCGGCACGCACCGGCTCACTGCCGCGGAGCGGCTCGTCCCGCAGCGGTCTCGTCCCGATGCGCGGACGAGGACCGGGTGCGGCGGCCGATCCGTGACCCGAACACAGACCGGCCGCCCGTGCCGTGGTGCCTGACCCGCACCACGACGTCTCGATTGAACACGATCCTGCTGTGAGCGCAGGCCCACAGCCGCTGCGCGCACTGCGTGCAGCCGACGTCCAGACACGCGGTCGCCGGGGCGCGCCGGAGATCGCGCGTCCGGGCCGAGGAGGCCCGAGCGCCGTAGGCTCCGTGAGGAGAACTCGTCACGGGAGACGGAAGGCCGGCATGACCAGCACCACCACCAGCAGCCACCCCGCACCCGGCGCCGCACACGGCGCCCGGACGACCCAGGCCACCGCCTCCGTCGCCGCGATCCTCGCCGAGTCCGCGGCGCGGTTCCCGGACGACGTCGCGGTCGTCGTGGGCGACCAGCGGACCACGTACGCCGAGCTGTGGCAGCAGACCCTCGCCTACGCCGGCGGCCTCCGCGCGCGCGGTGTGCGTGAGGGCGACCGCGTCGCGATGCTCGTGCCGAACGTCGCCGACTTCCCGCGCGTCTACTACGCCGTCCTCGCGCTCGGCGCCGTGGTCGTGCCGGTGCACGCGCTGCTCAAGCGCGGGGAGATCGAGTTCGTGCTCCGCGACAGCGACGCCCGACTGCTCGTCTGCGCGGCCCCCCTGCTCGGCGAGGGTGGCGCCGGGGCGGCAGCCGCCGGCGTCGACGTGCTCAGCGTGCTCGCCCCGGCGGACGCCGAGGGCGCTCCGGACCGACTCGAGACCGTCGCCGCGATGAGCGAACCGCTCGACACCTACGTCCCGCGCCACCCGTTCGACACCGCCACGATCCTGTACACGAGCGGGACGACCGGGAAGCCGAAGGGCGCCGAGGGCTCCCACTTCGCCCTGCTCGAACAGGTCAACACGTGCCTGCTCACGACCTTCGACATGCGTCGGGGTGACGTCCTGCTCGGTGCGCTGCCGCTCTTCCACACCTTCGGGCAGACCTGCACCATGAACACCGGGTTCCGCGCCGGCGCGACGATCGTCATGCTGCCGAGGTTCGACGGCGACGCCGCACTCGCGGCCATGGTCGAGCACGACACGGCGATCTTCATGGGCGTCCCGACGATGTACATCGCGCTGCTCGACGCCGCGACCCGGTCCGAGGCCCGACCGCACCTGCGGTACGCGATCTCCGGCGGGGCATCGCTGCCGCTCGCCGTGCTCGAACGGTTCCAGCAGGTGTTCGACGCGCCGGTCCACGAGGGGTACGGGCTCACGGAGACCTCGCCGGTGGCGTCGTTCAACCACGTCGGGGCCACCCCGCGCCCGGGCACCATCGGGACGCCGATCTGGGGTGTCGACATCGAGATCGCCGACCCCGAGGTCACCGACCGCACCGTCCTGCTGCCGCGCGGCGAGATCGGCGAGCTGGTGATCCGCGGCCACAACCTGATGAACGGCTACCTGAACCGACCCGAGGCCACGGCCGAGGCGATCGTCGACGGGTGGTTCCGCACGGGCGACCTCGGGCGGAAGGACGACGACGGGTACCTCACCATCGTCGACCGCACGAAGGACATGATCATCCGCAACGGCTACAACGTGTACCCCCGGCAGGTGGAGGAGGTCCTCGCCGCCCACCCGGACGTCACGATGGCCGCCGTGTTCGGGATCCCGCACGAGGTGCACGGGCAGGAGGTCGCCGCGGCGGTCGTGCTCCGTCAGGGCGCCGAGGTGACCTCGGAGGAGCTGATCCGCTTCGTCGCCGACGAGATCGCCGTGTACAAGTACCCGCGGGTCGTGCACGTGGTGGACGCCCTGCCCCTGGGGCCGAGCGGGAAGGTGCTCAAGCGGGAGCTCGTCGAGCGGTTCGGCTGAGCGCCCCGCGGCGGGGTCGTCGGTCCGGAGCGCGGCTCGCGCTCCGGACCGGTCGCGATCGTGCTCGCGGCCGACCGTCGCCGACGTCAGCGGGCGCGTGGACCGGGCGCCGCCCGGCGGCGGCGTTGCTCGTCAGCCGTGGCCACGACGAGGAACACCGCCCCGATCACCGCAGGACCGTGGACAGGGTGTTCCCACCGAGCGTCTAGGATCGACTCCAGGGGCCTTTAGCTCAGCTGGTAGAGCGCCACGTTTACACCGTGGATGTCGTCGGTTCGATCCCGGCAGGGCCCACCAGAAAAACCCAGTTCAGGCCCCACCATGCGGAAATAATGTGTGGCCGACGGGAGGAGAATCCGGGCAGCTGCCGGTGAGCTGCCGGTGTCTAACCTGGGAGCTGGGGGATTGAGGTGTGCGCGCCGCGGTTGACGCTGGGAGAAGCATGCACGCCGCTCGGCCCGCTTGAAGTGGTGCCTGAGATTGTGCCGCGATCGTGCCCTCCAATGACTGCACGCTGATGGCCTCTTCGCAGCGACGCTGTGCCAAGCCAGGGGTAGCGAAGAGTCGCCGAACTTGGAGTGTAAGTCGGGCGAGTACGTCGACAATCGAGTTCCATGACGGTGAGCCGCGTCATACAGGCGGTCTACTGGCTAGACCTTGGTCCAATCCCGGCCCTATCGAATTTCACCGTGCAAGCCGCGCTAAGGTCAGGTTCGACAGATGATGCATCGGAGCGGCGCCCCTTGCGTTGACCCTACAACCTCCAGAATCTAGGCATGCTCTCCCTCGTTCTCTCCATCTATGCGGCTTTGGTTGCGACCTTCGCGCTGCTGTTCAACTACTTCAAAGAGCCAGTGCCGCTTATGCACGTGATCCGTAACGATGTGTCGGCCGAGTACGGAAAGCCCTACTGGTCGCTGTATTTCCGTAACCTCGGGGCAGGGTCAGCGCGGCACGTCAAGGTACGAACTCGACAGGGCAAGGCCCGATGGACGCCCTGGACGAGCCTCGCTCCGGTCTTGGATGCCAAGAGTGAGGTCGGCCACAGGGTGCCACTTACTGAAGAGGAGTACGCCGCGTTAGCGTCGGAGCCAGCTCGTTCGTCTTGGCGAGTGCAGTTCCGCTGGACGCAAGGCCCCGTCTCCTTCGTTGGCCAGCGCCGGCTCACTGTTCGTCCCGACCACTACTGGACTCGTGAACAGTCAGACGCTTGGGGTTAGCTGCTGACCGCTGGCTTCTTCCTGCCGTGCCTGTCGGGACCGTGAACGGCGGCGTCCAATCTTGGCTCGCCAAAAACTGATCTAGTGGCAGTGTCATCGCCTTTACCATCTCGGGATGTTCGTGAATGTCTTTGATTCGGTGACCGATCATGTAAAGCGTCGGCACCTTGGTATCAGGCCAAGCGATGTCGCGACGCACTGCCACGAGAAGATCAGCCATGAGTCGCATCGTCACCAAGTTCGGCGGATTCAAGTTGGCTGAAGTGCGCCACCGGTAAAATGTCTCGATCACTTCGTCCGAACCCCAAACCGTCACGAAGCCCTGAAAGTTCGTAATGACGTCTTCCATACCGGCCAGAGCGGCCGCGCTCCGATTCGGAGTGAGAAGGTCGTTTAGCGTTGTGAGGAAGGGCTGATACAGCTCGAACTTTTTCTGCGCTGTGCGCTCCTCAAGCGCTCTAAGACGTGCAGCCTCCGCCTCTGCGTGTTGCGCTCTGCCCGCGGCCCGCGACGCCAGAATGCTGGAGATCACGGCGACGGCGACGGGGACGGCAAGGGTGACGATTTGCAGCCATAGAGGAAGTGTCATGCGTGGGAGTCTTGCATCGACCGCCGTCGATCGGCATCACGACCGCGCCGTCCGGGGCGCCGGTAGGCCTCTGGTCGATCAGGTCAGCAGCAGGTTTGCCATCGCGCTGTCTTCCCCAGTGAAGAAGAGCCTCTAGGTCCACCGAACACCCCTCAAAGCAAGCACCCTCAGTCCAGTGGCTGAGGGTGCTTGTATTGAGGGGACTTACGAAAAGATCGGGCATGCTCGAGGATCTACGCGTACCTGTCGTTAGTCGCCGTCCGGATCAGCGCCTACGACCTCACCTACGACGTGCAGTAACAGCAGCGGCAACTCCAAAACCGAGGCCAGCTAGACCGACCAGCATTCCTCCGTTGTAAATCAATCCTGCAGCGAAGTTAACGCCCCCACCGGGAGGACTCAGTATGGTCCATACAGAGCCGATTGCAGTTGCAACGAAACCGACCGCAAGAAGAACGATTGCAGCAACGACTACCCCTGGCATTCTCATCAGTTATTACGTCCGTTTCCCTTATAGAAGGCCCAGCCAGCGCCACGAACAGCGGTGTAGTAGCCACCAGCGACACCAGCACAAGAGTTTCGCGTAGCACCCTTGGGGTAAGCCTTGTTGCAAGCATACGTAAGGTTACCGAGGAACGCGACGTCGCAGGTCAGGCGGTTAATCTTCTTCTTATTGCCATAGCAGATGTCGTGGGCGTCGCAAGCGGGCCTGAACTTCGCCTTACCCCACGTGTCGGGCGAATAGCTACAACCGTTGGGTGCAGCGAAAGTGGTCATCTCCCCACTCGCGGTCGGCTCGGGGTCGGTGGCGTCAGGAACGTCCTCCCCCTCGTTCGCGACTCGGAACGACCAATCTGCGGTCTGAATATCGCCTCGTTCGTCCCATGCGGTGGCAGCCGAAACTTTCGCCTTCCATGAGTAGGAGTGCCCTCGGGGAAGGTCGTAAAGGCCGAGCGGGACGTTACCAGTAGTGGTCGCCTGCGTGACGCCGGTTGTCAGGTCGCGGAGCTCATAAGCGATCGCAGCATCGCCAGGTAGGAGCCCTGACTGGGGAAGCGGGTAAAGGGAAACCACTTCCGGGTTCACCACTGCCCCGTTCGCAAGACTTGGCTGTAATGCCTCGTTCTGCCACTGACCAACCCCAAATTCGTAGGCCACGGAGGGCGCCAACCCCGTGCTGCTGGACAGTTCTGCACGCAGCTTCACTAGCCCAGACAAGGGTGGAGTCGTGAAGGTGAACGAGGACGTCGTAGTGTCATTCAGTGAATAAGACTCGAGCGGAAGGTCGTTCAGGTACACGTCGACCGTTTGCCCAGCCTCGACTGCAGCAGGCGCGCTTACAGTGCAAGACGCCGCAATATCATCGCTTCCCGTGGTAGCGGTCCATGTTCCAGCCCCGAACGGAGCGGCGCAAGTCAGACGAGGGGCTTGAGGATTGCTGTACCAGCCTTGGACGTCGAAAACGTAGTCGGTCGGGTCAGCGACACTGTTGATTGCGACCTTGCCGTTCGCGCCGAGCGGTACCGTAATGGTGTTCGTGCGGATCGTAGTCTCGTCGAAATTGATCGACGTCGTGTTCGGGCGGGTTGTGCCGTCTGCCCACACCGTCGCATTGCCGGCACCAGCGGTCGACTTCAGCGAGGTGAGCGAGAGGACAACGGCCTTGATACCAGAGCCCATGACGGGGACGCCTGCTTTGCCGGCGATCTGGATGGAACGGGTTTCGTTCTTTCCCATGACTGTGTTGCCGCTGGAGCGGGTGTCGTACGCACGGCCAGCACCGGGAGTGAAGACGGCGCCTCCCTTCCCAGCGGCGGTGAAGTAACCCTGGGTGTCGACGACGAGGTCGGTGGTGCTGTTGTTGTTGTAGATGGTGATCTTGCCGTCAGCGGAGAGCTTGACCTGCGCCTGCATCGAGGTCGGCACGTTGCCGGCGTAGTTGAAGGAGTTCGACGGACGGGTGTCGCCCGTGGCGTACGGGGTGAGGTACCCGACGGAGGCGGTGCGGTTGACGGCGATCATGTTGATGATCGCGCCGGAAGCACCCTTCGGGATGCCGCCGCGTCCGGAGACCTGCAGGTCGACACGCTCGCCGGCGCCGATGGTCTGCTGTGGGAAGCCGAGCCCGGAGCGGGTGTCAGCGATGCGCGAGCCGTTCAGCGGGACGAAGCCGCCGGCGGCAGTACCGTCGTCGCTGGCGGTGTAGTAGCCCTGCACGTCGAGGATGAGCCGGATGCTGGTCTCGGCCTGCACCTGAATCGTGCCGTCGGGATTCACCGCGAGGACAGCGGAGAACGAGGTGTTTTGCTCGCTCTCACCACCGTAGATACCCATGAGCGTCGTCTTCGCGGCTGCGTTCGGGCGCCCGTAGAGGATGCCCTGATGCGAGATGCTCGCCGCGGTCGCAACGACGGATACAGCTCCAACGGAACCGTCGTCCGGGACGCCGTTCTTGCCGGTCACCTGGACGGTGCGCCAGCCCTTGGCAGGCATCGGGGTGTCGAAGCCGCCGATGTTTCTCCCCGTGTCGAGGAAGCGTCCGGTTGCCGGGACGAATACGCCGCCGGTTCCGGTGTCGTTGAGGGCTTGCGCTGGCGTTGCGACCAGCAGCGAGCCAAGGATTGCGAGCGCGCTCAGGGTTGCGGCAGCGATGCTGCGCTTCCTCTGGCGCGGCCTGTGCAGCAGCGTGCGCACGAGACCCCCTAGGTCAGCTGACAGCACGGGTTGCCGTCAGTTCGCGAAGGCTAGAAGAAGTCTGAATACCGGCACAGGTCCCCCGAAGAGGGGCTCGCCAGAAAAATCCCAGTTCAGAGGTAATAGTTCCGGAATGGGCTGAGCGTTCTCTCAGTCTATGTCAACCTGCGAGCTGATGATCCCAGCCAGTCGGCTAGCGCCAAATGGCTAGCGCCGAACAGCTGTCCAGTTGGAGCTCTGGGCTGATCGAACGCAAGAGAGGGTGGGGCATTCTCACGCAAGTCAGCGTGAACAGCCACAACGCCGCGACGCGCCGGGGGGCCGCAGGGTCCGTTTTGGGTCCTAAAACGATGCGCAGGAAGGGCACATCAAGGGCGTAGCGACGCGAACGCTACGATGCTCCACACCAGCCAGAACCGCGGAACGACGCGGATCAAGGGCACAAGGACGCGCACCATCGCAAGGCCTGACCCGGTACCAGTGGGTTCCAGATTCAAGACCCACGAGCCCGCAAGGAGTGACGACCCATCGTGTCCGGGTCACAGCCGGCGGGTTCGACAACATTGATGTTGAAGTAAGCGCCGAAGCCGATGCCGGCGATCGAGCCTCTCTTCCACGCGAGACCTAGGCTCTTCTCATGATCAACGCCGCATACGCGCTGTACGACATCTTCCTTGAGTGGCGCGAGGCGGCCGCAGCCGGCGTGGTCGCAAATGACGCCCGAGGCTGGAACGCTGACCCGATGGTTGCGACTACAAAGATGCTCGAGACCAGCGCTCTGCTCACGGCTATCGATCGTGCGCTCAGCGAGATGGAGGCGGACGGTCTCAACGTCTACGTCTCGAGGGAGTCGTTCCCGCAATGGGGCCGCATGGCGGCCAATGCGGGGACCACTTGGGGTCAGCAGTCCGACCCTGGCGCGGCATTCCCTTCAGCAGCGATGGGGCAGCTGCAGATGCTGGGCACCCTCATTGAAGCGACCAAGGGGAGGATCGCGCCGGGCGGACTCGACCGGCTCAGTGCCGTCGTCGACGAAGCGATTGGCCTCCTTGAGGAAGACCAGACCATCAGCGCGGAGCTTCGCTACTACTTGGTGAAGCTGGTGCGCGAGATTCGCGATGCGATGGAGGATGAGACGCTCGCTGGGGGCTTCGACTATGCGAGCGCTGCTGAGCGGCTCTGGGTTGCCATGCAGGCTGCAGCCGGACAGGCGGACGAGGAGCGTAGTCCCCGATGGCGGGACGCCGCGGCCAAGCTGATTGTCCCTGCGGTCACGGGTGCCATCACACACGCGGCCACTCTCGGCTATGACGGTGTCGCAGCGGCGCTCGGACAGCTCGGCCAGTAGTTCCGAGGTGGGCGCCTGTCGTCTCGGCCGGAAGCATCAGCAGCTGCTCGGCGGCGGACCTTTACGTGCACGGCGCGACACACGTTAGCGGTTTGCCGCGGGGGGGGGGGGGGAGTACGCCGTGCTCGCGCCGCCTGCCGAGCGTCGCCAGGCAGCCGCCGTTTCATTGGGCGGCGATATCGGCGGCCGAGGCGGTAGCGGTGCGTGTCGTCGGCGTAGGGGAGGCCGGCGCCACGGCGGGGAACTCGAGGACGACCGGCACAAGCTGCCGGTGTGCTGCCGGTGACCACGCGCAGCCGGGTGCTTTTGTTCGCAGTTGTCCGCAAGCTACTTCCGCGCCATCACTGGGAAGCGCTGCGTATCGCTGCGGACGTTTGCGCGGTCCGCCACGTTTACACCGTGGATGTCGTCGGTTCGATCCCGGCAGGGCCCACGCAGTCGCTCAGCGACGCGCGCGCAGGGTCTCGCTCGGCAGCTCCCCGAACCGCTTCGCGTAGGCGGAGGAGAACCGCCCGGCGTGTGCGAACCCCCACCGTCGTGCGGTGTCCGCCACGGTCGTCTCGCCCACCGAGTGGTACCGGAGCTCCGTCCGGATCCGGTCGAAGCGGATCCCGCGGAGCATCGAGTTCGGTGACATCCCGACCTGCCGCTGGAAGCCCTGCTGGAGCCCGCGGACACTGAGCCCGACGTGTTCGGCGACGTCGGTCGTGGTGATCGGGACGTCGGCGTTGGCGTGCATGTACTCGATCGCCTGCTGCACCCGGCCCCGTGCGCCGACGGGCACCGGCGCGGCCGGCGCGAGGGTCGTGTGCGGGAAGGTCCGGAGCATCGCCAGCGCGGTGCGCCGGGTGGCCTCGGCCATCGCGAGCGGGGACAGCGGCGTGGCACCGAGGACGACCTGCGCGGAGGCCCGCAGCTCGGCGTTCCACGTCCGGACGTCCTCCCGTCGGGGCAGCGCGGCGTGGTCGAACACGAGCGGCGCCGGCTCCGTGCCGTGCAGCTCGGCGGCGGTGCGCTCGAGCGTGCGGCGGTCGAACTGCACCACGTTCTGCCGGACGTCGGCGAGGTCGAAGCGGTACGGGCGCTCGCTCGGGAACACGATCGGGCGTCCGGGCGCGAGCGCCACCTCGTCGCGGTCGATGTCCAGCAGTCCGCCGCCGTCGCTGACCCACGTCACGAAGTAGTGGCTCGTCGCGTCGACCTCGCCGGCCATCCGACCGTCGAAGCGCTTCGAGTCCAGCGACATCCCCTCGCCACCGACCGATCGGAACCGGTAGCCGAAGTCCCGCTCGGTCCGCTCGGGCAGGAACCCGGCGGCACCGTACGCCGACTCGAACACCGCTCGGGCCGCGTCGAGGTCGTCGCCGGACGCCTCGACGACGTGACGGACGTCGGGTTCGGCGGTGGTCATGATCCGATGCTGACACGTCCGGCTGAGCCTCGCGCGCGCGTCGTGGTCAGGACAGCGCCTCGAGCGGGTTCTGCGCGAGCTTCCGGACGACACCGCCGTCGACCAGGCGCCGCGCTGCGGTGTCGGGCTTGCGAGCGGCCTGGTCGGCGACGCACGCGCCGAACTCCGCAGCCAGCGAGCCGCGGGGGTGCCGTGCGAGCACCTCGCGCAGGTACGACTCCGGCAGCAGCTCGGCCCCCGCACCGGAGACGTCGAGCCCGGTCGCGCGTTCGAGCAGGTGCCCCTCGAGGTCGAGGAGGACGTCGACGTCCGGCCAGTTGTGCCGCACGATCACGTCGAGCGCGCGCTGCTGCCGCTCGACGGCCCAACCCGCCCCGGTCGTCAGGGCGACGGCGACGTGCCCACCGGCGTGCTCGTAGGACACCGTGTGGTTGTCGAACTCGGTCACGGTGCCGATGTCGTGCAGGACGGCCGCGACCCACAGCAGTTCGTGGTCGACGCCGTCGAGCCCGTCGAGCGCCGCGAAGCCCGCTGCCCAGTACCAGGACCGGACGGCGTGCGCCGTGATCGCCGTCGACTGGTAGCGCGTGGCGAGCGACGCAGCCGCTCGGGCGGCCGGGGTCTCCGGGACGGGGAAGTCGTCGATGCGCACCTCCGGATCATGGCATGCTCACCGCTCGCACCGGTGACGCGGCGGACGGGAGGCACGGTGCCGGCCGGCCACGTGCCTCCGGACCGGCGCGGCGTCGGACGCGCGACGTGGCGCTGATCCGCCACGCGCCTCCCGTCCGGTGCGCTGCCGGCCCTGCCGGTGGGGCCGAGGTCCCAGGACGACAGCTCGTGCTCGCCGACCACGAGCGTGTACGGTCCCGGCGCGTCGGTACGACCGTACGGGGGGGGGGGAGTTCCGAGCGGAAGCGCTCAGACATCGCTCGTCGGCAGCGCGGTCGCGTCCGACGGCCCGCCCTCGGGAGGCGCCACGGCCGCGTCGACCGGGTCCTCGACCAGCCGGACGGTCACGCTGATGAGGTCCGCCGTCGCGGTCGTGTCCGCGTCGAGCAGGTCGCGGACCCGTTCGCCCACCGCGCGGAGGGTGTCCGCGGCGGGACGGCCGCCGTCGACGCTGATGCCGGTGACGACGTGCACGCGGCCGCCGCGTCGGTCCACGTCGACCAGGACGTCGGGGTCGTGCAGACGGAGCGGTACGGGCACCACCGCGTCGACCACGGTCTCGGCCGCGGCGGCGACGGGGCGGGGCGGGTAGACCCCGGTGACCCCGGGGACGTGTCGGATGCCGGCCGTCACCGTGCGTGAGATCGCTTCGTCGTCCATGGTCGCGCTCCTCGCTGCTGGTGGGTCGTCTCGCCGCCGGTCGGGCAGGTCGTGGTCAGGCGGTGGTCGTCAGGGCAGGTAGACGTCGTCGAAGTGGACGTCGACGGCCTCGACGCGCAGCTCGGTGTGCCGTTCGACGGCCTCGGCGACGGTGCCCCGCAGGCGCTCGGCGGTCTCCAGGGCCGACCCGCCGTACACGAGCCCGGCAGTCACGTCGATGCTGACCGCGGCTCCGGGCTCCTCCACGTCGCCCCGCAGCACGCAGCGGCCCATCACGACGCCGCCCATCGTGTCGCCGGCACGGCGCACGAGTCCGCGCACGGCCGCCTCGGTGACCGCCAGGCGCAGGCGCGGATCGGGGTGGGCGACCGGGACGTCGCGACCGGGCCGCACCTCGGCGCGAATCGCCCCGAGCAAGCGGTCGACCCAGGCGGTCTCCCGGTCGGGCTCGGCACCGGCGCGCTGCTCGAGCGCGCCGAGCGAGAGCTCGCGCAGGCGCTGCAAGTTCGTCATCGCGAGTCGGCAGACCGCCGAGCCCTCGATGGACGGGTCGATCGGGTCCCGACCGCGGTCGAGGTAGTCCGCGATCTCCTCGATCGTGTGGCCGTCGAGGTCGTCGTCGGGCAGGGGGAGGTCGTCGGTCGTCATCGCCATCCCTCCATTTCCGCGGCGAGGAACCGTCGCGCCCGTGCGAGCAGGCCCCGCACGGTCGACGTCGGGAGCTCGAGTTCCTCGGCGATCTGCTGGTAGCTGTACCCGGCGGTCTCCCGGAGCAGCCAGCACCGACGCTGGTCGATCGGCATCCGGTCCAGAGCAGCCCACATCGCGTCGAGCTGCATGCGCGTCTCGACGGTACGCTCCGGGGCCTGCGACGGGTCGGCCGCCTCGTCGTGGTCGTCCAGGTCGTCGTGGTGACGTCGACGCCGGAGACGGTCGAGGGCCCGGCGGGTGACGATCTGCATGATCCAGGGGCGGAACCGCTCGGCGTCCTCGAGGTCCGCGAGCTTCCGCCACCCCGTGAGGAAGGCCTCCTGCACGACGTCGTCGGACTCGACGTTGGAGCCGAGCACCTGCTCCGCGTAGACGCGCATCAGCGGTCCGTGCCGGCGGGCGAGCACCTCGAAGGCCAGCACGTCGCCGTCGGCCGCGCGGGCGACGAGCGTCGCGTCGGACGCGTGCTGCAGCGCGGTGCCGTCGCTCATCCCCGCCTTCCGTCCGACTCGGGCTGCCGGTCGGTGGACCGGTCTCCACCGAGCATGCACCGGCAGCGTGGAGAGTGCCCGCATGGTGTCGGGTGCGTCAGTTCGTGACGGATCCGCTGCTCGTGACGTCCCACTGGTGAGATGCACGACGACACCACCACGACCCCCCTGCCCGCTGTCGAACCGGAGCCGACCGACGACGCGACCACGGACCCGCTCGGCGACAGGACGCCGCAGCGTCCGCTCCGCCACGCAGCGCCGCAGCGGCCCGTCGCCGGCGCGGTGCGCACGGCACGGACGCTCTGCATGAGCGTGTTCGACCGGTGGCGGTGCGGGCTGGAGGACGGGCACGGGGGACTGCACACCGCGACCGAGGTCGGGGCCACCACGTCCTGGAACGACGCCGTAGCCGGCCGCATGCTCCGGGAGCTCTGAGCGGAGGAACGCACGACGCTCACTCGGCGGAGAAGAAGTCGCGGTACGCGGGGTCGGCCGGGACGTTCTCCAGCAGCCGGGTGTGCACGAGGGACGCGATCTCGTCCGGGTGACGCAGCCCACGCCGGTGCCACTCGCCCGGTTCCTCGTGCAGGTCGGAGAGTCTCGATCGCACCCGTTGCACCTCCCGCGTCGTCCCGCCGGCCGTCCTCGCCGGCGGGTCTGCGCGAGCGGGGTGCCGCCCGGTCGGACGGCTCCGTCCACACTGCACGCGCTCCGGGGCACCCGGCGGGTCCGGTCGTGTTCCGGACGCGGACGGGCGGACCATCCGGTTCGCGCGCTCGTGCTGCGTCCCGTGGCGCGCGCTCAGCTCCGCGGTACCGGGCGCAACCGCGGCACCCAGCACCGGACGGCTGCGGCGTAGCGGCGGAAGTCGTCACCGAACCGCTGCTCCAGGTCGCGCTCCTCGAGCGGGCGCACGACGCAGTTCCACACGACGGAGCCCGCGACCGCGTAGACGAGCACCGTCCAGGACGCCGCGACGAGCCCCACCGCAGCGCCCTGGGTCAGCCCGGCGAGGGCCATCGGGTTCCGCACCACCCGGTAGGGGCCGGCGACCACGAGCCGGTTGGGCATCGCCGACGGCAACGGGGTCCCGCCGCCACGCGTCGACATCGACACTGCCGAGGCGAGGCCGAGCAGGCTCGCCAACACGAAGACGACGAGACCGGTCCCGCTGACCACTTGCACGACGGCGTCGGGCAGCGGGGGACGGAGCCGCCACCGGGTCTCGGCGGCGGCGATCAGCAGCGGGAGGACGCCGAGGAAGAGCCCCCAGAACACGACGATCTGCACCGCGGTCCCGAGGAGGTGCCGGACGGGTCCCGCGTCCGGGTCGGCGGTCCGGAAGCGCAGCGGACCCGACGTGACGAGTTCGGTCGGCACCCGCCCGAGCAGCACGTGGCACAGCGCGAGGACGGAGCCGACGGTCGCTGCGGTCATCGCGACGACACCCCAGCCCGCCTCACGGGTGACCGTCGCCCAGGCGGCCGTCCCGAGCAGCACGAGCACCGTCCACCCCGTGGCGACGACGGCGGACCAGCGGAGGCCCGCGGCGGCCAGTGCCGAGGCGACGACGAAGAGCGGGACGTCGAGTGCGGCGACCGGCACGGGGTCGAGCGAGCCGAGCGTCGCGGTCCGGACGATCGGCACGGTGGGGACCAGCAGCCACCAGACGGCGCCGCCCGACGCCTGCAGCGCGAACCACCACCGACCCCACGACACAGCTGCAACCTAGCAGCGCCGCGCCGACGTGACGGCGTCTCGCCGTGACCGGCGGTGTCCGGCGTGACCACGAACGGACGGGAGGCGCGGTGCCAGCCGGCACCGCGCCTCCCGTCCGTCAGCGCGCAGCGAACGCGCTCAGCGCTGTCCGTTGATCTGGCCGAGCCAGCGTCCGAACGTCTGCTCCTGCTGGTCGTCGTGCAGGGCGTGCAGGGTGCTGGTCGGCAGGCAGTGACGCTCGGTGTCGACGCTGTTCCCCTTGTGGAGGTCGAGGGTCATGGTGTGCTCCTTCGCGTGGTGTGTGGATGGTTCGACGTCGGCGGCTGCGCGGGCATTCCCGCTCGGGGAGCAGCGTGTCCGCTCCACGAGCCGAGGCGGTCCGGGGTCAGGGCGTGACCATGCCCCCGTTGACGTTGAGGGTCTCGCCGGCCACGAAGCTCGACTCCTGCGACGCGAGGAACACGTACGCCGGCGCGAGCTCGGCGGGCTGGGCCGCGCGGCCCATCGGCGACTCGCTGCTGCCGAACTCGGGCAGCGACTCCGGGTCGACGCCGCCGCTCGGCTGCAGGACGGTCCAGGTCGGACCCGGGGCGACGATGTTGACCCGGATGCCGCGCTCGACGAGCAGCTGCGACAACCCCTTGGAGAAGTTGTTGATCGCGCCCTTCGACGCCGCGTAGTCGAGGCGGTCCGGCGCGGGCTGGTAGGCCTCCATGGACGCGGTCGTCGTGACCGTCGACCCCGGCTGCAGATGCGGCAGGGCTGCCTTCACCAGGCGGAAGAGCCCGAACACGTTGACGTCGAACGTCGCCTCGAACTGGTCGTCGGTGATGTCGAGCAGGTCGGGCTGCCACCGCTGCTTGCCGGCGACGCTGACCAGCGCGTCGATGCCCCCGAGCTCGGCGACGGCGCGCTCGACGAGCTGCCCCGCGTAGGCATTGTCGCGCAGGTCACCGGGGACCGCGACCGCCTTCCGCCCGGCCGCCTCGATCTGCTCGATCACGTGGTCGGCGTCGGACTGCTCCTCGGGCAGGTAGGCCAGGACGACGTCGGCCCCCTCGCGGGCGAAGGCGATCGCCACGGCGGCGCCGATGCCCGAGTCGGCTCCGGTGATGAGGGCCTTCCGGCCCTCGAGGCGCCCCGTGCCCCGGTAGCTGGACTCGCCGAGGTCGGGGACGGGGGTCATCTGCGACTGCAGGCCTGGCTCGTCCTGGGCCTGCGGCTCCGGAGAGACGTCGGGGTAGCGGCTGCGCGGGTCGCCGAAGGCGTACTGGTCGCTCGGTGCGGTGGTCATCGTGTCGCCTCCAGTTCGACCTTGACCCAGCCGGGCTCGCGGCGGTCGAAGGCCTCGTACGCGGCGATCGCGTCGCCGATGGGTTCGTGCTCGGTGATCAGCGCGGTCGGGTCGAACTGCCCCGATGCCACCAGGTCGATGAGCGGCGGGGTGACCGAGTGGTGGTCGCAGTTGCCCATCCGGATCGTCAGGTTCTTGTTCATCGCCTCGCCGATCGGGTACGACTGTGCGGTCGGACCGTAGACGCCGATGATGCCGATGCGGCCGTACTTCGCGACCGACGCGACCGCCCACTGTGCGACCTGCGACGGGCCGTCACCGGGCTTCCACTGCTGCTGCTCGCCGAAGCCGTCCGGCGAGGCGTCTGGCGCGACCTGCTGCACCTCGGCGTCGAACTGCTGGGCCTGTTCGTCGGACACCGCTGCGGGGCCCTGCTTCGGGCGCTCCGCGTCGACCCCGACGGCGTCGATCACGGCGTCCGCGCCGATGCCGTTCGTCAGGTCCATGATCGCCTGCACCGGGTCCTCGCGGTTGTAGTCGACGACCTCGCAGTGCTGCGCGAGCGCCGCGGCGAGCCGGGTCTCCTCGCCGTCGACGACGATCACGCGGGCTGCGCCGAGCTTGTAGGCGGAGGCGGCGGCGAACTGGCCGACGATGCCGGCGCCGAACACGACCACGACGTCGCCGCGGGTGACCCCGGCGAGCTCGGCGCCGAACCAGCCGGTCGGGAAGATGTCGGAGAGCAGGATCGCCTGCTCGTCACTCACGTTCTCGGGCAGCGGGTGCATCGTGTTGCGGGCGTACGGCACGCGCACGTACTCCGCCTGCAGACCGTTCACCGGCCCGGTCGACTGCGGGCCGCCGAAGAAGCTCGTGCCGGCCTGCGGGCCGTTCGGGTTCGCGACGTCGCACTGCGCGGTCTTGCCCATCCGGCAGTACCGGCACGCGCCGCACGAGATCGTCGAGTTGATGACGACGCGGTCCCCGGCGCTGAACCCGCGGACGGCGTCACCGACCTGGGTGACGACGCCGACGGCCTCGTGCCCGAGGATGGTGCCCTCCTCCATCGGTGCCATGGTGCCGCGGACGAAGTGCAGGTCCGTGCCGCAGATCGCACTGCGGGTGATCCGGACGATCGCATCCTCCGGGTGCTGGATGGTGGGCTCCGGGACCTCGTCGAGACGGATGTCCCCGATGCCGTGCCAGACCACTGCGCGCATGTTGCTCTCGCTTCCTGTCGTGGGGGTGTTCGGGGGACACACAACCCGACCAGTGCTGGACGGACGCGGAGCGGCGTCCGATCAGCGCACCGGAACGGGGGACACGCAGCGCTGCGTGGACACCCAGGCCCGGCGCGTTCGCTGGCCGCCATGAGCGACGACCAGCACGACGAGAAGCAGACGCGCGACGACTTCGCCGACGCGGTGAACATGACCGCGTCCGAACTGCGGAAGTGGCTCGACACGGACGAGTCGAAGGAGGTCGGACAGAAGTCCGACGGCGGCGGCGAGTCCACCGGACACGAGAGCGGGCGGCACATCGTCCGCATCCTCGAGAAGAAGCAGGGCGACTACACCGACGACGACTACGCCCACATGCGGAAGGTCGTCGGCTACGTGGCGCGGCACTCGAAGCAGGAACCGAAGGGCGACTCCCACGACTCGAAGTGGCGGTACTCGCTCATGAACTGGGGCCACGACCCGGAGAAGTAGGCCGCGGCGACCCGGGTCCGTCGCGCCGGTCGGGCAGAATGGGGCCGTGGACGACTCCGGCATGCCCCGCTTCCGCCGCATCTGGTCGACGATCCAGGTCGGCGTCCTCGCCGCGGCCGTGGTGTTCTGCGTCGTGATGCTCGTCATCGGCCAGGGCGAGCTCGACCGCGTCTACGCGGTCGCCGCGGTGTTCTTCGGCCTGGCGCTGGTCGGCCACGCGACGTACCTCTGGTTGCTGGCACGCGCGAGGCGCTGAGCACTGGACGGAGGGGAGGAGCGTGGCGGGCTCGCCCCGCGGGTCCCGTTCGCCGTCAGGACTGCTGCCAGACCCGCACCCAGTCGACGAGCATCTGCTGCGGGAACCGCGTGGTCGCATCCGGCGACCCGGGCCAGGTGCCGCCTACGGCGACGTTGAGCAGCACGAAGAACGGCTTGTCGAAGACCCACGGCGACGTCCCCACGTCGGCCCGGGTGACCGTGCGCTGCGCGACGCCGTCGACGAGCCACGTGACCGATCCCGGGCGCCAATCGACCCCGAAGACGTGGTGGGCGTCCGCCCAGGCCGCACCGTTCGGCAGGGTCGCAGCGGCCGACAGCCCCTGCGCTCCCGAGTAGCCGGGTCCGTGCACGGTGCCGTGCACGACACCGGGCTCGTACCCGACGTTCTCCATCACGTCGATCTCGCCGCAGGCCGGCCATCCGACCTGCCCGATGTCCGCGCCGAGCATCCAGAACGCGGGCCAGATCCCCTGCCCGCGCGGGATCCGGATGCGTGCCTCGATCCGGCCGTACTGCGCGGTGAAGGTGCCCTCGGTCTTCAGCCGCGCGGAGGTGTACGTGCCGTCGGCCTCGCGTCGTGCGGTGATGACGAGGTTGCCCGCGCCGTCCAGCGCGCTGTTCCGTCGCGAGTCGGTGTAGGTCTGCAGCTCGGCGTTCCCCCACCCGCCGGCGCCCGTGTCGAACCGCCAGATCCCCGGGTTCGGGGCGCTGCCGGCGGCGCCGTCGAACTCGTCAGCGGCGAGGAGCACCCCTCCGGACCACGTCGTGGTGGCCGCAGCGGCGTGGTCGTCCGGCGTCAGTGCCGCTCCGACGGCGGCCGTCGTGGCTGCGGCGCTGCCCAGCCCGAGCGCCAGGAAGCGGCGTCGGTCGACGGTGTGGGCGGCGTCGGTCGGCGTGTGGTCGTGCAGCATCCGGGGGATCCCTGTCCTCGTGCCCGTCGGTGGACGGGACGCACGATCATCCCCCGTGATCGGTCCGGTGACCAGTCCACACTTCGAGGGACACGCGCGCCGGACCGCGGTCGCGACGAGGGGTCGGTCCGCTCAGGGGACGTAGCCGACGCACAGCACGGTGACGTCGTCGGGGTGCTCGTCGGCGTGCGCGAGCTCGGCGATGCCGTCGACGACCTGCTGCGGGTGGTCCCGCTCCGCCACCCACGCCTCGAAGCGGTCGAGCGAGTCGAGGTCGCCGCCGAACAGGTCGAGCACGCCGTCGCTCACGGCCACGATGACGTCGCCGGGCTCGAGGACGGTGTCCTCGGCGGTCCAGCTCGTGCCGACACCGATCGGCAGGTGCGCCGACCGCAGCGGGCGGACGGTGCCGTCGACGCTCCGCAGCACCGTCAGCCCGTGCCCGGCGTCCACCCACCGGGCGTGCCCGTCACGGTCGACCCGCACGTGGAAGCACGTCGTGAACTGTCCGCTGGTCAGGTCGGACGTCCCGGTCGCGAGCCCGGTCGCGGCGCGGCGGACGGCGACCGCGGGGTCGGACTCGTCGACGGTGCTGCGGATGAGCGAGCGCACGGCGGCGGCGATCATGCCGGCGCCGACGCCCTTGCCCATCACGTCGCCGAGGGTGAAGGCGGCGCCGTCGGGGGTGGGGAACCAGTCGTAGAAGTCGCCGCCGACCGTCCGCGCGGGGATGCACACGCCCACCGCGCGGAGCTCCCCGGGCAGCCCCGCGGCGGTCGTCGGCAGGAGCGACTGCTGCACGAGGGCCGCGCGGTCGATCTCGCCCTCGGCCACCCGACGCCGGCGCTGCACCGCGGCGAGCTGGAGGCCGGCCTGCCGCGCGAGCTCGTTCGTCACGGCAGCCGTCGCCCCGAACACGAACACGACGATGAACAGCCGCACGAGCTCGCTCGGCCGCGGTTCGGTCGGGGAGATCGCGTAGGACAGCAGCAGCGTGCCGGTCGTGCCGAGCACCGGCCACACCACGTGCCGTCGCCCGGGGTTCGCGGCGACCCACACCACGGGCAGCACCACGATCGCGGTGAAGACCGAGGCGGCGTCGCCGGTGCCGAAGCGCAGGAAGCCGACCGCGAAGAAGTCGATCGCGGGGACGAGCAGCTCGACCCGCATCGCCGCGGACGAGCGCACGGCCACGGCGGCGAAGACCAGGCCGAGGAGGGCGATCGCGACCCCGCTCCACATCAGCGGGGCGTCGGTGACCTCGAGCCACGGGGAGAAGGTGCTCCCCACGGCAGCCCCGACGATCAGCGCGGCGATGATGGTCTGCTTCGCCAGCGGAGCCCACGACGTCCGGAGGCCGCCGAGCACGATCGGACCGGTGTCGTCGCGCACGCTGATCGTCCACGTCGGCGTCGACGAGGGGCGGTCCGCGGTGCTCGTCACGCGGTCGAGTCAACCCGGACGGGGTGTTCCGGGCAACCCCACTCCGAGGGCCGGGCGTGTTGAGCCGCGCTCACGCGACGCGGCTCACGCGACGATCGGTCGACGCGCCCGCGCTCGCGCGTCGGTCGACCGCCGGTCTCAGAGGCCGAGACGGAAGGCGAGGGGGACGAGCAGCCCGGCGACCCAGACGAGGACCATCACCAGCGCGCCCGCGGCGAGCCACCGCCGACGCCGGCGCAGTCTCGGGCTGCGGTCCTCGCCCCACATCTGCGCCCGGACCAGCGTCCGGTTCGCCTGCTCGACGACGCGGCGCACCTCGGGGTCCTCGAGCGGGAGCGCCCCGGACCGGGCGTGCTCGGCGATCGCCGTCGCCTCCTCGACCGTCAGCTCGTCCTTCGGCATGCGCCCATCGTCGCACCCCCGGGCACGTCCGGGAAGCCGTGGGGCGACCGCACCCGGCCTGGGCGTCGTCGCAGCCGGTCGCGGGTAGCAACGAGGTCATGACCAAACGGTTCCGCGGGAAGATCGTCGTCGTCACCGGAGCATCGAGCGGCATCGGGAGGGCCGCGGCGCACGAGTTCGCCCGACAGGGGGCCACCCTCGTGCTCGCCGCTCGCAGCCACGACAGCCTCGAGGCCGCCGCGGCCGAGTGCCGGTCACTCGGCGCCGAGGCGGTCGCGATCCCGACCGACGTCGCCGACGAGCACGCCGTGCGCGACCTCGTCGCCACCACCACCGCACGGTTCGGCCGGATCGACGTCTTCGTCGGCAACGCGGCGCTCTTCGTCTACGGGCTCTTCGAGCAGACCCCGACGAAGGCGTTCAAGCGCGTCGTCGACACGAACCTGTACGGGCACCTCCACGCGATCTCCGCGCTGCTGCCGCACTGGAAGCAGCGCGGCACGGGGACGTACGTGCTCGTCGGGTCGATCCAGTCGCTGCTCTCCGCGCCGTACCAGTCGGCGTACGTGACGAGCAAGCACGCCGCACTCGGTCTGGTCGACGTCCTCGGCGACGAGTACGCGGGCACCGGGATCCGGTTCACCGCCCTGCTCCCCTCGACGATCGACACCCCGATCTACCAGAACGGGGCGAACTACACCGGCAAGACCTCGCACCCCCTGCCGCCCACCGTGTCGGTCGAGCGCGCCGGTCGGGCCGTCGTCCGCGCCGCGCTGCACCCGAAGCGCTACCGCTTCGTCGGGCGGATCCAGGCGTCGCTCGTGCCGCTGCAGTACGTGTTCCCGGGACTGTTCCACAAGATCACCAAGCCGATGGTGGAGACGTTCGCGCTCCGGGGCAAGGGCGTGCCGAGCGACGGCAACCTGTACGAGCCCGCCGACGCCCACAACGCGACCGACGGCGGCTGGGTGGCGAAGCGCCGCCGCGTGACGCGTCCGCTCGTCTGGGCGGGCATCGCCGCGGTGGTCGGCACGGTCCTGCTCGGCCGCCCACGTCGCTAGCGGGACCGGAGCCGGACGGGAGGCGCGTGGCGGTCCGGCCGCGCGCCTCCCGTCCGTCGGTCGCACACCGTAGGGTGACCGCGTGGAGTTCCCGGGGGAGGCGGCCGACGCGCGCGACGCGTCGACCTCTCCGGGGTCACCCCGGGGCACGCAGGACCAGCAGGACGACACGCCCCGAGCGGGACGGCGCGCTCCGCGCGCGACGCCGCACGGAGGCACCGACGGGTCCTCCGGGAACCCCACGCCCCTCGAGGTCGTGGCGACGGCGCTCGCCGACGCCTTCCTCACCGCCGACTCGTGGGCCGTCGACGACCTGACCGCCGCCGGCTACGCCGTGGTCGGCGTCGACCGCGCCTACGTGGGACGAGCCGTCGGGGCGGCGCTCGACACCTACCCGCGACCGCCCGTCGACGCACCCCGCCAGCTCGCCCGGGTGCTCGCCGCGGCGCCCCGGCTCGCCGCCCTGCACCGCTCCCGCGAGGCCCGGCGTCCGGTCCGCGTGCTCGCCCGTCCGGTCACCGCCGTCCGCGCACGCCCCGCAACCGAGAGCCCGCTGCTCGTCGACACGCTCCCGGAGCTCGCCCGGGCGCTCGACGTCACCGTCGGTCGGCTGCTCTGGCTCGCCGACACCCGGGCGTGGAACCGGCACGCCCCGGCGGGCAGTCCGCTCCACCACGTCCGGCACGAGTGGGTGGTCCGGCCCGGACGGGTACCGCGCCTGCTCGAGAAGCCGATGGACCTGCTCCGCCGGACGCAGCGCACCGTCCTGGACGGCCTGCTGGTCCGGCTCCCGGTGCACGACGCCGCCCACGGGTTCGTGGCGGGACGGAGCGTCGTCACCGGCGCCGCGGTGCACACCGGGCAGCACGTCGTGCTCAGCGCCGACCTGACCACGTTCTTCGCCAGCGTCACCGCCCCGACGGTCTACGGCGTGTTCCGGTCCGCCGGCTACGCGGAACCGCTCGCGCACGTCCTGACCGGGCTCTGCACCCACCGGGTCCCGCCCCACGTCCTCACCGCGATGCCCGCCGGCGGGAGTCCCGAGGAACGAGCCGCGCTGCGCGAGGCCCTCGCCGTCGCCCACCTGCCACAGGGCGCGCCCTCGTCGCCGGCCCTCGCCAACACGGCGCTGCGGCACCTCGACGCCCGCCTCGCCGGCTGGGCGGGAGCGACCGGTGCCCGGTACACCCGTTACGCCGACGACCTGACCTTCAGCGGCGACCACCGGTTGGCCGCCCGACCCGACGCCTTCCTGCGCGGCGTCGAGCGGATCGTGACCGAGCAGGGGTACCGGCTCAACCCCCGCAAGAGCCGGGTCCGGAGGCGGGGGAGCCGGCAGTCGGTCACGGGGGTCGTCGTCAACGAGCGGCCGTCGCCCGGTCGCCGTGAGGTCGACCGGCTGCACGCCGTCCTGCACAACTGCGTCGTCCACGGCCCGGCGTCGCAGGACCGCGCCGGGCACCCCGACCTCCGCGCGCACCTGCTCGGCCGGATCGGCTGGGTCGAGCAGGTGCACCCCGGTCGCGCGCGGCGACTGCGCGAGGAGTTCGCCCGCATCCGGTGGTGACCCGTCCGCACGCTCCGCCGTCCGCCGTCCGCCGTCCGCCGTCCGCCGTCCGCCGTCCGCCCTCGGCCGTCCGGAGGTGCACGGACGGCGACTCCGACACCGGGACACGCTGTCCGGGAAGCGCACACCGGCCGCCGGTCCTGAGACCATGCGATCGTGACTGGGCAGGCACGAGGGACGGAGCACCCCACGTTCCGACGCTTCCGCGTGGAGGCGGTCAGCGAGCACCGGGGTGACGAACTCGACGAGATCTACGGGACCGCCGGCGGGATCGACAGCGCGCTCGACACCTTCCGCTACCTCGGCGCGGGCGACGCCGAGGTCTCGGTCCGCCGGGCCGAGGTCCAGGGCACGCGGGCCGGCGTCATGCAGCCGCGCGACGAGCACATCGTCTTCTGGATCGGGGACGGCAGTGCGACCATCGAGGACCTCGACGGCGGCGACCCGCTCGCCGTGCAGCCGGGTGCACCGGTCCTGCTCACCGCCTCGCGTCGCTACGCCTTCACGGCGGACGTCCGCACGATCACGATGGTCCACCTGTCGGACCGCGTGCTCCGTCGCGCGCTCGTGCGCAGGGGACACCTGCCGACCGGGCCGGTGGTCCTCGCGCCGGAGTCCCCGGACGAGTCCGCGCGGCGGGCCCTGCGTGCCGTGATCCGTGCGCACGGTGGACCGGTCATGGACGCCGCGCTCGCCGACGCCGTCCGACAGACGATCAACGCGGAGATCGCCGACGCCGTCGTGGCGGCCTTCCCGGTCCTGCCGGCCGTCGCGCCGACCGGCCGTGGCTCCGCCGCGCGCGCAGCGGAGTGGATCCGCGCGCACGCCGACCAGCCGGTCACGCTCCGGGACATCGCGGACGCCGTCGGGATCAGCGAGCGGGGACTGCAGAACGCGATGCACCGTCGGTTCGGGGAGTCGCCGATGGCCAGGCTCCGGGCGGAGCGGCTCGACGGTGCCCGACGGGAGCTCGAGACGTCCGGCGGGGACCTCCTGGTGGCCGACGTCGCGCGCCGGTGGCAGTGGGCGCACCTCGGTCGGTTCGCCGCCGCGTACGCCGACCGCTTCGGCGAGCACCCGAGCGACACCCTGCACCGCAGCCGGCGGGACGACGGGTTCCGCTGAGGCCACGGCGGCGGCGCCGGCGTCCGCACGTCCTGCGACCACGGCTACCCTGGCGGCCATGACGACACGCCGCGTGACCGCTCCGGAGCCGCCGGAGGACGGGTCGAAGCCGAAGGGCCCCGCCTCGTACTTCCCGAGCATCGAGCGGACCTACGGGCGCCCCGTGCAGGACTGGCTCGACCTGGTCGCCGAGCAGCTGGACGGGCACCGGCACGCGGAGGTGGTGGCCTGGCTGAAGGACGAGCACGGGTTCGGCCACGGGCACGCGAACGCGGTCGTCGGGTACGTCCGGAACGCGCTCGACGGCTGACCCGGCCCGGGCGTTCGACGGCTCGGCAGTCGCGGTGTCGGAGGTGCTCCCTACGGTGACGGCGTGGTCGAACCGGTGGACGCGTGGTGGCGACGGCGACAGTGGTCGCGGGGCACCGCCGTACCGTACGCCGTCGGCGAGTTCCGCTCGGCGTGGGCGTCGTACCCGGTGCTCGTGCGGCAGTACCACCCGGAGTGGAACCACGGCGTGGTGCTCACGCAGGTGCCGCCCGCGGCCGAGGTGCTGCTGACGTGGGAGTGCGACGTCGGTCACGTCTTCGTCGCAACGCCTGCCGAGCAGCGGTCGCGACCCGGGCGGGAGCGCCGACGGTCCGTCTGGTGCCCCGAGTGCCACCTGCAGGCGGCACCGCAGCGGTGGCCGGTGCTCCCCGAGGACTGGCCGGCAGCGATCCCGCCGCCGCAGCGGGCGGAGCGGGTCAGCGGCCGCCGGACGCTCCCGTCGGCTCCGGGGCGAGGCCCGGTCCCCGGCGTGGGCCGGGTGCCGACCGGTGCGGTGGCGTCGTCCCGATCGGGGGCTCGTGCTGCGGGACGGTCGGGCGCACGCTCGACACGGGCGAGCGGTGCACGGTCGTCGCAGCCGGTCCCGCGGTCGATCTGCCCGAAGACCCCGAGGGTCCCGTCGGGTGACTCCTTCACGAGCGTGTGCGCCCCCGCGCCGGCGTCGGCGGTCGAGGCCGACCTGCGGCAGGCGCTGCGCGACCGGTTCGCCTTCACGTTCGACCACACGGCCATCCGGCTCGACCGCCCGTTCTTCGACCACGTCGAGGCCTGGCCGGACATCGTGCTCCCGGAGCTGCGCGTCGCGATCGAGTACGACAGCACGGGCCGACACGGGCTCGAGCACGTCGGACCCCGGCAGGAGACCGACCGGCGGAAGGACCGTGCCGTCCGCGCCGTCGGGTGGGAGGTCGTACGGATCCGCACCGGCCGCCTGCCGGCGCTCGGTCCGTACGACCTCGAGGTGTCCGGCATCTCCGGGCGCACGATCGAGCGGCTCGTCGACACCCTGCGGGACCTCCGCGGAGCGCTCTTCGTCGACGCCTACGCGCGCTGACGGCCGGATCGGCGCAGGGTCTGACGCGGGTACTCGCCGTGGCGCTGCTGGTAGGTCGCGGAGAAGCGGCCCGCGTGGGCGAACCCCCACTCGCGCGCGACCTCGGCGATGTTCGTCGTCGCCGGGTCGCCGGCGAGCAGCGCCTCGCGCACGCGGTCGAGCCGGACCTGTCGGATGTACGCGTTCGGCGAGAGCTCGAAGGTCCGCTGGAACGCCGTCTGGAGGGCGCGGAGACTGAGTGACGCGACCCGCGCCAGGTCGGTGCTCGTGATCGGCAGGTGCGCGTGCTCGTGGACGTACTCGACGGCTCGTCGGACGTGCGCGTTGCGGGGGAGCAGCAGCTCGTCCGGCAGCGAGGCGCTGACGATCGGGTACAGCTCCAGCAGTGCCAGCGCCCCGAGCCGACCCATCTCGGCCTGCAGCAGCGGGGAGGCACGGCGGTCGAGGACGGTGTGCGAGATGAGCTGGACGCTGCTCCGCCAGACGCGCATCCCCCGCTCGTCCGGTCGGACGGTGTGGTCGAGCACGAGCTGCCCGGGCGCGGTCCCGCGTTCACCGGCGACCTCCTCGAGGGCGCTCCGGTTGACCTGGACGATGCGCTGGTCGTAGTCGTCGTACGAGAACGCGGCGCCCTGCTGCGGCCAGAGCTGCGGTCGACCGGGCTCCATCACGATCCGGGCGTCTCCCGACCCGATCGCAGCGGTGCCGCGGGTCGTCCACTGCACCACGAAGTCGTCGGACGGCGTCATGACGCCCTCGAGGTGGCCGTCGAAGCGGATCGACCGCAGCGACATCGCGGCGTCCCCCACCGCCGAGTAGCGGAACGCGAACGGCTGTCCGGTCGCGTCGGCGCTCCACTCGTTCCCCGCGTAGGCGGTCGCGAGGAAGTCGCGGGCTTCGTCGAGGTCGGAGCTCTGGGTCTCGACGTCGATGCGTGGCGGCGTGATCGGGTTCATGGGTCCCGTGCATTCTGTCCGCCGGACGCGGCGCTGTCCGGACACCGGTGTCCCCGGTCCGGGGGTGGACGACGTGGTCCGCACAGCAGGGATGTCCGGAGATCGTCGGACGAGGACTGCCGGACGTCCGTCTTTCGTCGTCGTCGCCCGGTCGGCGTCCGCCCGGCGCCGCGGTCTCCTAGCGTCCTCGGTGGACGGGTGCCGGATCGGCCGGCCCCCCGGAGACCCGAGGACGACGACCGTGACCATCATCGCCACCGACCTGGACACCGGACCCACCACCGCCCGCGCCGCCGGGATCGGTCGCACGACCCCGCGGTTCGCCGAGGTGGTGGAGGCCCGCCGACAGCGTGGCCTCCAGATCGCCGCGGTGTCGACCGGTCTGCTCTCGGTGACCGTCGCCGCGTCCGCAGCGATCCTGCTGGGACTGTCCGCATGAGCATCCCGCGCAACGAACTCGGCATCCGCGGGTCGCGGCTCTCCCGCGGGACCCGCGCGCTGCCCGGGGCGGACCACTCGGTCGCCGACACCGTGCTGCCGGTCCGACGGTCGGCCGCCGCCGACGCACCGACGCAGCCGATCGACATGCGAGCCCTGCTCGCCGAGGCCCTCGACGCCGCTCGCGTGTCGGGCCAGTAGGCTCGCGCCACCCGCGGTCCCGACCCTGCAGAAGGCACATGACCCTCCTCACCCTGACCCCCACCGTCCGTGAGTCCCCGACACAACGCCGGGCGTCGACCGCGGCGGACACCCTGTTCACACGGCACGGCGTCACCCCGGTGACGCTCGACGACGTCGCGGACGAGGCCGGACTCACGCGCGACGAGCTCACTGCCGCGTACCCGTCGAAGCGGGAGCTCGTCATCGCCGTGCTCCAGCGCTGGCACGGCGCGTGGCGACGGGCACTCGACGGCATCGCTCGGGACGCCGACGATCCGCGGGACGAGGTCCTCGGGGTGTTCGGGTACCTGGAGCAGTGCTTCGCCGACGAGGGCTGGCGCGGCTGCGCGTTCATCAACGGGCACGCGGAACTCGGGCGCACCGACCCGGCGGTCGCCGAGCTCGCGCGAGCGCACTTCGCCGACGTCGAGGCACACCTGACGCAGCTCTGCGCGCGTGCCGGCGTGCCGTCGCACGTGGCGCAGGCACTCTCGTTGCTCGTCGAGGGTGCCCGGGTGGAGTCCGCCGTGCAGCGGTCGGCGCAGCCCGCACGGGTGGCTCGCCTGGGTGCCGCGATGCTCCTCTCGGTCTACGAACCGCGCACGTCCTCCTGACACCGCCCGTCGGGGTACGTCGCAGGGGTACAGGAGCCTGGGTCCCGCGCGATCCGGACGGTAGGAACGAAGGATGACAGCGACCGCCTTCTGCCTGCACGCGCTGGGCTCGAGCTCGGAGGAGTTCGCCCTCCTCCGCTCCGAGCTCGCCGGCACCCTCGACCTCGTCGGCATCGACCTGCCGGGCTTCGGGCGGAGCCCCGCCTCCGGTGGCACGACCGTCGAGGAGATGGCCGTGCTCGTCGAGCGGGCGATCGGGGCGAGCGGCGCCACCGAGTGGGCGATCGTGGGTCACTCGATGGGTGGCAAGGTCGCGACGGTCGTCGCCGACCGCACGGTCTCGGGCGCGAACGGCCTGTTCGGACTCCGCGCCGTCGTCCTCCTCGCCGCCTCGCCCCTCGCTCCCGAGCCGATGGACGAGGACCGCCGCGACGCGATGCTCTCGTGGGCCGCGGACGGGCCGATCGAGCCGGACCACGCGGCGGAGTTCGTCGACGCGAACACCGCCGACGTGCTGCCCCCGGACCGGCACGAGCAGGCCGTGCAGGACGTGCGCCGCACCGACCCGCGCGCCTGGCGCGACTGGCTGCTCCGCGGTAGTCGGGAGGACTGGTCGACGACGGCCGAGCCGAACCCCGTCCCGGCGCTCGTGCTCGCCGGCGCCGAGGACGGCGACCTGGCGGCCGGAGCGCAGCGTCGCCTCACGATGCCGCACTGGCCCGCCGCCGAGCTGCACGAGGTACCTGGCGCCGCGCACCTGCTGCCGTGGGAGCGCCCGCAGGAGGTCGCCGCGCTCGTGCGCAGCTTCTGGGAGCGGCGTGTCGCCCACGGACCGGTCGTCCCCGCCGACCAGGCCCGGGTGATCGCCTCGCCGCGGGTGAGTGCTCGGACCCGGGGCGTGCTCGCGGTGCGTGCGCTGCCCGACGACCCCGCCGCGACGCCGGAGGCCCTGTCCCCGCAGCAGCTCGACGTGCTCCGGGCGGTGGCTCGGATCGTCGTCCCGCAGGCAGGGCCGGGAGAGGTGGACGTCGCGCTCCGTGTCGACCGTCAGCTCGCCGCCGGGCAGGGCGACGGATGGCGCCCCGACGGGATGCCGGAGGACGCCGACGCCTACCGCGGTGCGCTGGACGTGCTCGCGACGGTCGGTTCCGGCGACCTGCCCGCGGTGCTCGAGGACGTCGCCGCCGGCCGGTACCGGTCGGACGGCCCGCTCGGGGCGGAACAGCTGCGCGTCTGGTTCGAGGACGCCAGCGTGGACCTCGTGAAGCAGTGGCTCGCCCACCCCGCCACGATGTCCGAGATCGACTACGACGGCTTCGCCAACGGTGGCGACGGCGTCCGGAAGCAGGGCTTCCAGCTGCTCGGAGCCGGGCAGCGGGAAGCGTGGGAACCCGAGGGAGCAGGACGATGAGACTCGACGCACAGCGCCACCACCAGGACGACGAGGTCGTGGACGTCGTCGTCGTCGGGACGGGTGCCGGCGGCGCCCCGCTGACCGCTCGCCTCGCCCGCGAGGGCCTGAGCGTCGTCGCGTTCGAGGCCGGTCGGAACACCGAGCCCGGCGACCACACGCCCGACGAGGTCGAGGCACCGGCGGACATCAACTGGATGGACGAACGCTTCAGCGGTGGTGCCGCTCCGACCGCCTTCGGTCCGAACAACAGCGGGACCGGCGTCGGCGGCTCCACCCTGCACTGGGGCGCCTTCACCCCGCGCCCGAGCACGCACGACCTCCGTCTGCGCACCGAGAGCGGGCAGGGCGAGGACTGGCCGATCGACCACGCCGAGCTCACCGCGTACATCGAGCGCGTCGAGCACGAGGTCGGCGTCGCCGGCCCCGCGCACTACCCGTGGGACCCGGACCGCCGGTACCGGATGGGTCCGCCCGCGCGGAACGCCTCGTCGGACATGATGATGCGCGGCACCGCGGCGCTCGGCATCACCGCGACGGACGCACCGGTCGCCCTGACCACCGAGGACCGGGTGCAGGAGCACCACGGGCTGCGTCAGGCGTGCGTGTCCTGCGGGTCGTGCCACCAGGGCTGCCGCAACGGGGCGAAGGTGTCGATGGACACGACCTACCTGCCCGCCGCCGTCGCCTTCGGCGCGGAGATCCGTCCGGAGTCGTTCGTGCACGGCATCGAGCTCGACGCCGACGGCAGGGTGTGCGCCGTGCTCTACACGCGCGACGGCCGTGAGCGCCGCCAGCGGTGCCGGTCCCTCGTGCTGGCCGCGGGTGGGGTGGAGACGCCGCGTCTGCTCCTGCACACCGGGCTGGCCAACAGCAGCGGCCAGGTCGGTCGGAACTTCACGGCGCACGGGGCGACCCAGGTGTGGGCGACCTTCGACGAGTCGATGCGGTCGTACCGCGGCTACCCGTCGTCGATCATCACCGAGGACTTCGTCCGGCCCGCGGACGCCGACTTCGCCGGTGGGTACCTGATCCAGAGCCTCGGCGTCCAGCCGCTGACCTTCGCGACCACCCTGGTCCGTGGCGGGGGGCTGCGCGGTGCCGAGCTCGTCAAGGCCATGCGCGACTACCCGCGGACGGCCGGCGTCGGCATCAACGCCGAGTGCCTGCCGTACGACGACAACCGGCTCGTGCTCTCCGACGACCTCGACGAGCACGGCGTGCCGCGGGCCCGCGTGACGTTCTCGCCGGGTTCGAACGAGGACGCGATCCGCGCCCACGCCGTCCGCACGATGACCGCCATCGTCGAGGCTGCCGGCGGGACCGACGTCCGGGTGCTCGAGCGCACCGCCCACACGATCGGCACGGCGCGCATGGGTTCCGACGCCGGGTCGTCCGTCGTCGACCCGGCGGGTCGGTCGTGGGACGTGCCGAACCTGTGGGTGTGTGACAACTCGGTGTTCCCGAGTGCCGTCATCGCGAACCCCGCGCTCACGATCATGGCGCTGTCCCTGCGCACCGCCGACCGGTTCCTGCGGGACGACCCGGCAGCAGACCGGCAGCGCGCGACGGCCGCAGCGGCCTGACCCGAGGTGCTGCGCGGCACCGCCGCGCAGCACCTCCACGACCCGCGTCGCGCACGGCACACGTCCGCGCAGGGAACGGGAGCCGGTCCTTGCCGCGCAGGGACCGGGAGCCGGCCTCAGCCGCGCAGCGCCAGTGCCTCGCTCGTCCACCGGGCGTGCAGCGCCCACGGGTCGTCCACGCCCGCGGCGACCCGTGCGACGTGCTCGAGCAGCGCGGGCGTGGTCCGGAACCACTCCGTCCTCGGGAACCGGTCGTCGGCGAAGGCCGTGTGCCGTCGTCGCTCGACGGACCGGTCGCCGCGTTCGAACGCCAGGAGCTCCTGGTGCGGCACCGCTGCGAGCCGTCGCCGCGGGTTCGCGGTCGTGCCGATCTTCACCCGGTCGCCGAAGTCGTCGCGCTGCCGCAGGTAGTAGACGACGTCGACGCGCGGCGGTGGCAGCTCACCGTCGGGCACGTCGCCCCACCGCCACTCGCACGTCCCGCACAGCACGGCGCTCGGCCAGCGCACGCCCACGCGCGACCCGCAGACCGGGCACGGGCCCGGCAGCGCGTCCTCCGTGCCGACGTGCTCCGCCGCGACCTCGGCGACCAGGGTCACGTGTCCGCCGCAGAGCGGCAGGACGGCGGCGAAGCCGTCCGCGGACGGCGCGTCGCAACCGGGGACGCAGCAGGCGAGGACGGCAGGAGGGGTGACCACCCGGCGGACGCTAGCGTGCGCCACCGACGCGCACCGGGCCTCCCGGCCGACGCACGGAGCGGGGTCGCTCAGTCCGCGAAGATCACGCCGACCGGCTCGCGCTTCTCCTCCTGGAACCGGTCCTCGGCCCGTCCGAGCGCCCAGTACGCGGACAGGGACATCTCCGCCTTCTCGAGGCACCACTCGTCCTGCAGCACGCGGCGGAGCGCCTTCACCGCGGTCCGCTCGCCGTGCGCGAAGACCTGCACCGGTCGGGAGGCACGGGGCAGCGCCCGAGCGGCGGCCACCAGCAGCGCGCCCGGCTCGGCGCCGGTGGCGTCGCGGTGCAGCCACCGCAGGTCGACCCCGTCCGGGTGCTCGAGCGGCTGCTCGTCGGCTGCGCCGCCGACCTCGACGAGCGCGACGCCGCGGGCGTCGTCGGGCATCGCGGCGAGGGCCGCGCCGATCGCGGGCAGCGCGCTGTCGTCGCCGAGGAGTACGTGGGTGACGGTCGGGTCCGTCGACGGCGCGTACCCGCCGCCGGGCCCGGACAGGGCGAGCAGGTCGCCGGGCTGTGCGGCGGCGGCCCACGGGCCGGCGAGGCCCCGGTCGCCGGGCCCGTCCTCGGGCCGGTGGTCGTCTCGCCCGTGGTCGTCGTGCCCGTGGTCGTCGTGCAGCACGAAGTCGATCGCGATGGTCTCTGCGGTGTGGTCGACGGACCGGACCGTGTAGGTGCGGCGCGCCGGCCGCTGGTGCTTCGGCAGGGTCTCGCGCAGCGCCTCGAGGTCGTACGGCGGGGTCAGGCCGCTCGACGGCGGCGCGAGCAGGAGCTTGACGTACTTGTCCGTGGCGGCGAGGCGGTCCGGGTCGGCCCCGTCGACGAAGTCCCGGAAGGCCGGACCACCGAGGTGGACGCGCACCATGTGCGGGGACAGGTGCTCCGTGCGGTCGACGACGAAGACGTGCTGGGTGCGCTTGGGACTCATCCTGGGATTCCTCTTCCGGTGCTCGACCTTGCCAGCTACTGAGGTTAGCCTCACCTCATGAGTCCGACCGTGACGCCGTTCTCCGAGCTCCTGCGCCGGCGCTCCCGCACCGCTGCGGACCCGGCCGTGTGGATCGGCGGTGCCCACGACCTGCTCGCGGGGGAGTGCGACGTCGCCGACTACGCCGACCTGCTCGGCCAGTACGCCGTCGTGTACGACGCCCTCGAGCGTGCCGCCGAGCGGATGGCGGACCACCCGGTCGCCGCACCGTTCGTCACGACGCAGCTCACCCGGATGCCCGCGATCCGCGCCGACCTCGAGTACCTCGTCGGTCCGGACTGGTCCGAGCTCTGCTGTCCGACCGCGGCGACCACCGCGTACGTCCGTCGCCTGTGCGCCGTCGCGGCGACCTCGCCCGGGGCGTTCGTCGCGCACCACTACACGCGGTACCTCGGGGACCTGACGGGCGGCCCCACCCTGGCCCGGATGCTCGAGGACCGGTTCGGGTTCGACACGAACGGCGTGCTCTTCACGATCTTCGACCAGGTGGCCGACCCCGCCGCCTTCGAGGACACCTACCGGGCCCAGCTCGACGCGGCCCCGTGGTCGGACGCCGAGCGCGAGGCCGTGCTCGCCGAGGTGGAGCTGGCCGCAGGCCTCGACCGGGCGCTCGTGGCCTCGGTGCGTCGCCCGACGGCGGGCGATGGTCGGACCGTGCCGCTGCTCCCCGCCTGACCGTGCCGGTGCTCCCCGCCTGATCGGGCTCCGGGCACGACGGGGCAGATCGACCGCCGGCGCGTCCACCGCCGCGTCCGTCGGCGCGCTGGCGGGCCGTGCCCTGGGCGGTCCGCGGTCCGTCCGGACGGTCGTCGTCACGTGCCCGCGTCCGCCGGTACAGTGCTGGGGACCCGGGACGCGGTCCCGGCGCAACGTGAGAGGAACCCATGACGGCGATCGACGGATCGACGCGCCACGGGCGCGCACGGGACGACGTCAGCGGCGCGGTCGACAGCGACCTGCGCGCGGACGTCCGGTACCTCGGCAACCTGCTCGGGCGGGTGCTGCGGGAGACCGGGGGTGACGAGCTGCTGCACGACGTCGAGAGCCTGCGCGCCGCCGTCATCGACGCCTACGAGGGCTCCGACGCCGAGGGCGCCGCCCGTGCCGAGGCGATCGTGGCCGGCATGTCCGCCGAGCGGGCCGAGGCCGTCGCCCAGGCGTTCACGACGTACTTCCACCTGACGAACCTGGCCGAGGAGCACCACCGCGTGCGCGTCCTCCGTGCCCGGGGCGACGACGGCGGCCTGCCCGGCGACTCGTTCCCCGCGACGTACGCCTCGCTCGTCGAGCAGGTCGGCGCCGACGAGGCCGCCGCGCGCCTGGCCGACCTGCGGTTCCACCCGGTGCTCACCGCCCACCCGACCGAGGCCCGCCGTCGCGCGGTCACCACGGCCGTCCGGCGCATCACCGACCTCATCGACGAGCGCGACCGCTCCCGCAACGCCACCGCCCGCGCCGAGAACGAGCGGCGGCTGCTCGAGGAGATCACCACGCTCCTGCGCACCTCACCGCTGCGCACGACCCGGCCGACCCCGCTCGACGAGGTCCGCACGGCGATGAGCGTGTTCGACCAGACCCTGTTCGAGATCGTGCCGCAGGTCTACCGCCTGCTCGACGACCGGCTGCTCGGCGACGACGCCGGTCGGGTCCCGGTGACCGCACCGGCCTTCGTGCGCTTCGGCACCTGGATCGGCGGCGACCGCGACGGCAACCCGCACGTCACCGCCGGCGTCACCAAGCAGGCCGCCGACATCGCCGCCGAGCACATCCTGCTCGGCCTCTCCCGCGCAGCCACCCGCATCGGCTCGGCACTGACGCTCGACGCCGCCGAGACCCCCGCGGACGCCGGACTGCAGGCCCTCGTCGCAGCGCAGGAGCAGCTCGACCCGGGCATCGCCGAGCGGATCGGCGTCCGTGCCCCGAACGAGACGCACCGTCGCGCACTGCTCTTCGTCGCCGCCCGCATCCGCGCGACGCGCCGCGGCCAGGAGGGCCTGGCGTACGGCGACCCCGAGGAACTGCTCGCCGACCTCCGGGTGATCCAGGCGTCGCTCGTCGCCGCCGGTGCCGTCCGGACCGCGAACGGCGACCTGCAGAACCTCGTCTGGCAGGTCGAGACCTTCGGGTTCCACCTCGCCGAGCTCGAGGTCCGTCAGCACTCGCAGGTGCACCGGAACGCCCTGGCGGAGATCCGGGCCGGCGGCGAGCTGAGCGAGACCACGGAGGAGGTCCTCGCGGTGTTCCGCACCGTCGCGGACCTGCAGCAGCGCTACGGCGTCCGTGCCGCGCACCGCTACATCGTCTCCTTCACGCAGTCGGCCGCCGACCTGGCGAACGTGCACGAGCTCGCCCGTGCCGCCTGCGGTGACGCGGCCCCGGTGCTCGACGTCATCCCGTTGTTCGAGACGTTCGCCGACCTGCACGCGAGCGTCGACATCCTCGACGAGGCCGTGCGCACCGAGCCCTTCCAGCGGCGGCTCGCGGCGACCGGGCGTCGGCTCGAGGTCATGCTCGGCTACTCCGACTCGTCGAAGGACGTCGGCCCGGTCTCGGCGAACCTGGCGCTCTACGACGCACAGGCACGGATCGCCGACTGGGCGCGCGAGCAGGACGTCCAGCTGACGCTGTTCCACGGCCGCGGCGGATCGCTCGGCCGCGGTGGTGGCCCGGCGAACGAGGCGGTCCTCGCACAGCCGCCGGGGTCGATCGACGGGCGGCTCAAGCTCACCGAGCAGGGCGAGGTCATCTTCGCCCAGTACGGCGACCAGGACATCGCGGCACGGCACCTCGAGCAGATGGCCTCGGCGACGCTGTTCGCGTCGTCGCCGTCGAACGAGGAGCGCACGGCCGTCGCGGCGACCCGCTTCGCCGACCTCGCGCAGCAGCTCGACGACGTCTCGCGCCGCGCGTTCTACGACCTGGTCAAGGCGGACGGCTTCGCGCCGTGGTTCGCCCGCGTCACCCCGATGGAGGAGATCGGACTCCTGCCGCTCGGCTCCCGCCCGGCCCGACGCGGCCTGAGCGTGGAGTCGCTCGAGGACCTCCGAGCGATCCCGTGGGTGTTCTCGTGGACGCAGGCACGCATCAACCTCGCCGGGTGGTACGGCCTCGGCTCCGCGCTCGAGGCCGTCGGCGACGTCGATGCCCTGCGCGCCGCGTACGCGGAGTGGCCGCTGTTCGGCGCGATGATCAAGAACGTCGAGATGTCGCTCGCGAAGACCGACGAGCAGATCGCCCGCCGCTACCTCGAGCTCGCCGACCGCGACGACCTGGCCGCCAAGGTGCTCGACGAGATGCTCCGCACCCGCGACTGGGTGCTGCGGGTCTCCGGCGGGAGCGACGTGCTCGAGGACCGTCCGGTGCTCGCGCGTGCCGTGCGGCTGCGCAGCCCGTACGTCGACGCGCTGTCGCACCTGCAGCTGCGCGCCCTGCGGGCGATCCGGACCTCCGGCAGCACCGACCCGACGGACGGCGACCACCGCCTGCTCCTGCTCACCGTCAACGGGGTCGCGGCCGGTCTGCAGAACACGGGCTGATCCGCCCACGACCGCGTCACGGACGGGAGGCGCGGTGCCGGCGGGCACCGCGCCTCCCGTCCGTCACGGGTCAGCGTGGTGCCCGACGGCCGTCGCGGATCGGTCCGCGCAGGCGTAGCGTGGCGTCGGTGACGACGGAGCGCGCGGGGACCGGACCGACGACCGCGACGACCCGGCTGCCGCCGATCGTCCCACTGGCACTGATCGTCGGCGTCTCGCCCTTCGCCACCGACATGTACATCCCGGCGCTCCCGACGATCGCCCGCGACCTCGACACCACGCCCGGGGTCGTGCAGCTGTCGCTCACGGCCTTCCTCGTCGCGTTCGCGGTCGGCCAGCTCCTCGCCGGGCCCGTGAGCGACGGCACCGGACGGCGACCGCTGCTCCTCGTCGGGACCGTCGGCTTCGCGCTGGCGTCCGTCGGCTGTGCGCTCGCACCGGACGCGGGCACCCTGGTGGCCGCCCGCGTGCTGCAGGGACTCGCCGGTGCGGCCGGAGCCGTCGCCGGTCGTGCGATGGTCTCCGACACGGCCTCGGGGCCACGGGCGGCGACGGTGTTCGGCACCCTGGCCGCGATCAACGCCGTCGGGCCGGTCGTCGCACCGCTGGCCGGCGGCGCCGTGCTCACCGTCGGGTCCTGGCGCCTGATGTTCGTCGTCCTCGCCGTGCTCGGGGTGGCGTTCGCCGTCACGGTCGTCCTGCGCTTCGGTGAGACCCTCCCGCCGGCCGCCCGGGGCGGGACCGGCTTCCGGGCGAACGGGCGTCGCATCCGGGACCTGCTCGCGATCGGGCGCTTCCGGGCCTACGTCCTGACCGGGGTGCTCTCGACTATCGGCTTCTTCGCCTACATCGCGACGAGCTCGTTCGTGTTCCAGCAGCAGTACGGCTTCTCGGAGCAGCGTTACACGCTCGTGTTCGCGACGAACGCCTCGGTGATGGTCGTCACGACGCTCGTGTTCCGCCGCGTCGTCGGCCGGTTCTCCGAGGACTCCCTGCTGACCGCGGGGCTCGCCACGGGGACCCTCGGCAGCGCGGTCGTCCTGGTCGCCGCCCTCGCCGGAGCGGGACCCGTGCCGGTCTGGTGCGGGCTCGCGGTGGTCACCGGGGCCTGGGGGTTCGTGCTGCCCGCGGCCATGACCCGGACGCAGCACGTCGGCGCTGCCCACCCGGGGACCGCGGCCGCACTGCAGGGCGGTCTCACCTTCGGACTCGGCGGGCTCGGGACGCCGCTCGCGGGTGCGCTCGGCGGGACCGCGACCGCGATGGGCGCCGTGATGGCGACGCTCATGGCGGCCGCCGTCGTCGTCCAGGTCCTCGCGACGCGGCGAGGCCGTACCGCCTGACGGCTCACACCCGGTAGGTTGCAGGGTGCACCCGCACCGAACCGAGGAGGCCCCTGCATGGACATCGTCGTACACGAGGCGACAGACGACACCGCCGTGCTGGAGTGCAGCGGACGACTCAACATGGTGAGCGCGGGAGCCTTCCGCGAGACCGTGGCGAAGGTCGTCGAGGGCGGACGCTCGCGTCTCGTCGTCGAGCTCTCCGGCGTCGAGTTCATGGACTCGTCCGGACTGGGCGCCCTGGTCGGCTGCCTGAAGACCGCGCGCCAGGCCGGGGGAGACCTGCGGCTCGCCGCCCCCTCCGAGCAGGTGCAGATGGTGCTCAAGCTCTCCAACATCGACAAGATCCTGCGGACGTACCCGGACGGGGACGCCGCGGTGACGAACTGGGCATGACCGTGGCCACCGGCGAGCACGTCCTCGACCTCGCCTGCCCGCCCGACGACGTCACGGCGGTGCACACGTTCCTGTCCTCGGTGTGGGCACACGAGCCCGAGCTGTCCCTCGAGGACCGCATGGCGCTCGAACTCGCCCTCGTCGAGCTCGCCTCGAACGTCATCGAGCACGGAGCCGGCGGTCGTCCGGTGTCCTGCTCGCTCCGGATGGACGTCGGCCCGGACGAGGTCACGGTGTCGCTGTCCGACGACGGTGTGCCGGTCCTGGTCGACCCGTCGGCGGCGCACCTGCCGGACGCGCTGGCCGAGGGCGGCCGCGGGCTCGCGCTCGTGCAGATGGTCGTCGACGACCTGCGCTACGAGCGGGTCGACGACCGGAACCGATGGGTCGTCCGGCGCGGCCGCCGCTGACCGGCCGCCGCTGACCGGTCGCCGCTGACCGGTCTCCGCGTCCGGCCCGCGCATCATCCGTTTCCCGCACGGGAGGAGCCGGTCCGCGCACCCCGGGACGGTGCGCATGCGGGACCGGCGATGTCGTGTCACGCTCGGTCCGGTGACGACCGAGACGCGCGCTGACACCCGGATGCGCTACGAAGCCGTGGGGACCGACCTCGGCGCGGCGCTCCAGCTCTTCTCGGACGCGTACGACGGCGCGCACTTCGCTGCGCGCCACACCGCGCGGTCGTTCGGGTACCGCTTCAAGGCGGTCGGTGACGCGTCGATGTCGTTCCGGTCGACCCACTTCGACGCGCACGCGACGGGTGAGGCGTCCTCCGGCGACGACTACGCCGTCATGTGGGCGACCGACGGCGGAGGCACGGTCGACGTCGGTCGGGACGAGGCGTCCTTCGCTCCCGGGCACGCGCTCGTGTTCCCGGCAGGTCGGCCCTTCGTCTTCGAGGTCGAGGACGTCCGGCAGAACCTCGTGCACTTCGACCGGAGGTTCCTCGAGGGCATCGCGGCGGAGGAGCACGGCGGGCAGGCGGGCGCGATCGTCTTCGACCACACCGCGAGACCGCACGCCGAGGACCTGCGGGTGTGGAACGCACAGGTCCGACGGGCCGCGCAGGTCGTCCTCGGCCCCGCGGCTCCCTCACCGCTCGTCATGGCCGAGACCGCACGCGAGACCGCACTCGCGATGCTGCGGACCTTCCCGCACGAGCAGATCGCGCCCGAGGTCCCGATGCCGCAGGGTGCGACGAGCCGGGTCCGCGAAGCGGTCGAGTACATGCACGCCTACGCGCACACCCCGATCACGACCACCGACGTGGCCGAACACGTCGGACTCAGCGTCCGCGGGCTGCAGCAGGCGTTCCAGCGGCAGGTCGGGACCGCCCCGAACGCCATGCTCCGTGGCATCCGGATGGACCGCGTGCGCGAGGAGCTCCACCGGGGCACCCCGGGGGAGCTCACGGTCGCCGCGGTCGCGGTCCGGTGGGGCTTCGCGCACCTCGGTCGGTTCTCGGCTGCCTACTCGGCGCGGTTCGGCGAGTACCCGCGCGACACCCTGCACAGCTGACGGCCGTCGCCGCCAGGGCTGCCCGCTCCGCTGCCCGGATGCCCGCTCCGCTGCCCGGATGCCCGCTACGCTGCCCGGATGGAGGAGCAGCTGCGCCCGGCGGACCGGCACCCCTGGGTCGTCGTCCCGGGCATCTGGGGGTCTGACCCCGAGCACTGGCAGTCCCGCTGGCAGGACGAGCGCGCCGACGGTGCGGTACGCATCGCACCGAGGTCCTGGTCGGACCCGGAGCCCGGCGACTGGAGCCGGGCGATCACCGAGGCCGTCGACGCCTGCTCCCGGCCGCCGGTGCTCGTCGCGCACAGCCTGGGCGTCCTGGCGGTGGCCGACTGGTTGGCAGAGCACGTCGTCGACGGCGCTCACGAGCGGGTCGTCGGCGCGTTCCTGGTGGCACCCCCGGACCCCGGGGCGCCGGTGTTCCCCGCCGAGGCTGCCGGCTTCCGCGCTCCGCGCCGACCCGTCGCGGTACCGACCGTGCTCGTGGTCAGCGACGACGACCCGTACTGCTCCGTCGACCGAGCCGTCGCGTTCGCCGGCACGCTCGGGTCCCGGGTGGTCCGGGTGGGGGACCGGCAGCACGTGAACGTCGCGAGCGGTGTCGGTGCCTGGGACGAGGGTCGGCGCCTGCTCGACGACTTCGCGGAGTCGCTCCCGAGGCCCTGACACGCCGCTCATCTCCGACCCGGTACGTCACGTCCGAGAGTGCGGGATGCGCGACACACCGCGGATCTCCCCGCATCCGGCGCGCGTGATATCTATCCTGCGTCACATGGAGACCCAGCCCGGTGCGCGCACCCCCCTCGTCGACCCGTTCGGTCGCGAGCTCGAGGAGTGGCTCCGAGACGTCCCGGCCACCCGTACGCCGTACCTGGCGGACCTCGTGGTGCCGCCGGTCACGGGTCCGGTGCAGCGCCCGGTGACCACGGACGCCGTCGCCGAGCCTGCCGTGCCCGTCGGCCCTGGTACGGCTGCTGCCGAGCCCGAGCCCGGGTCGGCGTCGGACGCACCCGCACCCGCGCTCGTACCCGCCGCTGCCGCGCCCGCCGCCGAGCACTCGGAGCCCACCGCCTTCCGTCGTCGTGACCGTGCACGACACGTGGCGGCCTGCGCCCCGTCGTTCCCCGAGCCGCCCGCCCGGATCGCCCTGCGCATCGAGGACCTGGCGGTCGAGGTCTCCGCCACGAGCGGCCGCACCACGATCGACCGCATCGTGCTGCTCGAGGACGAGGTCCGCCGCCGCGACGAGGACCTCGCGCGCCTCGCCGCCTGGGAGGCCACCGTCGCCCACCTCGACGACGCCGAGGTCGACGCCGCGCGCGCGTTCGCCCGCGCCGTCTTCGCGGACCTGCTCGCCGACGCAGCGGACGAGGTCGCGCGCCGTGATCGTGCCGCCGCCCGACGCGCCGCCACAGCACCGGTGCCGACGCCGGTGCGTGCAGCAGCCGCCCCGCGCGCCGCCGCACCCCGGACCGACGTCGCGACCCCGACGCGACCCGTCCAGCGGGCCACGACCGCACCGACCACGACCGGGGTCCTCGCGACCACGGGCTCGGGTGCCGTCGACGCTGCGGCGACCACCCCGGGCCGCGAGCTGCCGGTCCGGCCGGTGCTGGGCCTCCCGGTCGGCTCGCCCCTGTCGGCCGCGACCCGGCCCGCTCCGCTCGTCCAGCCGGCCACCGGGCCCACCGTCATCGACCGGGCTGCCTTCGCGGCCGCGCTGACCGCGCACACCGGTGCGACGGCGAGCACGCCGGTCGTGCTGCCCGAGGCGGTGGCCCTGCCCGCGAGCGAGACCACGGCGAGCCACGACGACGAGCACGCGCCGGCGACGGACAGCACCGGACCCGGCTGGTGGGCTCGCCTCGTGGCACGTCTGCGGTCCCTGTTCGGCCGCCGCTGAGCGACCCGGACCCCGCCTGCGGCTCGGTAGACTGACGGGATGCCGACGCTCCGCGAACTCCAGGCCGTGATCGAGGACCTGTGGCCCTCCGCCGGCGCCGAGTCCTGGGATGCCGTGGGGCTCGTCTCCGGGCACCCGGACCAGCCGGTCGAGCACGTCCACCTCGCCGTCGACGCCGTGCCGGCCACGGCAGACGAGGCGGTCGCCGTGGGTGCCGACCTGCTCCTCACCCACCACCCGCTCCTGCTCCGCGGCGTCACCACGATCGACGAGACGACCGCCAAGGGACGGGTCCTCGCGACACTCGTGCGGGGCGGGACCGCCCTGCTGGCCGCGCACACGAACGCCGACGTCGTGACGACCGGTACCTCGGCCGTGCTCGCGGACCGGCTGGGCCTCTCCGAGCAGCGGCCGCTCGAGCCGGGCGCCGATCCCGGCACCGGCATCGGTCGTGTCGGGGTCCTGCCGCACGGGACCACCCTGGGCGCGCTCACCCGGCAGCTCGTCGACCTCCTGCCGCCGACGGCGACCGGGGTCCGGGTCTCGGGCGACTTCGACCGGCCCGTCCGCACGGTCGCGCTGTGCGCCGGGGCCGGCGACGCCTACCTCGGCAACGCCGCGGTCCGCACCGCCGACGTCTACGTCACGAGCGACCTCCGGCACCACCCCGCCTCGGAGTTCCGCGAGCAGGCCCTGCTCGTCGACGGCCCGGCGCTGGTGGACACCTCGCACTGGGCGACCGAGTGGCTCTGGCTCGACGTCGCCGCCGAGCAGCTCCGACGACTCGCCGGCGTCCGCGTGACCGTCAGCGACCTGCGCACCGACCCCTGGGACTTCGCCGTCCTGCCCGCGGCCGAGCCGACACCCGGACCGACCGCTGCGGACGGCTCCGGCTCGACCGGTACCGCCGCTCCCACCCCCGCCCCCGAAGGAGACCGACCGTGAAGGCAGCACCCGAGGACCAGGTCGTCCTCCTCGACCTCCAGCGCCTCGACAACGACGTGACCCGTCTGTCGCACCGCATCACCGCCCTGCAGAAGGGCGATCGGCTCACGGAGCTCGGCACGACCGCCGCCTCGTTGCGCGCCGAACTCGCCGCCGCGACCGGCCAGGTCGAGGACGCCGAACGGGAACGGACACGCCTCGAGTCGGACACCGCGACGGCGCAGGCCCGCATCGAGCGCGACACGACGATGCTGCAGAACGTCTCCAGCGCGAAGGACGCCGCCGGGCTCGAGAGCGAGATGGAGTCCCTCCGTCGCCGCATCGGCGACCTGGAGACCGCCGAGCTCGAGGTGATGGAGCAGCTCGACGTGCACCGCGCTCGCGTCGGGGACATCGAGGCGAAGCTCGCCGGGGTCGAGGCGGACCGTGCCACCCTGGTCGCGGAACGTGACTCCGAGATCGCCCGTGCCGAGGCCGACCGCGAGTCGGCGGTCCAGAGCCGTGCGGCCGTCGCCACGAAGGTGCCCGCGGACCTGCTGGCGCTGTACGACCGGCAGCGTGCCCGCTACGGCTTCGGTGCGTCGCTGCTGCAGGGCGGGGTCTCGACCGCCTCGGGCGTGACCCTCACGAACTCGGACCTGCAGGACATCCGTCGGGCCGCGCCCGACGACGTCGTTCTCTGCCCCGACAGCGACGCGATCCTGGTGCGCACGGCCGAGTCCGGCCTGTAGACGCGGGACCACCGGACGGGAGGCTCGTGGCGACACCGCCACGAGCCTCCCGTCCGTCGTCGGTGGGGACGCGCGGGGCGCGCTCGTGGTGTCGTGTGTGCGAACGGGCCGGCCGTACGCCGGGTTCTGTCCCGCTCTCGCGGTGACGGCCATCTCTCTCGGACCGACGTTGCCGCCGGCCTCCAGCGGTCCACCCGAGGACTCAGCGAGCAGCCTCGTCGTCCTCTGTCTGACCTTGCTCCGGGCGAGGTTTACCGAGCGGATCCGGTCACCCGGACCCCTGGTGGTCTCTTACACCACCGTTTCACCCTTACCGACGTCGCCGCCGGCGGTCTGCTTTCTGTGGCACTGTCTCGCGGATTGCTCCGGGTGGGTGTTACCCACCGCCCTGCTCTGTGGAGCCCGGACGTTCCTCGGCACTCCCGGGGGAGTGACGCGACCGTCTCACCGACCCGTTCGCACCCCCGAGTCTACCGCTGCCGACCCCGTCCCGCGCCCGCCTGCTGCCGACGGTTCCGCCGTCCGGCCTCCTCCTGTCCCGCCGTCGTTCGCCGAGCGGGCCAGATCTGTCACGCTCGACGCTGACACCCGACCGATCGCACCCGGTCGTCGGAGCACGCGCGGCATGTCCTGCTCGCTCGCCGGACAGCCGGAGCCGGCCGCCGGCGGACGGGCAGGAGCAGCGCTGTCGGCAGCGCAGCCTACTTGCTGCGCGCCGCCAGGGTCGCTGCCCCGATGATGCCGGCGTTGTTCCGGAGGGTCGCGGGGATGATGTCCGCCTGCAGGTCGAGCAGCGGCAGGAACTCCTCGTGGTGCTTCGACACACCGCCGCCGACCACGAAGAGCTCGGGGGAGAGCAGGGCCTCGAGCGTCGAGTAGTACTTCTGCAGGCGCTTCGCCCAGTGCTTCCAGGACAGCTCGTCCCGCTCCTTGGCCGCGAACGAGGCCTTCGTTTCGGCGTCGTGCCCGTCGATCTCCAGGTGGCCGAGCTCGGAGTTGACGATGAGCACGCCGTCGTTGATCAGCGCCGTGCCGATCCCGGTCCCCAGGGTCGTGACGACCACGAGCCCGTCCTTGCCCTTCGCCGCGCCGAACTGCTGCTCGGCGAACCCGGCGGCGTCGGCGTCGTTGACGAAGTGGATGGAACGACCGAGCTCCTTCTCGAAGAGCGCCTCGGCCTCGAAGCCGATCCACTTCTTCGACACGTTCGCAGCCGACATGGTCTTGCCGTCACGGACGATCGCGGGGAAGCAGACCCCGACGGGCACGTCGGCCGCCGGAGCGAGTTCGTCGAGGATCGACTTGGCGACCGCGACGATGTCGTGCGGCTTGCCGCCCTCGGGGGTGGCCTTCTTGATCCGGTCGGTCGTGAGCTCGCCGGTGGCGACGTCGACGATCGCGCCCTTGATGCCCGTACCGCCGATGTCGACGCCGACTGCGAGGGAGGTCATGAGAAGCGGTGCCTTTCGAGAGTGTCCGTCAGGAGACGGTGAGGAGTTCCGCGCCGCGCTCGGTGACGACGAGGGTGTGTTCGAACTGTGCGGTCCAGGACTTGTCGCGGGTGCTGACGGTCCAGTCGTCCGACCAGATGTCGGCCTCGATGCCGCCGAGCGTGAGCATGGGCTCGATGGTGAACACCATGCCCGGCTCCATGACGTCGTCGAAGCGCGGCGCGTCGTAGTGGGGGATGATCAGCCCGGAGTGGAAGGCCCGACCGACGCCGTGACCGGTGTAGTCACGGACGACGCCGTAGCCGAAGCGCTTCGCGTAGGCCTCGATCGCTCGTCCGATGACGTTGACCTGCCGTCCGGGGGCCACGGCCTTGATCCCGCGCTCGAGCGCGGTGCGGGTGCGATCGACCAGGTCCTGCACCTCCTGCGACGCCTGCCCGACGACGAACGTGCGGTTCGTGTCGCCGTGCATGCCGTCCTTGTAGGCGGTGATGTCGATGTTGACCAGGTCACCCTCCTGCAGCACGGTGTCGTCCGGGATGCCGTGGCAGATGACCTCGTTCAGGCTCGAGCAGAGCGACTTGGGGTACCCGCGGTAGCCGAGCGTGGAGGGGTAGGCCCCGTGGGACACGACGAACTCGTGGCCGATCCGGTCGAGCTCGTCGGTGGTGACCCCGGGGCGGATGGCGTCCCCGACGGCGTCGATTGCCTGCGAGGCGATGCGTCCCGCGGCCCGGATCAGCTCGACCTCGTCCGGCGTGTACGTGTCACCGAGTCCGTGCTCGTGGGGCTCGACGCGCCCGACGTACTCGGGACGCTCGATGTCCTTCGGCACGGGGCGCTGGGGGGAGATCCGGCCGGCGGTCAGGTGTCCGTGTTCGTCCCGGGGCATGCCGACCACTCTAACCGGGTGCGGCAGGCCGCCGTCCCGCCGGCGTCGGCGCCGAGCCGCCGGCGGCCGCGCGAGACGCCCCGCACGTGCGCGAGACGCGGCACGTGCGCGAGACGCCGGCGTCGGTGCGAGACGCCTCGCCGGTGCCGGGACGCCGCGCCGACCGACACGTGCGCGAGCCGCCCTCGCCGGTGCCGAGACGCCGCGCCCACCGGCACGTGCGGGAGACGCCGGCGTCGGTGCGAGACGCCCCGTCCGTGCCGAGACGCCGCGAGATCCGGCGGCGTCTCGCGGTGCCGAGGGCGTCCGGCGGTGACGCCGGCGTCTCGCGGCGCCGCGCGGGGCACCGGCGACGCCCCGGCTCGAACCCGCCCTCAGGACCGCCCGCCCAGCGCCCCGCGCCCGACGCGACGGCCTGGAGGCGCGGTGCCCGCCCGCCGGACCGGCACCGCGCCTCCACGCCGGTCACCCCCACCGCCCGGCCGTTCCCCGCGACCGTCCCCGGTCCGCGACCCCGCGAGTCTCGAGCTGAGCGACCGATCGCGCGCCCCGGTGCCCGAGGACCGTCGCCAAGCCCGAGACTCGGCTGCGGACCCCGCACCCGTCGCGCGCGGGCACCGCCCGACCGCCGTGGGTACGGTGGCGCCATGAGCGACGAACGCATCGAGTCCCAGTGGTGGTTCAACGAGAAGACGCACGAGGTGGAGCAGGGCCCGCAGTCGCCGCAGCGCGACCGCATCGGCCCGTTCGACACCCGCGAGGACGCGCAACACGCCCTGGACCGCATCAAGGCGAACAACGAGCGCTGGGACGACGCGGACCAATAGGCTGGGAGCCCCAGCAGCACCACGGAAAGGGCGTCCATGGACAAGCAGACGGACTTCGTGCTCCGCACCATCGAGGAGCGGGGCATCAAGTTCATCCGACTCTGGTTCACCGACGTCATCGGCACGCTGAAGTCCGTCGCGATCGCCCCGGCCGAGGTCGAGGGGGCCTTCGCGGAGGGCATCGGGTTCGACGGCTCCGCGATCGAGGGCCTCACGCGCTCCTACGAGGCCGACGTCCTGGCGCACCCGGACCCCTCGACGTTCCAGATCCTGCCCTGGCGGGGCGAGGTCGACCCGACGGCGCGGATGTTCTGCGACATCACGACGCCCGACGGCCAGCCCGCCGTCGCCGACCCTCGCAACGTGCTGAAGCGGACGCTGGCGAAGGCGAGTGACCGTGGGTTCACCTTCTACACGCACCCCGAGATCGAGTTCTACCTGCTGAAGAGCCGCGACTGGGCGGACGGCGGCCCGCAGCCCGTCGACCAGGCCGGCTACTTCGACAACGTCCCCGGCGGCAGCGCCCACGACTTCCGCCGCCGCTCGGTGCGCATGCTCGAGGACCTCGGCATCTCGGTGGAGTTCTCCCACCACGAGGCCGGCCCCGGGCAGAACGAGATCGACCTCCGCTACGCCGACGCGCTGACGATGGCGGACAACATCATGACCTTCCGCACGGTGGTGAAGGAGGTCGCGATCGAGCAGGGCGTCTACGCGACCTTCATGCCGAAGCCGCTGTCGGGGCAGCCCGGCTCCGGCATGCACACGCACGTGTCGCTCTTCGAGGGCGACCAGAACGCCTTCTACGAGGCCGGCGGCGAGTACCAGCTGTCGCAGACCGCGAAGCACTTCATCGCCGGTGTGCTGCGGCACGCGCCGGAGATCACCGCCGTGACGAACCAGTTCGTCAACTCGTACAAGCGCCTGTGGGGCGGTGACGAGGCCCCGTCCTTCGTGACCTGGGGCCACAACAACCGTTCGGCCCTGGTCCGCGTGCCGCTGTACAAGCCGAACAAGGGCCAGTCCGCCCGCGTCGAGTACCGCGGCATCGACTCCGCCGCGAACCCGTACCTGGCGTACTCGCTGCTCCTCGCGGCGGGCCTCAAGGGCATCGACGAGGGCTACGAGCTCCCGCCGGAGGCCGAGGACAACGTCTGGAGCCTGTCCGACGCCGAGCGCAAGGCCCTCGGCTACAAGCAGCTCCCGGCCAGCCTCGACCACGCGCTCGGTCTGATGGAGGACTCGGAGCTCGTCGCCGAGACCCTGGGCGAGCAGGTCTTCAACTTCGTGCTGCTCAACAAGCGGCAGGAGTGGAAGGCCTACCGCGACCAGGTCACGCCGTTCGAGCTCCGCACGAACCTCGGCGCGCTCTAGCAGCCGCCCGGTGCGCCACCCATGACCGGTCGGACGAAGACGTCCCGTTCCGAGATGGCCCGCCTGGGCTTCGCGGAGCTGTCGGAGAGCCTGGAGCGGATCGCCGGCCTGGAGGCCCGGTTCGGCCCCGACCTACGGGTGCCGGTCGCCGACGCCCCGGCCCTGTGGGAGTCCACGGCCGATCCCGACGGTGCGCTCCGGCTGCTCGAGCGGCTCCTCGAGCGTGCGCCGGACGAGCTGCGGCCGGTCCTGTCGGACCGGGCGGCCACCGAGCGGCTCGTCCGGTTGCTCGGTGCGTCGACGGGGCTCGGGGAGTTCCTGCACCGTCGTCCGGCGGAGATCGCGCTGCTGCTCGAGCCGGTCACCCCGCCGTGGTCGCAGGAGGCGTACACGGAGTCGCTGGCCGAGGCGGTCGCGGACGCCACCGGTGAGGACGCCCGCCTCCGGCTGCGGGTGCGCTACCGGCGGCACCTGGCGCAGATCGCCCTGTTCGACGTGCTGCACCCCGCCCCGACCGAGGCGTTCCCGGCGGTCGCCGCGGGGCTCGCCGACCTGGCCGGCGCGGCGCTCGAGGCGGCGGTCGCCGTCGCCCGGCGCGAGGTCCCGTTCCCCGCCGCCGACGTCGAGGCCACCCCGCTCGCCGTGATCGGCATGGGGAAGGCCGGCGCACGCGAGCTCAACTACGTCAGCGACGTCGACGTCATCTTCGTCACCGAGTCGACCCGTGACGACGAGACCGGCTCCGGCGTCGGAACCGACCGCGCCGTCCTCATCGCGACGCGGCTGGCGATCGCGGCGACGCACGCCATCACCGACCTCGCGGCCGAACCGGCACTGTGGGAGGTCGACGCCAACCTGCGGCCGGAGGGCAAGGACGGCGCGCTCGTCCGGACGCTCGACTCGCACGTGGCGTACTACGAGCGCTGGGCGAAGGGGTGGGAGTTCCAGGCGCTGCTCAAGGCGCGGCCGATCGCCGGCAGTCGGGACCTGGGGGAGCGCTACGCCGCAGCGGTCGCCCCGTTCGTCTGGAGTTCCGCCGGCCGGCCCGGGTTCGTCGAGTCGGTGCAGCGGATGCGGGAACGCGTCACCGAGCACATCCCGGACGACGAGGTCGACCGGCAGATCAAGCTCGGGCCGGGCGGGCTGCGCGACGTCGAGTTCACCGTGCAGCTCCTGCAGCTCGTGCACGGCCGCGACGACGACACCGTGCGGGTCCGCTCGACGCTCGAGGCGATGGACGCCCTGGCCGCCGCCGGGTACGTGGGCCGACCCGAGGCCGCACGCTTCGGCCCCGACTACGCCCTGCTGCGCCTCCTCGAGCACCGCATCCAGCTCCGACGACTGCAGCGCACGCACCTCATGCCCTCCGACGAGGACGAGCTCCGGGTGCTCGCACGCTCGACCGGGCTCGCGACCTCGGCGTCGGCGCTCGAGCAGCGGTGGCGCAGTGTGAAGCTCGAGGTCCGCGGGCTCCACGAGCGGCTCTTCTACCGACCGCTGCTCTCGGCGGTGGCCGCGACCGACGGTGACATCGTCCTGACGAACGACCAGGCGGCCGACCGCCTCGGCGCGATCGGCTTCGCGGACCCCTCGGGCGCGCTCGGCCACATCCGCGCGCTCACGCAGGGCACGAGCCGGCGGGCCGCGATCCAGCGCAACCTGCTCCCCGTGCTCCTGCGGTGGATGGCCGAGGGGCCGGCTCCGGACCGGGCGCTCCTGGCGTTCCGGCGCCTCAGCGACACGCTGGGGGAGTCGAGCTGGTTCCTCCGCATGCTCCGCGACTCGTCGGGCGCCGCGCACTCCCTGACGACCGTGCTGTCCGAGTCGGCGTTCCTCGCCGGGTTGCTCGAGCGCTTCCCCGAAGCGGTCGCGTGGCTCGACGAACCGGAGACGCTCCTCCGGCCCCGACCGCTGGCGTCCCTGCTCGCCGAACACGCCGCGACGACCGCCCGACACGGTGACGACGTCGACGGTGCCGCCGCCCTCGTCCGGTCCGCCCGACGTCGCGAGACGCTCCGGCTCGGCATGGCCGCAGTGCTGGGCCACCTCGACGTGGACGCACTCGGTCCGGCGCTGTCCGACGTCTCCGAGGCGACCCTGACCGGAGCGCTCACCCTCGCGCGGCGGGACGCTCCCGAGGACCTCGCGTTCGGCATCGTCGCGATGGGACGCTTCGGTGGCCGGGAGCTCGGCTTCGGGTCCGACGCCGACGTGCTCTACGTGTACCGGGCGCCGGAGGGCCTCGAGTCGGAGCAGGCCTCGCGGGCGGCGCAGCGCATCGTCCGTGAGCTGTCGCGGCTGACCGACGACGCCATCCACCCGTTCGAGCTCGACATCGACCTGCGTCCGGAGGGGAAGAACGGACCGGTGGTGCGGACGCTCGAATCGTACGGCGCGTACTACGCCCGGTGGTCGTTGACGTGGGAGGCGCAGGCGCTCCTCCGGGCCCGTGGTGCCGTCGGCGACGACGGACTCCTGCGGGACTTCGAGCACCTGGCGGACCGGACCCGGTACCCGGAGCACATCGACGAGCAGGCGGTCCGCGAGGTCCGGCGCATCAAGGCCCGCGTCGAGTCCGAGCGGCTGCCACGCGGAGCCGACCCAGCGCGGCACCTGAAGCTCGGCCGCGGGTCCCTCAGCGACGTGGAGTGGTTCGTGCAGCTGCTGCAGCTGCAGCACGCGACGACGGTGCCCGGGCTCCGGACCACCTCGACGCTCGAGGCGCTCGACGCCGCCACCGCCGCCGGACTCGTCGCGGCGGAGGACGCCGACCGCCTCGGCGCCGCCTGGCGCTTCGCGTCCCGCACCCGGAGCGCCCTCGTGCTCTGGTCCGGGAAGACGACCGACGTGCTGCCCGTCGACCGGGTGCAGCTCGAGGGCATCGCGCGCCTGATGGAGTACCCGCCCGGATCGGCGTCCCGGCTCGAGGACGACTACCTCGGCGTCACACGGCGCGCTCGCCAGGTCTTCGAGCGGGAGTTCTACGGCGCCTGAGGGTGGGGCGACACGCCCGGACCGACGTCCGCGGGGGAACGTGACACGTCGTCGTCGATGAATTCCTGATGTCGTCCGCCGTCCCCCGACGGCTGCCGCGCTGTACCCCGACCGGCACGGGCCCACCCGTCGAGACCGGACCGTGATCGGGGGCTGCGGACCGGGGCGGCAGCGGCCCCGGCCAGGCACCCCCCGGACGGGGGTACATGCCCTTCGACCTGGGGTTTCCTACACTGAGGAGCCCCGCCTCCCGGGCCGTCATCGGCTGCTGTTGCGCTCCGGACGGCGGTGGACCGGTCCACATTCCTGCTGTCAGCAGCAGTGCGGACAGCCGCGGTCTGCCGCGAGGGGGACTGCGTTGTACCCCGTGACCTCCTGGAAACACCCCCGGACAGGGGTCGCGTTGCGGTGCCACCCAGCTTCTGCCTCAATGGGCTCACCCGAACCGCCCACGGTTCCTCGATGAAGCGGAATCCCCACCTCGAACGTTGAAGCAGGGATCGATGTTCACCTTCATTCTGCAGATCCGGCAGATGGTCGAAGGGCACCCCGAGTTCTACCTGTTCGCCGTGTACTCCGCGGTGATCTGGTTGCTCTGGCTGCTCAAGGTCGTCCTGTCCGCCCGCTACCGCCCCTACACCGGCACCTTCGTCGGGACGACCAGCGTGGTCGTCCCCGTCGTCGACGAGCCGATCGACCTCTTCCGTGACGTGATCGGCCGCATGGTCGAGCAGGGGCCGGGCGAGATCATCGTCGTCATCAACGGCGCGAGGAACGAGGCGCTGGAGCAGGTCTGCGACGAGTTCGCCCCGCTCGTCCGCTGGACCCACACGCCGATCCCGGGCAAGCGCAACGCCGTCAAGGTCGGCACCGAGATGTCGACGGGCGACATCACCGTGCTCGTCGACTCGGACACGGTGTGGACCCCGGGGACGCTCTCCGAGCTGCTCAAGCCCTTCGCCGACGAGTCCGTCGGCGGGGTCACCACCCGCCAGCGCATCCTCGAGCCGACGCGCTCGTGGATCACCCGGTGGGCCGACTGGCTCGAGAACTCGCGGGCGCTCTACTCGATGCCGGCGCAGAGCGTGCTCGGCCAGATCGGGTGCCTGCCCGGGCGCACCATAGCCTTCCGCCGGAACATCCTCGCCCGTGTCATGGACCGGTTCATGCACGAGGAGTTCATGGGTGTCTTCCTCGAGGTGTCCGACGACCGCACCCTGACGAACCTGACCCTCAAGGAGGGCTACCGGACCGTCTACCAGTACACGTCGCTGGTCTACACGGACGCACCGCTGCAGGTGAAGAAGCTGTTCAAGCAGCAACTGCGCTGGGCCCGCGGCTCGCAGTACAACACGCTGCGCATGCTCCCGTGGATGCTCGGTCACGCGCCGATCCTGGCGGTGTTCTTCCTCACCGACATCATCCTGCCGTTCATGCTCTTCGGCGTGATCGCCGGCTGGATCTACCGCGCGGTGACCGGGCAGGGCGAGAACCTGTACCAGGGCATCCTGCAGCAGTACGGCTTCTCGACGGGCTTCGTCTACGTCGCCGGGCTCATGGTCGTCTCCAGCGTGCTGAGCATGGCGGTCCGCCAGATGCGCCACCTCGCCGAGAAGCCGAGCGACTTCTTCCGGCTGCCGATGTTCATCATCGTGTCGACGTTCTTCCTCATGCCGATCCGGCTCATCGGCTTCTTCCGCCTGGCGCACGCCAGCGGCTGGGGCACCCGCGCCGGCGCGTACGCCGGGGGACCGATGGAGGAAGACCCGGCGGCCGCCGTCCAGCCGACCGCCACCGGCACGCCGGTCAGCCCGGTCGACGCCGGGCTGCCACCGGCGGACCGCACCGACGTCGCCCGGTCCCGGGTCGACGTCGGCGACCAGGCCGCGGCCGACCGCGCGTTCGACGAGCTCTTCGGCGCCGACGCCACGACCAACTCGACCGCGACGGTCCTCGCCACCCGGCGATCGGCGGCGGCGGCCGTTGCGGCCCCCGCCGCGCCTGTCCGTCCGGCGTCGGCGAAGGCCCGCCGTCGCAACCCGTACGCCGCGATCCCGTACCTCATCGGGTTCGCGATCCTCGCACTGGAGGCGTTCCTCATTGTCTGACCTCATCCGTTCCACCAGCACGTGGTGGGCCCAGTCGAGCAAGCACGCCCGTCGCACCGCGATCGGTACGGTCGCGATCGTCCTGGTGCTCGGCCTGATCACCTGGACCGTGTGGGTGTCGCCGGCCGGCCCGGTGTCGAGCGCGGTGCAGACCGCCCTCGGCGTCACCCCGCCGAAGGCGAAGCAGCCCACAGCCGCCGAACTCAGCGCGAAGCTCGACGCGGCGCAGCAGACCATCTGGAAGCTCGAGGGCAAGCTCGACTCCTCGGGAGCGCAGGCCGGGTCGCGTGCCGAGGAGATCACCCGCCTGAAGGCGCAGATCGCCTCGCTGCAGTCCGACCTCGGCGCTGCGACGAGCGGCGGCAAGGCGTCCGCCGGGGGGTCGGGCCCGGCGGGTTCCTCCGGCGGGTCCGGTCCGAGCGGGAGCGCTGCGGGGACGGCCGCCGGCGCCTCCGACTCCGGCGCCGGCTCGGGCGGGGGCTCCGGCTCCGGTTCGGGCGCGGGCTCGGGCGCCTCCGACGGGACGGGCGGGAGCGGCGGGACCGCGGGCCCGTCGAAGGACCCGGTCGCGTCCGAACCGATCACGACCCCGACCAAGGCGCAGATCCTCGGTCAGCAGTCCCGCTGGTACGGGCTCTACACGACGCAGTCGCCCTTCAACTGGGCCGAGTACGACCGCGTCTCGCAGGAGGTCGGCCGGGCCACGAACATGGTGGGCTACTTCCAGGGGTTCGACCAGGACTTCAATGCCAGCGCCGTCCAGCGGTCGTGGGCGAACGGCCGCCTGCCGATGATGACGTGGGAGACCGTGCCCGCGAAGACCGGGAACGACCAGCCGTACGTCGAGGGCTACACGAACCAGGACATCGTCTCCGGGAAGTTCGACGACTACCTCGCGTCCTACGCGAGGGCGCTGAAGGCGAACGGGATGCCCGTCGTCATCCGCCTCGACCACGAGATGAACGGCCAGTGGTACAACTGGTCCGAGGGGTCGAAGCAGCAGAACGCGCCGGGGTCGTACGTCGCCATGTGGCAGCACGTGCACGACGTCTTCCAGGCCAACGGAGCGAACGACTACGTCATCTGGAACTGGTCGCCGTCGCGCATCGACAAGCTCGGCAACCCGAAGTACCAGACGCTCGACTACATGCGGCAGTACTACCCGGGCGCCGACTACGTCGACTGGGTCGGCATGAGCGGCTACTACCGCACGGCCACCGAGCAGCCCACCTTCCAGAACACCTTCGGAGCGACCCTCGCGCAGCTCCGGCAGGTCGCGCCGGGCAAGCACGTCCTGCTCAACGAGATCGGCGCCACCGAGACCGGCGGCAGCGTCTCGGACAGCCAGAAGTCGCAGTGGATCGACTCGCTCTTCGACGCCCTCGCCGACCCCGCCAACCGCGACGTCATCGGCTTCGCGTACTTCAGCCAGGTGGCCACCACCATCGTCGACGGCGCCCGCACCACGAACGACTGGCGCCTCGACTCCCGCGCCGACAGCCTGGCGACCTTCGCCGAGGGCATCGCCCGCACCGACACCGACTACGACCTGCAGGAGGTCAAGCAGTGACCGCTCAGAAGAAGACCGACGCCGCCGACGTGCGGCCGGCTCCCGTCATCAGTGTCATCGGCACCGGATACCTCGGCGCCACCCACGCGGCCGCCATGGCCGAGATGGGCTTCGAGACCATCGGCGTGGACGTCGACCCCGCGAAGCTCGCCGCCCTGTCCGCCGGCGAGGTGCCGTTCTACGAGCCCGGCCTGCCCGAGCTCATCACGAAGCACGTCGCCACCGGGAAGCTCCGGTTCACCGCCGACCTGGCCGAGGCCGTCGCCGCCGCGGACGTCCACTTCGTCTGCGTCGGGACGCCGCAGAAGGCCGGGTCGCACGCTGCGAACCTGACCTACGTCGAGGCCGCCACCCGCGGTGTCGCGGAGCACCTCACCCACCCGGGGCTCATCGTCGGCAAGTCCACGGTGCCCGTCGGGACGGCGGAGCGACTGCGCGGGATCGTCCGCGAGTTCAGCCCGTCCGGCATCCAGGCGGAGCTCGTCTGGAACCCGGAGTTCCTCCGCGAGGGCAAGGCCGTCGACGACACCTTGCACCCCGACCGTCTGGTCTGGGGCGGCGCGTCGGCGGCGGCGGACGCGGTGATCCGCGAGGTCTACGCGGCACCGATCGCCGAGGGCACGCCGGTCATCACGACGGACCTCGCGACCGCCGAGCTCGTGAAGGTCAGCGCGAACGCGTTCCTCGCGACGAAGATCTCCTTCATCAACGCGATCTCCGAGATGTGCGCCATCACCGGTGCCGACGTCACCACGCTCGCCGACGCTCTCGGGCACGACGTCCGCATCGGGCGCAAGTTCCTGAACGCCGGGCTCGGCTTCGGCGGCGGCTGCCTGCCGAAGGACATCCGTGCGCTCATGCACCGTGCGAACGAGATCGGCGCCGGTCGGGTCGTCGGACTGATGCAGCAGGTCGACGAGATCAACATGGGGCAGCGCGAACGGGTCATCGACATGACGATCGAGGCGCTCGGGGGTTCCGTGCTGAACCGCCGCGTGGCCGTGGTCGGAGCCGCGTTCAAGCCCCTCACCGACGACGTCCGGGACTCGCCGGCGCTCAACGTCGCTGCGGCGCTGCACCTCCGCGGCGCGCAGGTCACGCTGTGGGACCCGGAGGCGAACGAGACCGCTCGTCGCTCCTTCCCGACGCTGTCCTACGCGGCGACGAAGGAGGACGCGGTCGAGGGTGCGGACGTGGTGCTCGTCCTGACGGAGTGGGACGAGATCGTGCAGGCGTCGCCGGTGTCGCTCGGCGGCATCGTCGGCCGTCGCACCGTCATCGACGCCCGCAACTGCCTCCCGGTCGCCGACTGGGTCGAGGCCGGGTGGTCCGTCCGCTCCCTGGGGCGGCCCACACCGGTCGCGAGCTCGGCCGTGAGCGTGGCGGCGGGGTCGAACGACGTGCTGGCCGCAGCGCGCTAGTCGTCACCGCGCAGGAGCGGGGTCCGTGCCGGGGGCGGCAGGGACCCCGCTCCTGTGCGTCCGGGCGTGCCTCGTCCTTCCGGGCGTACCTGGTCCTTCCGGGCGTGGCTGGTCCTTCCGGGCGTACCTGGTCCTTCCGGGCGTGGCTGGTCCTTCCGGGCGTACCAGGTGGTTCGTTCCGACCAGGTACGCCCGTTCCCGCCCGCCATCGCGCGCGTCATGGGAAGGAACGGGCGCACAGCAGGCGACTGTCTGGAGGCCCGGTGTCGGTCCGCCGGACCGGCACCGGGCCTCCAGGCGGTCACCACGACGGCACGACGCGCCCCGCACGCAGAAGGCCCCGCACCGGAACCGGAGCGGGGCCTTCGTGGTGTCAGCGAGGATCAGACGCCGAAGTACAGCTCGTACTCGAACGGGTGCGGACGCTGCGCGAGCGGGAGGATCTCGTTCTCACGCTTGTAGTCGATCCACGTCTGGATGAGGTCCTCGGTGAAGACGTTGCCCTTCGTGAGGAACTCGTGGTCCGCCTCGAGCGCCTCGAGCGCCTCATCGAGGGAGCCCGGCACCTGCGGGATGCCCTTGGCCTCCTCCGGCGGGAGCTCGTAGAGGTCCTTGTCCACCGGCTCGTGCGGCTCGATGCGGTTCTGGATGCCGTCGAGGCCGGCCATCAGCTGCGCCGCGAAGGCGAGGTACGGGTTGCCCGAGGCGTCCGGCGCGCGGAACTCGATGCGCTTCGCCTTCGGGTTCGTGCCCGTGATCGGGATGCGGATCGCGGCGGAGCGGTTGCCGGCCGAGTAGACCAGGTTGACCGGAGCCTCGAACCCCTTGACCAGACGGTGGTAGGAGTTGATCGACGGGTTCGTGAAGGCGAGCAGCGCCGGGGCGTGCTTCAGGATGCCACCGATGTACCAGCGCGCGACGTCCGAGAGGCCGCCGTAGCCGTTCTCGTCGTAGAACAGCGGCTTGCCGTCGCTCCAGAGCGACTGGTGGGTGTGCATGCCCGAGCCGTTGTCGCCGAACAGCGGCTTCGGCATGAACGTGGCGACCTTGCCCCACTGGTCGGCCGTGTTCTTGACGATGTACTTGAACTTCAGGATGTCGTCCGCGGCGTGGACCATCGTGTCGAACTTGTAGTTGATCTCCTGCTGGCCGCCGGTGCCCACCTCGTGGTGCGAGCGCTCGAGCTCGAAGCCCGCCTCGATCAGCTTGAGCGTGATGTCGTCGCGCAGGTCGGCCGTCTTGTCGACGGGGGAGACCGGGAAGTACCCGCCCTTGTAGGGGGTCTTGTTGGCGAGGTTGCCGCCCTCTTCCTCGCGACCGGTGTTCCAGGCGCCCTCTTCCGAGTCGACCGAGTAGAACGACTTGTTCTGGGTCACCGAGTAGCGGACGTCGTCGAAGATGTAGAACTCGGCCTCGGGCGCGAAGAACGCGGTGTCCGCGATGCCCGTCGACGCGAGGTACTTCTCGGCCTTCTTCGCCACCTGGCGCGGGTCGCGGCCGTAGATCTCGCCGTTCCGCGGGTTGTAGATGTCGAAGATCATGATCAGCGTGCGCTCGGCGCGGAACTGGTCGATGTACGCCGTCGTCACGTCCGGGATGAGCTGCATGTCCGACTCGTGGATCGACGCGAAGCCGCGGATCGAGGAGCCGTCGAAGAGCTGTCCGACCGAGAAGAAGTCCTCGTCGACCGTCGACGCCGGGATGTTGAAGTGCTGCTGGACACCGGGCAGGTCCGTGAAGCGGATGTCGAGGAACTTGACGTCCGTGTCCTTGATGAAGGCGAGCACCTCGGAGGAATCGGTGAACATGTGTGTCGATCTCCTGGGGGGTAGGTGATGTCGGAGGTGCCGCGGGTGCACCCTCCGACGAGGCTATTGACACCGGGTTTCCCGGACATGACTGCATTGTTTCGTGCGTGTTACGGGCACGGAGTCGCCTACCCTTGGAGCATGGCCCGCAGCACCACCCCGCCCTCGGCGTCGTCCGCACACCCCGGTGGGGAGCACCCGGACGGGTGGCCGGGCAAGGACCTCGGGCTCCCCGAGGACGGGCCGCGCAGCGTCGGCCGCATCGGTCGCCGGGTCGTCGGGCTGCTCATCGACGGCATCCTGGCCGACCTCGTGGCGTACGTCACCGGCGTGTGGTCGCCGCTCGAGGGATCCGGCGACATCGCGCACACGTGGATCCAGCTCGCGATCTTCGCGGTGCTGCAGGTCCTGTTCATCTGCACGCTCTCGGGCTCCTTCGGTCACGTGTGCGTCGGCCTGCGGGTCGTCCCGATCCGCGGCGGCTACGTCGGGGTGTGGCGACCGGTCGTCCGTACCGTGCTGCTCTGCCTGGTCGTCCCGGCGCTCATCATCGACCGTGACAGCCGTGGTGCGCACGACCGCATCGCGGGGACGGTGCTCGTCCGGCGCTGACCGGCGCGGCCGGACGCGCGCGGAGCCGGTGGCGTGCGAACGACGCGCAACGACATCGTCGACGTCGTACGACAGCGGCGGTGTCGTTCTGCCCGCGGGTCCGGCGGGTACGGGCGGAGCGACGAGATCGTTGTCGCACGACAGCGGCGGTGTCGTTCAGCCCGCGGTCGCCCGGCGGCGGGGGGAGAACGACGAGATCGCTGTCGTACGACAGCGGCGGTGTCGTTCTGCCTGTCAGCACCACCGGCAAGCTCGGCGCTCCGACGAGACCACAGTCACGAGGAGCACGCGCCTCGCACGCAGCGACGCCCCCGACCTGGCACGGTCGGGGGCGTCGTCGCTCGGAGCGCGGGGGAGACGATCAGCGCGGACGCCCGGCGCGCGCACGCATCGGGTCCATGCCCTTGGGGATCGCGGCCGCCGGGCTGTGCGTGAGGGAGTCCAGACGGTTCGCGACCGCCAGGACCTCGTTGCGGTTGAGCGCCTTCTTGTACTTGTTCATCGCCCGCGGGAGCTTGTGCAGCGTCACGCCGTCCTCGTCGTCGTCGACGTGGACCACGTGCACGGGGACGTTCGGGACGATCCGCTGGACCTTGCGGCGCTCCTCGTCCACCTGGCGCTTGAGGTTGCCCCGCTGCCCCTCGGTGATGAGGACCACGCCCGGGGTGCCGACCGCGCGGTAGACGGCGGCCTGGGACCGGCCGTGCACGGCGACGGGCATCTCGCTCGATCGCCACTGGCGGCGGAGTGAGTTCGAGAGCACGGCGCCGACGGCGCCCGGCTGCCCGGCGATCTGCGAGTAGGCGGCACGCTCCGCCAGCCGACCGAGGACGATGAGGAAGAGCAGCACACCGAGCAGCACGCCGGCCACGATCCACAGCGTGATCGCGAGCCAGTTCTGGCCCGGCAGGAGCAGCGCGAGCAGGACACCCGCGACGACGGGGCCGACGAACGCCAGCAGGAACCACCAGACGGACTTCGGGTCGGCCCGACGGGTCATGGTGAAGACCTGGTACATCTGCTTGAGACGACCCGGCTCCTTCGCCGTCGTTGCTTGGGGAGTGCTGCGTGCCATGCGACCAGGATACGGCCTCGACCATCGCTCGCAGACCGCTGGTGCCCAGGCTGTGGGCGAACGTCGCCGTCCACAGGTACCGCACTCCGGCCGGGAGGCCCGTCCGGCCTCCGCGAAGCTCGTCACCATGACGACGACAGCGGGCAGCAGACGGTGGTGCGGTGCACAGGACCCCGCCGACTTCTCGGGGTGGGTCGCCGACCGCGCCGCCGGCGCCGGCCCGCACCTCGTTCCGGTGACCCGGGTCGGCAGGTGCCCGCAGGGCCACCTCGCCGCCGAGGTCCTCGACCCGTCGACCCGCGCGCTCGAGGACGCACTGGAGGCACTCGGCACGCCGACCGAGGGCGTGGCGGTCACCCTGACGGTGCCCCTGCTCGAACTCGCTGCGCGGGCACGATCGGGTGCGGTCGTGCTCGGAGCCGTCCCCTTCGACGCCGTGCGCGTCGACGAAGCGGGAGCGATCGTCGTCGCCGACCGTCCTCCCGGGGCGTCGGTCGCCTGCACGACACGCACGTCGGCTGACCCCGGTGCGGACGCCCGGGCGACGGCCCCTGCCGCCGGGATCCTCTCCCGGGCGACGGCGGCCGCTCGGGCCGAGGCAGCAGCAGCCTCCTCGCGGGTCGCGTGCACGCCGCCGGCGCACCCGCTCCCGTCTCCCCGTGACCTCGACGGCGCCCGCCAGCTCGTCACCGCCGCCCGTTGCGTGTGGGACCGTGTGGACGCGCGGTCACCCGCCCGCGGCACGCTCGACCCGGTCCTCGACGCCGCGCGGGACGGGGACGCTCGGACGATCTCGGACGCGCTCGACCTCGTCGTCGGAGTCGCGCCACCCCGACCAGTGCGCTGGAGCAGACCGGGCCTGGCCTTCCCCGACGAGGAGCACGTCGGCGTCGGGCGTCTGCCGGACGACACCACGGACGCGATCGACTCGGTCGCCCGGGTGGTGCGGGACCTGGTCGAGCAGGGGATCCCCCTGGGACGGGAGCGCCGAGTGCCGGTCCGGCACGTCCTCGTGGGCGCGGTGGTCGCGGGCGGTCTCGTGACCGCAGCGACCGGTCTGCGCTGACCGTGCCCGTGCCCGCGGCCGCAGGATCGCCGGACCGCCCCGGCCCGCGACGCACCGGGCCGGCTCCGCCGCTCCCGGTGGAACGCCGGACGGCCCCGGTCCCACGAGGGGACCGGGGCCGTCCGGTGCGGATCGGAGCGACGACTCAGTAGCCGAGGTTCGGGCCGAAGTTGCCCTCCTCGAGGCGGTTCTTCACCGCGACGAGGTACCGCGACGCGTCGGCGCCGTCGATGATCCGGTGGTCGTACGACAGTGCGAGGTAGACGAACGAACGGACGGCGATCGCCTCCTGCCCGTCGACCTTCACGACCGCCGGACGCTTGGTGACGATGCCCGTGCCGAGGATCGCCGACTGCGGCAGGAACACCACGGGGGTGTCGAACAGCGCGCCGCGCGAACCGGTGTTGGTCAGTGTGAAGGTGCCACCCGCGAGCTCGTCCGGCTTGAGCTGGTTGTTGCGCGTGCGCTCGGCCAGGTCCGCGATCGCCTTCGAGAAGTCGGCGAGCGAGAGCCCCGACGCGTCCTTGATCACCGGGGTGAGCAGGCCGCGCTCGGTGTCCACCGCGATCGACACGTTCTCGTGGTCCGGGTAGACGATCTCGTCGCCCTCGACCGTGGAGTTGATCTTCGGGTGGGCCTTGAGCGCCTCGGACGCCGCGAGGGCGAAGAACGGCATGAAGCTGAGCTTCGAACCGGTCTTCTCGAGGAACTCGGCCTTGTTCGCGTCGCGGAACTGCGCGACCTTCGTGACGTCGACCTCGACGACGCTGGTGAGCTGTGCGGTCGAGGTCATCGACTGCACGGCGCGCTCGGCGACCACCTTGCGGAGGCGCGTCATCTTCTCGCGCGTGCCGCGGAGCGGCGAGGTCTCGGCCACGAACGGGCCGGACGCCGCGGCGGCCGGAGCCGACGAACCGGCGGACGACGCCTTCGCGGCGGCGGCGAGCACGTCCTCCTTGCGGATGCGGCCACCGACCCCGGAGCCGGAGACCGTCGACAGGTCGACGCCCTGCTCGTTGGCGAGCTTGCGCACCAGCGGGGTGACGTAGCCGGAGGCCGACGCGTCCTGGTTCGGGTTCGGCACCGACGCCGACGCGGTGGAACCGGCTGCGGCCGGCGCCGGAGCAGCGGCCGGAGCCGGAGCCGCGGCGGGCGCGGGGACCGCTGCCGGCACGGCGGCGGGCGGCGGGACCGGAGCGGCCTGCGGGACGGGCGGAGCCGACGGTGCCTGCGGGGCGGCGGGCTGCGTCTGGCCACCGGGCGCCGGCTCGGCCTGCTGCGGCTCCGGAGCCTTCTGCTCCTCGCCCTGCTCGGTGCTCGGAGCCGTCTCGGGCTCGCTCTCCTCGGCGGCTGCGGCGTCCTGGTCCGCACCCTGGTCGTCCGACGAACCGGAGTCCGATCCGGACCCGTCGCCCATCTTCACCAGCGCGGTGCCGACCTCGACGGTCTCGTCCTCCTGGACGAGGATCTCCTCGACGACGCCGGCGATCGGCGACGGGATCTCGGTGTCGACCTTGTCGGTCGAGACCTCGAGCAGCGGCTCGTCGACCTCGACGCGGTCACCGACGTTCTTCAGCCATCGGGTGACCGTGCCCTCGGTGACGCTCTCGCCGAGCGCCGGGAGGTTGACGGATTCGCTCATCGGGTGGGCTCCTGTTCGCGGGTTGCTGTGGTGGTGGTTGTCATTGTCTCGGTGTGCACGGTGGACGTGGTCGTCACAGCGCGTGCAGCGGCTTGCCCGCGAGGTGGAGGAAGGCCTCGCCCAGGGCCTCGTTCTGCGTCGGGTGGGCGTGCACGAGCGGTGCGACGTCCTCCGGGTGCGCCTCCCAGTTCACCGCGAGCTGGGCCTCACCGATGAGCTCGCCGACGCGCGCGCCGATCATCGAGACACCGACGACCGGTCCGTCGACGACCCGGACGACCTTGACGGCGCCGGAGGTCCCGATGATGTGGCTGCGGCCGTTGCCCGCGAGGTTGTACTCGTAGAAGTCGACCTTGTCCTTGCCGTACTCCTCCTCGGCCTTGGCCTGGGAGAGTCCGACCGAGGCGACCTCGGGGTCGGAGTAGGTCACCTTCGGGATGTTCGTGTCGGAGATGACGACGGGCTTCAGGCCCGCGATCTCCTCGGCCACGAAGATCCCCTGCTGGAAGCCGCGGTGCGCGAGCTGCAGGCCGGGGACGATGTCGCCGACGGCGTAGACGTTCGGCAGGTTGGTGGCGAGGCGCTCGTCGGTCGTGACGAACCCGCGGTCCATCGCGACACCGACCTCGTCGAAGCCCATGTTCTGCGTGAGCGGGCCACGGCCGACCGCGACGAGGAGCACGTCGCCCTCGTAGGTCTTGCCGTCCTCGAGCGTCACGACGACGCCGTTCTCGTGCTGGTCGACGTGGTCGAAGCGCACGCCGAGCGAGAACTCGATGCCGCGCTTGCGGAAGGCGCGCTCGAGCTGCTTGGACATCGACTCGTCCTCGGCGGGGATGAGGTGGGGCAGGCCCTCGACGATCGTGACGTCGGCGCCGAACGACTTCCACACGCTGGCGAACTCGACGCCGATGACGCCACCACCGAGGATGACGACCTTGTTCGGGACGTAGTCCATCTTCAGCGCGGTCTCGGACGTGATCACGCGTCCGCCGATCTCGAGGCCCGGCAGGGACTTCGAGTACGAACCCGTGGCGAGCACGACGTTCTTGCCGGTGACGGTCTGGTCGCCGACCTGCACGGTGTTCTGCGAGGTCAGACGGCCCCAGCCCTCGACGACGGTGATGCCGCGCGCCTTGACCAGGCCCTGCAGGCCCTTGTACTTCGAGTTGATGACGCCCTGCTGGTAGTCGATGACCTTCGGCACCTCGACACCGGCGAACTCGGCGATGACGCCGTACTTCTCCGCGTCGCGGGTGGCGTCGGCGACCTCGGCGGCGTGCAGCAGCGCCTTGGTCGGGATGCAGCCGCGGTGCAGGCAGGTCCCCCCGAGCTTGTCTCCCTCGATGAGCGCGACGCTCATACCGAGCTCGGCGGCCCGGAGCGCAGCGGCGTAGCCACCACTGCCGCCACCGAGGACCACGACGTCGTAAGTCTGTTCCGTCACCTGGTGCAACTCCCTCGTGCGTGTCGGGATCCCGGTCGGACCCCACTGGACACCGCGGCGGCGGCGTCCGACGGTCGGACCGCATGGTTCCGGTCCCGTCCCGCTGGTTCCGGCGGACGCGCGTCGGTGCGCAGCCCGCCGGACACCAACCTACTACCTGGACTGGAGCTCTTCTGCGAGCCCGATGAGCGTCCGGACCATGACGCCGGTCGCGCCCTTGCCGAGCCAGCCGTACCCGCCGCCCTTGTGCTCCGAGGGGCCCGCGATGTCGAGGTGCGCCCACGGCACGCCGTCGCCCACGAACCGCTCGAGGAACTTGCCGGCGAGGAGCATCCCACCGGCCGGGTTGCCCACGGTCGCGTTGACCATGTCGGCGACGTCGCTGGCGAGTCGCGCGTCGAGCTCCTCGGGCAGGGGCATCGGCCAGATCGGCTCGGCGACGGCGTCGGCGACCGCGCGGACCCGTGCGACCAGGTCGTCGCTGCCCATCAGGCCGGTGGTCCGGTCGCCGAGGGCGACGACCTGTGCGCCGGTGAGCGTCGCGACGTCGACGAGGGCGTCGGGCTGCTCGAGCGAGGCGGCGACCATGCCGTCGCCGAGGACGAGTCGGCCCTCGGCGTCGGTGTTCGTGACCTCGACGGTCTTCCCGTTCTTCAGGGTGAGCACGTCGCCGGGGCGCGTCGCGGAGCCGGACGGCATGTTCTCGGCGAGGCACAGCCAGGCGGTGACCTTCGTGTCGAGGCCGAGGCGCGCGGCGGCGATCGTCGCGGCGAGCACGGTGGCGGCGCCGGTCATGTCGGTCTTCATGCCGAGCATCGACGCGGCGGGCTTCAGCGAGAGGCCGCCGGAGTCGAAGGTGATGCCCTTGCCGACCAGCGCGAGGTGCTTGGACGCCGACGACGGCTCGTAGCGGACGACGACCAGGCGCGGGGGACGCTCGGAGCCGCGGCCGACCCCGAGGATGCCCCCGAAGCCCTGCTCCTCGAGCTGCTGCTCGTCGAGGACCTCGACGGTGAGGGGGAGGCCCTCGGCCTGCGCGACGGCGACGTCGGCGACGTCCGCCGGGCCGAGGTCGCCGGCGGCGGTGTTCACGAGGTCACGGACGAGCGCAGCCGCGTCGGCGACGATCGCGGGCCGGACGGTGGCGTCGGCGGCGGTGTCGGCCGGCGCGACGACCGCGATGCGCTGATCGCCCCGGGCCGGAGCGGTCGTGCCGGTGCCCTTGTGCCGGGTGAAGGCGTAGGAGCCGAGCGCCGCACCCTCGAGCGCGGCGTCGACGAGCTCGGCCGAGTCGGCCGGCAGCGCCAGGGCGATCGACGCCGCCTGGGGGAGCTGGCGGACCGCGCTGCCGGCGGCCGCGCGGACGGACGCCGCGTCGATCGTGGCGCCGAGGCCGACGAGCGCGATGCCGGCCGCGGCGACGCCGGTACCGGGGAGGCGGACCAGCTGGTCCTTCGCACCCGTCACACCGACGGAGCCCAGGTCGAGGTCGGCGAGCGCGTCCAGGGCGCCGGCAGCGCTCGGAGCGATCGTGGGGGCACCGCCGCCGGTGCCCGAGCGGACGCCGAGCACGAGGACGTCGGCGTCGACGTCGGAGGGGGTCGAGGTGGTGGTGGAGAGCGTCGGTCGGACCATGCGCCCAGCCTAGCCAGCACGTGTTCGCCGAGAGCGTCGGGCCGGCGCAGGGGTCGGGTCGGGGGTGCCGCCTAGCATGGGGACGGTGAACCACCCCGAGGACCTGTACTCCGCTCCCGACGGCGCGCCGACCGTCCCGGCCGGGCTGCACCTGGTCGCGGGCCTGACCGGCTTCGTCGACGCGGGGTCCGCCGTCGCGCAGGTGGCCACGTCGATCCTCGACGGCCTCGACCACGAGCTCGTCGCGGAGTTCGACCCGGACGTCCTGCTCGACTGGCGCGCCCGCCGGCCGGTCATCACCTTCGAGCACGACCACATCACGGCCGTCGAACCGCCGCGCCTGGCGCTGCACCTGGTGCGCGACGAGCTCGGGCAGCCGTTCCTGTTCCTCACCGGGTACGAGCCGGACTTCCAGTGGAACCGGTTCGTCGACGCCGTCACCGGCCTCGCCGACCGCCTGCAGGTCGCGGACACGACGTGGGTCCAGTCCATCCCCATGCCCGTCCCCCACACCCGTCCGATCAGTCTGACGGTGTCGGGGACCCGCGCGGACCTGGTCGAGCAGCTGAGCGTGTGGAAGCCGGAGACGCAGGCGCCCGCGAACGTCCTGCACCTGGTCGAGCACCGGCTGACGCAGCTGGGTGCATCGGTCACCGGGCTCGTCCTGCTGGTCCCGCACTACCTCGGCGACACCGAGTTCCCCGACGCCGCGGTCACCGCACTGTCGAGCATCGCGGCGGCCACCGGTCTGATCTTCCCGACCGACGCGCTGCGTGCGTCCGACCGCGAGTTCCGCACACGCGTCGACGAGCAGGTCGCGGGGAACCCCGAGCTCCAGCGCCTGGTCGGGGTGCTCGAGGAACGGCACGACACCTACATGGAGGGCAACCCGGTCGCGTCGCCCCTGACGAACGAGGACGGCGAGGTCCCGACCGCCGATGCGATCGCGGCCGAGCTCGAGCGCTTCCTGGCCGACCGGCGGTCCGACGGCGACGCGTCGACCGACTGACGGGGAGTGTGCCGCGCCGCTCGCGGCCTGGAGGCTCCTCCACAGCCCGCACCGCGCCTCCCGTCCTCCACAGCACGTGTCGGGCGCGGGCCGCGCGTCGGTAGCCTTGTCGGGTGAACTCCCGCCGTGCCTTCCTCGTCTGGGGCGTCGCGGTGCTCGCCTACGTCCTCGCCGTGGTGCAGCGGTCATCGCTCGGGGTCTCCGGCGTCGACGCGCAGGACCGCTTCGCGGTCTCGGCCGCGGTCCTGTCCACGCTCGCCGTCGTGCAGATCGCCGTCTACGCCGGGCTGCAGATCCCGGTGGGGATCGCGCTCGACCGGGTGGGGCCGCGCAGGCTGGTGCTGCTGGGCGCCGCGCTGCTCGTGGTCGGCCAGGTCGTCGTCGCGTTCTCGCCGACGATCGGCCCGGCCATCGCGGGCCGGGTGCTCGTCGGGGCCGGCGACGCGATGACGTTCATCTCGGTGATCCGTCTGGTCCCGATGTGGTTCACGGGCCGCATCCTGCCGCAGATCTCGCAGTGGACGGGCAACCTCGGCCAGGTCGGACAGGTCCTGTCGGCCTTCCCGTTCGCCGTGCTCCTGCACACCGCCGGGTGGACCCCGGCGTTCGGGGTCGCCGCGGCCGCGAGCCTGGGCGGTCTCGTGCTGGCGGTCGTCTTCGTCCGCAACGGCCCCGTCGCGGTGCGGACCGACACCATCCCACTGCCCCTGCCGCACTCGTGGCGCGGCGCCTTCCACACCTTCGGGCACGCGCTGCGGCGGCCGGGCACGCAGCTCGGCTTCTGGTCCCACTACGTCACGCAGTCGTCCGGCACGGTCTTCTCGTTGCTGTGGGGCGTCCCGATGCTGCGCGGCCTCGGGTACAGCCCGTCCGAGGCGGCTGGCTTCCTCACCGTCGTCGTCGTCACCGGCTTCGTCGTGGGTCCGGTGCTCGGCGTGCTCTGCGCCCGGTTCCCGCTCCGGCGGTCGAACCTGGTGCTCGGCATCGTCCTGGCGCTCGGGGTGGTGTGGACGGCGGTGCTGCTCTGGCCGGGGCACCCGCCGACGTGGCTGCTCGTCCTGCTCGTGGTCGCGATGGGGGTCGGCGGCCCGGGATCCCTCATCGGTTTCGACTTCGCGCGCAGCTTCAACCCGGTCGGGTCGCTCGGTTCGGCGAACGGCGTCGTGAACGTCGGTGGGTTCCTGGCGGCCTTCGTCATGATGTTCCTCATCGGGACGCTGCTCGACGTCGTGTCGGGCGCGACGGGGCGCACGGTGTTCGCCTGGGACAACTTCCGCATCGCGCTCACCGTGCAGTACGTGGTGGTCGGGTTCGGCGTCGTGATGCTGCTGCTCGCGCGCCGACGGACCCGGCGACAGATGCACGCGCAGGACGGAATACGGGTGGGGCCGCTCTGGGTTGCACTGGTTGCGCGCCTGCGGAAGCAGGCCGTGCAATAATGGAGGACGGACCCGTTCGGGCCCCTCACGACCGCGTCGCCTCGCTGCGCCGCGGGGGTCGGGGGACTTGACATGGGTCCTCATGCTGCCCGGAACGGTAGGACCTGACGACGCGGGGGACTGCGGCCCAGGCCCTGGGCGGCGAGGGAAGCCACGACCCCACGAACGTGGCACGACGAGAGAGGTGATCGCATGGCTGCCCGGAGCACGACGATCGATCCCACGAAGGACACCGAGCCCGAGGCCGTCGCGGCGGACGACGCCGACGCGGCCGAGGGGAAGGCTGCGCCGAAGAAGCGCGCCACCAAGACCACCGCCGCGAAGAAGCCCGCTGCGAAGGCAGCGCCGAAGAAGACGGCCACGCGCGCGAAGAAGAAGGCCGACGACGAGGACGAGGACGACGAGGCCGTCGAGCCCGCGGACGACGCCGTCGACTCGACGGACGACGCCGAGGACACCGAGACCGAGGAGAAGGACGCCAAGCCGGACGCCGCAGCAGCGGTCGCCGCGGGCGCGCTCGTCATCTCGCAGTCCGACGACGACGAGGCACCGGTCTACTCGACCACGATCACCGGCGCCACCGCCGACCCGGTCAAGGACTACCTGAAGCAGATCGGCAAGGTCGCGCTCCTCAACGCCGAGCAGGAGGTCGAGCTCGCGATGCGGATCGAGGCCGGCCTGTTCGCCGAGGACAGGCTGCAGCACTCGACCGGTCTCTCCAAGCCGGAGGAGCGCGAGCTCCGCTGGGTCGCCCGTGACGGGCAGCGCGCGAAGTCTCACCTGCTCGGCGCGAACCTGCGCCTCGTCGTCTCGCTGGCCAAGCGGTACACGGGCCGCGGCATGCAGTTCCTGGACCTCATCCAGGAGGGCAACCTCGGTCTGATCCGTGCGGTCGAGAAGTTCGACTACACCAAGGGCTTCAAGTTCTCGACGTACGCCACCTGGTGGATCCGTCAGGCGATCACCCGCGCGATGGCCGACCAGGCCCGCACCATCCGCATCCCGGTGCACATGGTCGAGGTCATCAACAAGCTGGCCCGTGTGCAGCGCCAGATGCTGCAGGACCTCGGTCGCGAGCCCACTCCGGAAGAGCTCGCCCGCGAGCTCGACATGACCCCGGAGAAGGTCGTCGAGGTGCAGAAGTACGGTCGCGAGCCGATCTCGCTCCACACCCCGCTGGGTGAGGACGGCGACTCGGAGTTCGGCGACCTGATCGAGGACACCGAGGCGGTCGTGCCGGCCGACGCCGTGGGCTTCACGATGCTGCAGAAGCAGCTCGAGAGCCTGCTCGACTCCCTGTCCGAGCGCGAGGCGGGCGTGATCCGCATGCGCTTCGGCCTCGGTGACGGTCAGCCGAAGACCCTCGACCAGATCGGGGACACGTTCGGCGTGACGCGCGAGCGGATCCGGCAGATCGAGTCCAAGACGATGGCGAAGCTCCGCCACCCGTCCCGGTCGCAGTCGCTCCGCGACTACCTCGAGTAGGCCGATGCGCTTCCTCATCCCGATCCTGGTCGGGCGGGTCCTCCGTGCCCTCGCACGTGCGCGGGGCGGCGGGTCCGCCTACCCGGGCTACATCGTCCTCAAGCTGGTGCCGGACTTCCTCCAGCACGTGACGAAGCAGTTCCCGAACGGCGTCGTCTTCGTGCTCGGCTCCAACGGCAAGTCGACGACGACGCACATGATCTCGGACATCGTCCGGGCACACGGCCTCCGCGTCTTCACGAACCCGTCCGGTGCGAACCTGCCGCAGGGCATCGCCTCGGCGCTGTTGTCCGAGGTGTCGCTGACCGGCAGGCTCAAGGCGGACATCGGCATCCTCGAGGTGGACGAGGCCTTCGCGGTCGAGCTCGCCGGCATCCTGTCCCCGTCGACGGTGACGATGCTCAACGTGCAGGTCGACCAGCTCTACCGGTTCTTCGAGACCGAGCGCGTCGCGACGATGATGCTCGACACGGCGGCGCTGTCCACGGCGAACGTCATCACGAACCGGGACGACCAGTTCCTCGACGCGTACGCGGGCCGCTCGGGCCAGCGTGTGCTCCGCTTCGGCGCGAGCGCCGAGGTCGTCGCTGCGGCCCCGAACGGGCTGCAGAACGCCGACGACTTCGACCGGACCGCCGGCGAGCCGAACCCTGCCGAGTCCGAGGTCGTCGCCAACACCGGCGACGGAGCGACGATCCGGTTCGACGGCACCGACATCCCCGTCCGGCTGCCGGCACGGGGCCTGCACTACGCGGTGGACGCGGCGGCTGCGACCGCGACTGCGAGCGCCGCACTGGGTGCGCAGTTCCGGGCCGACGCCGTCACGAGGGCCTTCGGCACGATGAAGCCCGCGTACGGGCGAGGCGAGCGCCTGCCGATCGCTGGCGAGTCCGCCGAGTTCACGATGTTCAAGAACGCGGCGAGCCTGCAGCTCAACCTCGACGCCCTGCCGGACCGCCCGGAGCAGGTCCTCATGGCGATCGACGAGGGCACCCCGGACATCTCCTGGATCTACGACATCGACTTCTCGAAGCTCGACCACGTGGACGTCGTGTCCGGGGACAAGGCGTGGCAGATCGCCATCGCGCTCGAGCACGCCGGTGTCCGCATCGGCCGTGTCGAGCCCGACGTCGAGGCTGCCATCCGGCACATGGAGCAGCTCGGCTCGACGACGTCGGGGACGAAGAACTTCATCGTCAACTACGAGATCATGATGATCGCCCGCAAGGCCCTCGGCCACGGCGACATGGAGAAGACCGCATGACGGCCGACCGGCTGACCATCCTGCACGTCTACCCGCGTCAGATGGGGGTCTCGGGCGACCGTGGCAACGTCGTGGCCCTCACCCGCCGTGCCGAGGCCGCCGGCATCGCCACGGAGGTCGTCACGTACGCGCCGGGCGACCAGCTCCCTGCTGCGGCCGACGTCGTCGTCGTGGGCAACGGGCCGCTCAGCGCCATGCGCTCGCTCGGGGCCGACGTCACGCGTGTCGGGGCGTCCCTTCGCGAGTTCGCCGCTGCCGGCGTGCCCGTCGTGGCCGTCGGCGGGGGCTTCGACCTCGCGACCAACGAGGTCGTCCCCACCGAGGGATCACCCGTCGCGGGCTTCGGCGTGTTCGACGCGCGGGCCGTCCGCGGTGCCGAGCGTCGGGTGAACTACTTCGTGCTCGACACGCGGTACCCCCTGCTGCCCGGCGCACCGAAGCGTCTCGCCGGCTTCGAGGACCACGCGACCCGGATCGAACTGGCTCCGGGCGTCGAGCCCTTCGCCGACGTCGTGTCCGGTGGCGGCAACCAGGCCGGGTCCGCCGTCGAGGGGGCGATCACGGGTTCGTCCTTCGGCACGCACACCCAGGGGCCGATCCTGCCGCTCAACCCGCAGCTGACCGATGCGGTGCTCGCTGCGGCGACCAAGCGCCTCGGGCGCGAGTACGCGCCGGACCCGGAGCGGACGGCGACCGTCGACCGGTACGCGCGCGAAGCGCGCGCGACCGTCGACCGCTACGTCGACAAGGCCTTCAAGCGGATCGCCTAGTCGACCTCCCGTTCGTCCGTCTGGTGACGACTACTTCGACTCGTGGAGTCGGCTGCTCTCGTCGTGCCACTCGAGCGCGGTAGCTGCGAGCTTCTCCTTGAACTCGGCGCCGTGGTGGGCGCAGAAGTAGAGCTCGCCGCTGGCCATGGTGGCGCGGATGTACGCCTGCGCTCCGCAGCTGTCGCAGCGGTCAGCGGCGGTGAGCTGGTGGCTGCTGGCTTCGTCGATGGAGAGGTCCTGCACGGTCTGGGTCATTGCTGTGCTCCTCACGGATCGCAGGTGGTGCGGGTGGACCACCATTTGAACACGTGGTGGCTGGGAGCCGTGCATCCCGGACCGCCTGTTTCGCTGAGCGCGGAGCGGTTGTCCCCAGTCCGAGCCGCGCCGCTGTCCGGCGGTCTGGCTGTCAGTGCCCCTCGGTACCATCGGGACGTGAGCTCCGACTACTCTGCACGACACCTCTCCGTCCTCGAAGGGCTCGAGGCGGTTCGGAAGCGTCCGGGCATGTACATCGGCTCGACGGACTCGCGCGGGCTCATGCACTGCCTGTGGGAGATCATCGACAACTCCGTCGACGAAGCGCTCGCGGGTCACGGCGACGAGATCGGGGTCGTGCTGCACGCCGACGGCTCCGTCGAGGTCCGCGACACCGCCCGCGGCATCCCCGTCGACGTGGAACCGAAGACCGGCCTGACCGGGGTCGAGGTCGTGTTCACGAAGCTGCACGCCGGCGGCAAGTTCGGGTCCGGGTCGTACGCGGCCTCCGGTGGCCTGCACGGCGTGGGTGCCTCGGTCGTGAACGCGCTGTCGGAGCGCCTCGACGTCGAGGTCGACCGCGGTGGCAAGACCTACGCGATGTCCTTCCACCGGGGCGAGCCCGGCACCTTCGCCGGTGACGGGCCGGATGCGCCCTTCACCCCGTTCACCTCGGGCAGTGAGCTCCGTGTCGTCGGCAAGGTGAAGAAGGGGGTCACCGGGTCCCGCATCCGGTACTGGGCGGACCGACAGATCTTCACCACGGACGCCCGTTTCAGCACGGGCGACCTGGTCAACCGCGCCCGTCAGACCGCCTTCCTGGTGCCCGGGCTCGGCATCACGATCACCGACGAACGGGCCGCGTCCATCGAGGCTGCCGCCCAGCGTGCCGAGGCGACCGGGACGACGGTCGCGCCCGGTCCGGTCATCGAGCGCTTCCGGTACGAGGGCGGCATCAGCGAGTTCGTCGAGCACCTGGCGGTCGACTCCGCGGTCACCGACGTCTGGCGCATCCAGGGCACCGGGACCTTCACGGAGACCGTTCCGATGCTCGACGACAAGGGCCACATGGTGTCCACCTCGGTCGAGCGGACCTGCGAGGTCGACATCGCGATGCGGTGGGGCAGCGGGTACGAGACCGTCGAGCGGAGCTTCGTCAACATCATCGCGACGCCGAAGGGCGGCACGCACCTGACCGGCTTCGAGTCGGGCGTCGTCAAGGCCGTGCGCACGCAGGTCGAGGCGAACGCCCGCAAGCTCAAGGTCGGGCAGGACAAGCTCGAGAAGGACGACGTGCTCGCAGGCCTCACCGCCGTGCTGACCGTCCGCCTGCCCGAGCCGCAGTTCGAGGGGCAGACGAAGGAGGTCCTCGGCACCCCCGCGGTCCGGAAGATCGTCGACCAGGTCGTGGCGAAGCAGCTCACCGACGTCCTCACCTCGACACAGCGCACCGAGAAGGCGCAGGCCGCGACCCTGCTCGAGAAGGTCGTCGCCGAGATGAAGACCCGCATCTCGGCGCGGGCGCACAAGGAGACGCAGCGGCGCAAGAACGCGCTGGAGAACTCCTCGTTGCCGACCAAGCTCGCCGACTGCCGCAAGCAGGACGCCGAGGGTACGGAGCTCTTCATCGTCGAGGGCGACTCCGCGCTCGGCACCGCCAAGCTCGCCCGCAACAGCGAGTACCAGGCGCTGCTGCCCATCCGCGGCAAGATCCTCAACGTGCAGAAGGCCTCGGTGTCGGACATGCTGTCCAACACCGAGTGCGCCTCGATCATCCAGGTCATCGGCGCCGGCTCCGGCCGCTCGTTCGAGATCGACCAGGCCCGCTACGGCAAGATCATCATCATGTCGGACGCCGACGTCGACGGTGCCCACATCCGCACGCTCCTGCTGACGCTGTTCTTCCGGTACATGCGGCCGATGATCGAGCAGGGCCGGGTGTTCGCCGCCGTGCCGCCGCTGCACCGGGTCGTCGTGGTGAACCGCGGCAAGCCGAACGACACGCTCTACACCTACTCCGAGGCCGAGCTGCAGGCGGTGCTGAAGAAGCTCGCGAAGCAGGGCAAGAAGTACCAGGAGCCGATCCAGCGGTACAAGGGCCTGGGGGAGATGGACGCCGACCAGCTCGCCGAGACGACAATGGACCGGGCGCACCGCACGCTCCGTCGGGTGAACGTGACCGATGCCGAGAGCGCCGCGAAGGTGTTCGAGCTGCTGATGGGCAACGACGTCGCGCCGCGCAAGGAGTTCATCCTGGCCGGCGAGGGCCTCGACCGCGACCGCATCGACGCGTAGGGGCGGCGGCCCGGCGGCGACGCGGAGCGGCGCACGGACAGCGACGCGAAGCGGCGCCTGTCGGCGGCGCACGGCCCGAGACTCGCGCTGGCCGACGGTTCTCGCCCTCTGCTGTCTGGCCGAGACACCGCCGGCCGGACGAGACGCCGTCGTCGTGCCGAGACGCCGCCGGATCCGGCGGCGTCTCGCGAACTCGGCCCCGTCTCGTGGATCCCACGGCGTCTCGCGGCATCCTGGACGTGTCGAGGGACCAGCTGGCGGACGGGAGGTGACGCGCTGACTGCCACCGCGCCCCCCGGCCGACGGGTCGACCCTGCGGGCGCGTGACACGCCGCGTGCTGACGTTCCGGTCGCACGACACGCCGTCACCAGCGGCACGGGACGGCAAGTCGTGCGACCAGGGCGGGAACACGGCGGCCGCACACTCGCGCGCAGCGGCGGGCGGGACCCCGCCTACGCCTCGCCCGCGGTACCGTCCAGGGCTGCTGCGCTGCCGCCGATCGAGCCGATCACGGCCTCGAGCGGCGCTCCCGACCCGTCGCGCTTCGACAGCCAGTCGGGCAGGGTCCGCGCGGCTCCGTCCGACCCGACGGCGTGCGGCGGCGCGATGCCGGCCCACGCCACGGTCAGCCCGTCCTCGCCCTTGAGGAACGCGTGCGCCCGCACACCCTGCGTCGCACGGCCCTTCGCGGGGAACTCCGAGAACGCCGAGACCTTCGCCCGTCCGGGGTCCGTGCCGGGCAGCGCCCCCGACGCCGTCGACACGGTGGCGACCACTGCGTCCTCGGACAGCGCCACGGACCCGAACCAGATCACCGATGCGCCGGAAGCCAGGGAGACCCCGGCGACGCCGCCCGCGGGCGGCCCCTGCGGCCGGACGCCCGAAGCCGGGAACCGCAGCAGCTGCGCGTTCGACGTGATGAACACGAGGTCGTCCGACTCGGGCGCCTGCGCGGCCCCGACGACGGTGTCCTTCGGCTTCAGCCCGATGGCGACGAACTCGTCCTTGTCCGGCCATGCGCCGGTGGCGACGCGCTTCACGACGCCCTGCGCGGTACCGATGGCGAGCGAGTCGCCCGCCCCTGCGGACAGGTCGACGAGCGCGACGACGGACTCGGTGCGAGCGATCCCGAGGTAGTCGGACACCCGCACGCCGGCGTCGAGCCGGACGGACGCCGGCGGCACCGCGGGGACGTCGACGGGGGAGAACCGCAGCACGCGGCCGGTCGAGGTCAGTGCACCGACCTGCCCACGGACGGTGGAGACGACGGTCGAGCGGACCGCGTCGTGCTTCGACCGCTTCGGCACCCGCACGATCCCGAGGTCCGAGGAGGGGATGTCCACCCGCACGAGTCGACCGGTCGTGGAGAGCAGCACACGGCACGGAGCGTCGGCGATCTGCAGCGACTCGGGGTCGACCGCAGCCTTGCGACCACCGCGCACCGGGGCATCCGCCTCGGTGAGCAGGGTGCGGCGCGGCGTGGCGAACCGGTCGGAGACCTCGGTCAGTTCGACCGCAACCTGAGCACGGAGCCGGGCATCGGACGCCAGCAGTTCCTCGAGCGCGGCGATGTCTGCGAGGAGCTGGTCGCGCTCGCCCTCGAGCTCGAGGCGCGAGAACTTCGTCAGGCGCCGCAGACGCAGCTCGAGGATGTACTCGGCCTGCACCTCGGACAGGTCGAAGACGTCCTGCAGCTTCGTCCGTGCGGCCTCGGAGTCGTCGGACGAGCGGATGACCTCGATGACCTCGTCGATGTCGAGGATCGCGATGAGCAGACCCTCGACGAGGTGCAGCCGTTCCTTCCGACGGGCGAGCCGGTACCGGGAGCGCCGGGTGACCACGTCGAGCCGGTGCTGCACGTAGACGTCGAGCAGTTCGCGCAGGCCGAGCGTGCGCGGTGACCCCTGCACGAGCGCGACGTTGTTGATGCCGAAGCCGTCCTCGAGCGGGGTGTGCTTGTAGAGCTGCTCGAGCACGGCCGTCGGGTTGAAGCCGGACTTGATGCCGATGACCAGCCGCAGCCCGTGGTTCCGGTCCGTCAGGTCGTTGACGTCGGAGATGCCGACGAGCTTCTTCGCCTGGACGCCGTCCTTGATCTTCTCGATCACGCGTTCGGGGCCGACCAGGTACGGCAGCTCCGTGACGACGAGGCCGACCTTGCGCGGCGTGAGGTTCTCGACGGACACCTTCGCCCGGGTGCGGAACGAGCCGCGGCCCGTCGCGTAGGCGTCGCGCACCCCGGAGAGCCCGACGATCGTGCCACCGGACGGCAGGTCCGGGCCCGGCACGAACTCCATCAGTTCCTCGAGGGTCGCCGTCGGGTTCAGGAGCAGGTGCTTCGCGGCCTCGACGACCTCGCCCAGGTTGTGCGGCGCCATGTTCGTCGCCATGCCGACCGCGATGCCCGAGGCGCCGTTGACGAGCAGGTTCGGGAACGCCGCCGGCAGCACGCCCGGCTGCATGATCTGGTTGTCGTAGTTCGGGACGAAGTCGACCACGTCCTCGCCCAGGCCCTCCGTCATCGCCATCGACGGCTCGGCCAGACGGGCCTCGGTGTACCGGGCGGCCGCGGGGCCGTCGTCGAGCGACCCGAAGTTGCCGTGCCCGTCGACCAGCGGCACACGCATCGTGAACGGCTGCGCCAGGCGCACGAGGGCGTCGTAGATCGCGCCGTCGCCGTGCGGGTGCAGCTTGCCCATCACCTCGCCGGTGACGCGGGCGCTCTTCACGTGCCCACGGTCCGGTCGGAGCCCCATCTCCGCCATCTGGTAGAGGATGCGTCGCTGCACCGGCTTGAGGCCGTCGCGCGCGTCCGGCAGGGCTCGCGAGTAGATGACGGAGTACGCGTACTCGAGGAACGAACCCTGCATCTCCTCGGAGACGTCGACGTCCTCGATGCGCTCACCGTCGGGCAGACCGACTGCTTCCGTGCGTGCCATGGGACCTTTCTGGGAGGATCGTGGGGTGCCCCCCAGCGTACCGAGCGCCCCAGACACCACCGCGAACCTCGCCGACGTGCTGCCGAGTTGCCTCGTCGCGCTCGGCGCCGCCGACAACACGTGGTTGCGCACCACCGGCCGGGAGGCACGGATCACCCTCCGTCCCGCCCGCTCGGTCGTCGTCGTGCTGGTCGACGGCCTCGGGTCGTCCGCCCTGTCGGCCCGCGCCGGGCACGCCCGCTGGCTCACCGCCGCCACCGGCGGCGGCACCCTCAAGCGCCTGCGCAGCGGGTTCCCGACGACGACCGCCGCGGCGCTCAGCACCCTGACGACCGGCCGCTCGCCCGGCACGCACGGCGTGGTCGGCTACAGCGGGTGGGAGCCCGAGGGCGAGCGGGTGGTCAACCTGCTCTCCGGCTGGGACTCCGAGGTGCCGACGGGGTGGCTGCTCGCCGACACCGTCTTCACCGAGGCCAGCGCGCTCGGCATCGAGCCCGTGGTGGTCGGTCCGGCCCGCTACGAGTCCTCGGGGATGACCGCGAACGTGCTCGGCGGTGCCCGGTACACCGCAGCCGACAGCATCGCGCAGCGGGTCGACGCCGCACTGGCGGCGACGGCGTCCGGCCGATCGCTCGTCTACCTCTACGTGCCGGAGCTCGACTCGATCGGGCACAAGCACGGGTGGGAGTCGGACCGCTGGACCGCGGCGCTCGAGTCACTCGACGGCGAGCTCGCCCGGCTCGCGACCCGCGGCGCCGCCGACGTGGGCATCCTCGTGACGGCCGACCACGGCGTGCTCGACGTGCCGACCGAGGCGAACATCGCGATGGACCCCGCGCTCCTCGTGGACGTCGTGGGGATCGCCGGGGACCCCCGCTGCCGACAGCTGGTCGTGCGCCCCGGCACCGACGTCCCGGCGCTGGTCGAGGCCTGGCGCACCCGCTACGGCAAGAAGGCGTACGTCGCCAGCCGCGACGAGGCCGTGGCCGCCGGGTGGTTCGGTGCCGTGGACGACCGCGTGCTCCCGCGCATCGGGGACGTCGTCGTGGTCGCGAGGGGGTCGTGGGCCTTCAACGACGACCGCGACCTCGACCCGCGCAAGGAGCCGAAGCGGATGATCGGGCAGCACGGTGCCATGACGGACGACGAGGTCTTCGTGCCCCTGCGGCTGGCGGGCGCCTTCGCGGGCTGACCCGGGCGGGAACGCGAGCAGCCCCGCGACGCGACGAGCGTGGCGGGGCTGCACCGGGCCTCCAGGCCGGACGGACCGGACCGAGGAGGCTGGATCAGGCGGGGTCCTCCGGGCGGGTGCCGAAGACGATCTCGTCCCAGCTCGGCATCGACCGGCGGTTGCGCTTCTTGCGCTCGGAGCGGCCGTCGGTCTCGGGAGCCGATGCCGGACGGTCGTCACGCTCGGGGGCGGAGGCCGGCGAGTCCCAGCCCTGGAGGGGGACGTCCACGACGCTGATGGAGGTCCCGCGGGGCTCGTCCTGCTGTTCGGTGAAGGATGCCGCCTCGCGCTCACCGCGCCGACGGCGGAGTGCCTCGAGCAGGTCGGCGGTCTCGTTGCCGGGCGAGCGTTCCTCGACGGGCGCGGCACCGATGCGGGGGAGCGGCGCACGGAGCGGACGCTCCTGGGCCTCGGGGGCCGGCGCGTCCTCGGTCTGCTCGACGCGGAAGGCACCGGAGTCGAAGCGCGTGCCGTCGGCGTCGTGGTGGTCGTTCTCCACCGCACGCAGGCGCGGAGCGATGCCCTCGTCGTCGGTGTCGGAGAGGCGGTGGGCGTCGCCGTTGTCGGGCGTGAGCGTCGACGTCTTGGGGTCGAAGGACCACTGCGCGTCGTGCTCGACCTCGGACGCGGTGTAGCGGACCCGGACCTGCCACCCCTGCTCGGCGTTCTTCCACGACGCCCACGCGATGTCGGTCGCGTCGCCGGCCTCGAGCTTGGCCTCGATGGCCTCGCCGAAGGTGTCGGGCGCCTCGGCGTCGGTCGGGGTGACCGGGACACGTCGTGCGGCGTCGAGGACGAAGGAACGCTCGGCGAGCACCGGACCCTCGAACCGCCGGACGTACTCGACGTCGACGTCGAGCGCCGCTGCGACGTCGGCCGCGTCGGCGCCACCACGGATGCGGGCCTGCACGTCCTTCGGCGACACGCGCTTCTGGGGGCCGGCGTCGGGGTTGGCCTGGCGGACCTGGCTCGTCAGCGACGCGGTGACCGGCAACCGGTACTCGGTGCCGCCGTCGGTCGCGAGCAGGAGTGCCCCGGACTCGACTCCGATGACTCTCACGTCTTGCATGGTTGCGCCTCCCGAGCGTTGCGTACGGTCGTGCTCGTACCCCAGGAGTATGCAGCGGTGCATCCCCGTTGCCGCGGAGGCGCACGGGCGTGCCGCGGACTCCCGCTCGCCCGCGGACGGTCCTCGTCCGCTGCCGGCCCCGCGCACCGTCCTCGTCCGCTCCCGGCCGCCGGGAATGTCCGACCACCACGGTGGGTTGCACGGCCTGACGATCCCGCACGGCGTTCGGTTTGCGCTCTCGCGGGTCGTGGTGCAAACTGTCGCCGCCGATCACCGGCGACGACCTCTCGACACGAGAAACGGATGGGCATGGCCACCGATTACGACGCCCCCAGGAAGACCGACGAATCCTCTGACTCGGAGTCGATCGAGGCCCTCAAGGAGCGCGTTCCCGACAAGATGTCGGGGGTCGTCGACGATGATTCGGACAACCCCGGCAGCTTCGAGCTCGCTGGACAGGACCTCAGCGACGTCGACCTCGACGTCGTCGTGCTGCCGCCGCAGGTGGACGAGTTCACCTGCGTCGAGTGCTTCCTCGTGAAGCACCGTTCGCAGCTCGACCACGAGTCGAAGCTCGGCCCCGTGTGCGCGGAGTGCGCGGCGCTCTGAGTCGCAGCTCCACCGGGACGGCCCGTCACCCTTCGTGGGTGGCGGGCCGTTCCGCGTTGCGGCGCAGGGCGGGCGCGGGCGTGCCTGGCGGGGGCGGGCGTGCCTGGTCGGATCGGGCGTGCCTGGTCGGATCGGGCGTGCCTGGTCGGCTCGGGCGTACCTGGGGGGATCGGGCGTACCCGGTCTTCCGGAACGGCCAGGTGTGCCCGGAACCGCTTCCTCCTGCACCCGTTGTGGGAAGGAACGGGCGGGGCGGGGGCGGCGCGAGCCTCCCGGCCCGCGCGCCCGCGCGTCAGGAACGCAGGGCGTCCACCACGGCCTGCGGGTTGCGCGCGCTGACCAGCCAGTAGGGCGTCGGGTCCGCCGGGTCCGTCACCTCGACGCGCACGACCCCGCGCACGTACCCGCGGAAGAGCGTCCACGCGCGGGCGTCGAGCGCCGGACCGCGCTGGGTCGTGGCCTCGGCGCCGGTGTGTGCGGTGACCTCGCCGACGAGCGTCCGCGGCAGGTGTGCACGGCCGGCGCGGAACTCGGTGTCGGTGACCTCGATCGTCGGGGCGAGCGCCCAGAGCAGCACGACCACGCCGAGGTACATGCCGATCGCCACGAGGACGCCGGCCAGGACGCTGATCGGCAGGAACACGAGCAGGCTCGCGGGGATGACGAGCGCCGTCGCCAGGTAGAGGGCGGGCGGGGCCCAGAGTCGTTCGCGGTACACGGTCACCCCTCCATCCCACCACGAGTCGGGGCAGGTCACGGAACGGTCACGGAACGACCACGCTCGTGCACTACCCTCGTCTCGTGACCGAACCAGTCGACGTGCTCTGGACCGGGGAGAACGCCCCCGTCCACGCCCACCCCGGTGATGCCGGAGCCGACCTCGTCTCGACCGAGGCCTTCGTGCTGCAGCCCGGGGAGCGCCGTCTCGTCGGCACCGGGCTCCGGATCGCGCTGCCGGACGGCCACGTCGCCTTCGTGGTGCCCCGGAGCGGCCTCGCGGCGAAGCACGGCATCACGATCGTGAACGCCCCCGGCACCGTCGACTCCGGCTACCGGGGCGAGGTCAAGGTCGCCCTGCTCAACACCGATGCGTCCGAGCCGTACGAGGTGCACGTGGGGGACCGCATCGCGCAGGTGGTCGTCATGCCGGTGCCGCGGGTCACCTACACCCGCGTCGAGGAGCTGCCGGACAGTGTCCGCGGCGAGGGCGGCTTCGGCTCCTCGGGCTACGGTGACCACCGCAGCGGCGCACTGTACGGTGCCGCCGACGACTTCCAGGAAGGAACGGGCGCATGAAGTTCGGTCGACGCAAGCGTGACGAGGTCGAGGTGGCGGACGCCGTCGCCGACGACGCCGTGATCGCGGGGACGACGCCGGAGGTCGACATCGCGACCGATGCCGACGCCGACCTCGACGAGGTGGACGCGGTCGCACCGACCGACAAGTCGGCTCCGGCCGACCGTGCCGACAACGGCCCGCACGACGAGACCGAGGCGAACCTGGTCCGCCCGTACGTCGACCTGGGCGGCGTGAAGGTCCTCCCGCGAGAGGGCCTGCACCTGCGCCTCGAGGTCGAGGAGGGTTCGCAGCGCGTCGTCGCGGTCGGGCTCGACTACGACGAGTCCACGCTCCAGGTCCAGCCCTTCGCCGCGCCCCGGTCCACCGGGCTGTGGCACGAGATCCGCGCGCAGATCGCCGACCAGATCGAGCGGCAGGGCGGCCGCGTGGACGAGGTCGACGGCCCCTTCGGTCCCGAGCTCCGCGCTCTCGTGCCGGTCGTCGTCGACGGCTCCGGCGCGACCGACGGTGCACGCGCCGCACGCTTCGTCGGTGTCGACGGCCCCCGCTGGTTCCTGCGCGGCGTGATCGCCGGCAAGGCCGCGGAACAGCCGGACGACGCCGCAGAGATCGAGGAGCTCTTCCGCAGCGTGGTCGTCGTGCGTGGCACGACGCCGATGCCGCCGCGCGACCTCATCCCGCTGCACATGCCCAAGTCGACGCAGACCGCCGTCTGACGACCGTCCGAGACGAACGACCCACGACACGGCCTGGAGGCACGGTGCCGGAGCACGACGAGACCCCCCGTCCCGCGGACGCGAGCGACCAGGGCGCGGCTCCGGTCGACGGGACGGCCGCGGGTGCGGTGCCGGCCGGCCCGGTCGCGGGCCCGCCGACGCCCGGTGCGGGCGCGGGGCCGACCGCGTCCGGACCGACGGTCCCGGTTGGACGGACGGCCCCGGCCCGGCCGGCTGGTGACGACTCCGTGGACGAGGGCGCCGTGCCGTCCTTCTCGGCGCAGTTCCGCGCGGCCGTGCAGAACGCCGGCATCGCCCGGGTCGCGCCGGGTGAGGCACCCTCCGGCCGTGCGCTGCTCGGGGCGGTCGGCGGCGTGCGCGGGCTCGCCGAGTCGGTGCTGCCCGGCTTCGCGTTCCTCGTCGTCTACGCGATCACGAAGGAGCTCGTGCCGAGCGTCGTGATCCCGGTGCTCGTCGGGCTCGTGTTCGTGGTGGTCCGTCTGGCGCAGCGGCAGTCGCTCGTGATGTCCTTCGCGGGCATCGCCGGCGTGGTCGTCTCGGCGGTCCTGGCGCTGGTCACCGGCCGGGCCGAGACGAACTTCATCCCCGGCATCGTCATCAACTCGGTGTGGCTCGTCGGATTGCTCGTCACCCTGGCGATCCGGTGGCCGCTGATCGGGGTCGTGGTCGGCTTCCTGCTCCCGCCGGACGAGGACGGCTCCCACGTCGACTGGCGTGCCGACCCCACCAAGCGCCGGGTGCTCACGGTGGCGACGTGGATCTGGGTCGGGCTCTTCGCGCTCCGGCTGGCCGTCGAGGTACCGCTGTACCTGACCGCGCAGGTCGAGCTCCTCGCCGCGGTGAAGCTCGTGCTCGGCGTCCCGCTCTACGCGGCCGTGCTGTGGGTCACGTGGTTGCTCGTCCGCACGGTGTTCGTGCGTCGGGAGGACACCGCCGCGGTGTAGAGTTGTCTCGACATCGAGACAGTTTCCCGGGGGCGCGCCAGCATCGTCGGGATTAGGTTTGCCTTGCTGGTGGGACGTTCCGACGCCCGCGATGATGAGGGCACACCGATCAGTAGGGAGGCGGCACAGTGGCTGCAGTCAACAGCTTCGGCTCGAAGGACACGCTCTCGGTTGGGGGTGTCGACTACGCGTTCCACCGGATCGACACGGTGCCGGGGCACGAGAAGCTCCCGTACAGCCTGAAGGTGCTGCTCGAGAACCTGCTCCGCACCGAGGACGGCGCGAACGTCACCGAGGAGCAGATCCGCGCGCTCGGCTCCTGGAAGCCCGAGGCCGAGCCGGACACCGAGATCCAGTTCTCGCCGGCCCGCGTGGTCATGCAGGACTTCACGGGCGTCCCGTGCATCGTCGACCTCGCCACCATGCGCGAGGCGATGGCGCAGATCGGCGGCGACCCGAACAAGATCAACCCGCTCTCGCCGGCCGAGATGGTCATCGACCACTCCGTCGTCGCCGACCTGTTCGGCCGCGAGGACGCCCTCCAGCGCAACACCGACCTCGAGTACGAGCGCAACGGGGAGCGCTACCAGTTCCTCCGCTGGGGCCAGACCGCGTTCGAGGACTTCAAGGTCGTCCCGCCGGGCACCGGCATCGTGCACCAGGTCAACATCGAGTACCTGGCGAAGGTCACGTACACCCGCGAGTTCGACGGTGAGCTCTACGCGTACCCGGACACCCTCGTCGGCACCGACTCGCACACCACCATGGTGAACGGCCTCGGCGTGCTCGGGTGGGGCGTCGGCGGCATCGAGGCCGAGGCAGCGATGCTCGGCCAGCCCGTGTCGATGCTCATCCCGAAGGTCGTCGGCTTCAAGCTGTCCGGTTCGATCCCCGCCGGCGTCACCGCGACGGACGTGGTGCTGACCATCACCCAGGAGCTCCGCAAGCACGGCGTCGTGGGCAAGTTCGTCGAGTTCTACGGCGAGGGCGTCTCCGAAGTCCCGCTCGCGAACCGCGCGACCATCGGCAACATGTCGCCGGAGTTCGGCTCCACCGCCGCGATCTTCCCCGTCGACTCCGTCACGCTCGACTACCTGCGCCTGACCGGCCGGTCCGAGGACCAGATCGCCCTGGTCGAGGCGTACTCCAAGGCCCAGGGCCTGTGGCACGACCCGTCGGTGGAGCCCGCGTACTCCGAGTACATGGAGCTCGACCTCTCGACGGTCGTGCCGTCGATCTCCGGCCCGAAGCGCCCGCAGGACCGCATCGAGCTGTCGAAGGCCAAGGACCAGTTCGAGGTCGACCTCGCCAACTACGCGAGCATCGACCACACGCACGAGGACAAGGCCGTGGCGGACACCTTCCCGGCGTCCGACCCGGTCGCCGCCGCGCCCGGTGACGAGCACGCCGTCGACGACCTGCAGGACGCCCCCGCGTCCGAGGTCCCCGTGCACGCCTCGAGCGCGCCCGGCACGGTGTCGAAGCCGACGTCGGTCTCCGTGGCCGACGGCGACACGTTCACGATCGACCACGGTGCCGTCGCGATCGCCGCGATCACCTCGTGCACGAACACGTCGAACCCGTCGGTGATGATGGCCGCCGGCATCCTCGCGCGGAACGCCGCGAAGAAGGGCCTCAAGGCCAAGCCGTGGGTGAAGACCACCCTCGCGCCGGGCTCGAAGGTCGTCACCGACTACTACGAGAAGGCCGGGCTCACCAGCTACCTCGAGGACCTCGGCTTCTACACGGTCGGCTACGGCTGCACCACCTGCATCGGCAACTCGGGCCCGCTGCCCGAGGAGATCTCGCAGGCCGTGCAGGACAACGACCTCGCCGTCACCGCGGTGCTCTCGGGCAACCGCAACTTCGAGGGCCGCATCAACCCCGACGTGAAGATGAACTACCTGGCCTCGCCGCCGCTGGTCATCGCGTACGCCCTGGCCGGGTCGATGCACTTCGACTTCGACAAGGACGCCCTCGGCACCGACCAGGACGGCAACGACGTCTACCTGCAGGACATCTGGCCCGACGCGGCCGAGGTGCAGGACGTGATCGACACGTCGATCGACACCGAGATGTTCACCCACGAGTACGGCTCCGTGTTCGAGGGCGACGACCGCTGGAAGAACCTGCCGACCCCGACGGGCGACACGTTCGAGTGGGACACCGAGTCGACCTACGTCCGGAAGCCCCCGTACTTCGAGGGCATGACGATGCAGCCCGACGCGGTCTCCGACATCTCCGGTGCCCGCGTGCTCGCGAAGCTCGGTGACTCGGTCACGACCGACCACATCTCGCCCGCCGGTTCGATCAAGGCCGACAGCCCGGCCGGTCGGTACCTCGACGAGCACGGCGTCGACCGCAAGGACTTCAACTCCTACGGCTCGCGTCGCGGCAACCATGAGGTGATGATCCGCGGCACGTTCGCGAACATCCGCCTGCGGAACCAGCTGCTGGACGGCGTCGAGGGCGGCTACACCCGCGACTTCACGACGCCCGACGGCGAGCAGTCGTTCATCTACGACGCCTCGCAGCACTACCAGGAGCAGGGCATCCCGCTCGTCATCTTCGGTGGCAAGGAGTACGGTTCCGGTTCGTCGCGCGACTGGGCGGCGAAGGGCACGAACCTGCTCGGCGTCAAGGCGGTCATCACCGAGAGCTTCGAGCGCATCCACCGCTCGAACCTCATCGGCATGGGTGTCGTCCCGCTGCAGTTCCCGGCGGGTGAGACGGTCGAGTCGCTCGGTCTCGACGGCACCGAGGTCGTCTCGATCTCGGGGCTCACCGAGCTGAACGAGGGCCGCACGCCGAAGACCGTGCACGTCACCGCGGAGCCGAGCGAGCACTCGCCGGCCGGCAAGCAGACGGTCGAGTTCGACGCGGTCGTCCGCATCGACACCCCCGGTGAGGCGGACTACTACCGCAACGGCGGCATCCTGCAGTACGTGCTCCGTTCGCTCGTCTGATCCCTTCCACGAAACGCAACCGAGGCGGTTCCGCGCAGCGTCACAGCGCTGTGCGGCACCGCCTTCGTTGCGTTCTGCGGAGTGCGACCGGACGGACGGGAGGCGCGTGGCGGGGCCGCCACGCGCCTCCCGTCCGTGTCCCGGTCGCGCGGATAGTGTGGGGACCTGCCACACGAAAGGAGCGCCCGTGAGCCTGCTGAGCAGCATCACGTCGCCGCGCGACCTCAGGCGTCTGTCCGACGCACAGATGACGGAGCTCGCCGCCGAGATCCGACGGTTCCTCGTCGCCGAGGTCGCGAAGACCGGCGGGCACCTCGGACCGAACCTCGGGGTCGTCGAGCTGACGCTCGCGATGCACCGCGTGTTCGACTCGCCGCACGACCCGTTCGTCTTCGACACGGGGCACCAGTCCTACGTGCACAAGCTCGTCACCGGGCGGCAGGACTTCTCGAAGCTGCGCGAGCGCGGCGGGCTGGCCGGCTACCCGCAGCGGAGCGAGTCGGAGCACGACATCGTCGAGTCCTCGCACGCGTCCTCGTCGCTGTCCTGGGCCGACGGGATCTCCCGCGCCTTCCGGCAGACCGGGCAGGACGACCGCACCGTCGTGGCGGTCGTCGGCGACGGCGCCCTCACCGGCGGGATGACGTGGGAGGCGCTCAACAACATCTCGGACAGCAACGACCGCCGCCTGGTGATCGTGGTCAACGACAACGGTCGGTCCTACGCGCCGACGATCGGGGGCATGGCGCGCTTCCTCAGCTCGGTGCGCACCCGCCGTGAGTACCGGGCGCTGTTCGAGAAGTCGCAGGCCGTCGCCTCGCGGTTCGGTGCGCCGGGTCGTGCGTTCTACCGGGGGGTCCGTGGCGGACTCCACGGGTTCCTGGCGCGGTTCACCAACAACGAGGCGCTCTACTCGAACCTCGACATCAAGTACGTCGGGCCGGTCAATGGTCACGACCAGCGGGCCGTCGAGGCGGCGCTCCGGCAGGCGAAGGCCTACGGCGCGCCGACCATCGTGCACGCGATCACGGAGAAGGGCCACGGCTTCGAGCCGGCGCTCCGCGACCAGGCGGACCAGTTCCACGCCGTCGGGCACATCGACCCCGAGACGGGGGAGTCGCTCGACGTGTCGTCCGGGCCCTCGTGGACGTCGGTGTTCGCCTCGGAGCTGGCGTCGGTCGGTGCGGCCGACGAGCGGATCGTGGCGATCACCGCGGCCATGCTGCGGCCGACCGGGCTCCACCGCTTCCAGGAGCAGCACCCCGACCGGGTGATCGACGTCGGCATCGCGGAGCAGCACGCCGTGACGACCGCGGCGGGGCTCGCCTACGGCGGGCTGCACCCCGTCGTGGCGCTCTACGCGACCTTCCTCAACCGGGCGTTCGACCAGGTGCTCATGGACGTGGCGCTCCATCGTGCCGGCGTGACGTTCGTCCTCGACCGCGCGGGCATCACCGGGCCGGACGGGCCGTCGCACCACGGGATGTGGGACCTCGCGCTGCTGCAGGTCGTCCCCGGGATCCGCATCGCCGCACCGCGCGATGCCGCGACGCTGCGCGAGGAGTTCCGCGAGGCCGTCGCCGTGGACGACGCCCCGACGGTGCTGCGCTGGTCGAAGGGATCCGTCGGACCGGACGTCCCGGCGCTCCGTCGGCTGCACGACGGCGTGGACGTCCTGCGGGACCCGTCCGAGGGGCAGGAACCCGACGTCCTGTTCGTCGCCGTCGGCTCGATGGTGCCGGTCGCCCTCGAAGCCGCCGGGCTGCTCGAATCGCAGGGCATCGGCGTCACGGTCGTCGACCCCCGGTGGGTCGTGCCGATCCCGACCTCGCTCATCGACCTCTCGCGCGACCACCGGCTCGTCATCACGATCGAGGACGGCGTCCGCGTCGGTGGAGTCGGGACCCGGTTGCGGCAGGACCTGCGTGCCGCGGGGGTCGACACCGGGGTGAACGAGCTCGGGCTGCCGGACGAGTTCATCGACCACGCCTCGCGGTCGCAGATCCTGTCGGACGTGGGGCTCACGGCGCAGGCGATCGCGCGGGACGTCATCGACCAGGTGGTCGGCACGAAGCTGCCCCAGGCGAAGCCGGCGCGGACGCGGGAGTCGGCCGACCACTGAGGCTCGTGCGGCGCCGGTCGGCGCGGCACCGGCGCGAGTCGCGGCACCGTTCGGCGTGCCGGCGCGTGGTTCGGTGTGCCGGCCTGCCGGCGCGTGGTTCGGCGTGCCGCAGCACGACCGGAAGCACCTCGCGCCACGGGTTCCCGTGGCGCGAGGTGCTTCCGGTCGTGCGGAGTGGCCGAGCCGGCGGCTAGCGCGAGGCGGGGCCGACGATCGCCGGGGTGTGGAACGTGCTGCCGAAGACGCGCTCCGAGGCGCCGGAGCGGTCGAGGTAGGGGCTGATGCCACCGGCCTGGAACGGGTAGCCCGCGCCGAGGATCAGACCGAGGTCGATCTCCTCGACGTGCTCGACGACGTGGTCCTCGAGCATGCGGTGCACCTCGTCGGCCAGGGCGTCCTCGAACCGCTGCTGCATCGTCGCCGCGTCGATCGGCTTCGCGTCCTTCTTCGACGGTGCGACGAGCTTCACGGCGGCGGGGTCGTACCCGGTGACGGTGCCCTTCTTGTCGCGGGTCAGGATCGTGCCGTGCTCCGCGATCCGCTTCAGGCCGTCACCGGGGTAGAAGCGCTCCGGCCATGCCGCGTGGTGCGAGTCGAGCACGTGCGCACCGACGGGCAGGCCGACGAGCTCGAGCAGCTCGAACGGCGACATCGGCAGGCCGAGGGGCGCAGCACCCTCGGCGACGGTCTCGAAGGGCGTGCCCTCCTCGACGCCGCGCATCGCCTCGCCGAGCACCCGAGCGAGCACGCGGTTGACGACGAAGCCCGGCTGGTCGGCGGTGATGATCGCGGTCTTCTTCAGGGTCTTCGCGACCGCGAGTGCGGTGACGAGCGCTTCGTCCGAGGTCTCGTCGGCCCGCACCACCTCGAGCAGCGGCATCACGGCCACCGGGTTGAAGAAGTGGAAGCCGACGAGGCGCTCCGGGTGCTCGAGCACCGACGCCATCTCGTCCACCGACAACGACGAGGTGTTCGTCGCCAGGATCGCGTCGGGCGCGATGACCTGCTCGATCTTCCGGAAGACGTCCTGCTTGACCGACATCTCCTCGAAGACGGCCTCGATCACCCAGTCGGCGTCGGCGAACGCGTCGTACGACACCGACCCGCTGACGAGCGCCGTGATGCGGTTCGCGTCGTCGGGGGAGATGCGGCCCTTCTCGCGGAGCTTCTCGACCTCACCGGCGATGCGCGCGACCCCGGCGTCCACACGGGCCTGGTCGACGTCGGTGATGACGACCGGGACGCCGAGACGGCGGGCGAACAGCAGCGCGAACTGCGACGCCATCAGCCCGGCGCCGAGGACGCCGACCTTCGTGATCTTCTTCGCCTCGACGCCCTCGGGAGCGCCGACGGGCTTCTTCGCGCGCTTCTGCACGAGGTCGAACGCGTACATCGACGCGGCGAACTGGTCCCCGGCGAGCAGGTCGGCGAGGGCGTCGTCCTCGTCGGCGAAGCGGTCGTCGAGCGAGCCCGACTTCGCTGCGGCGACGAGGTCGAGCGCACGGAAGGGCGACTTCGGGACGGTGCCGATCTTCGAGGCCACCTGCTGTCGCGCCACCTTGACCACGGTGCCCCAGGCGGCCTTCTCGAGCATGCCGGGCTCGTTCGCGCGCTTGACCTTCGTTCGGCCGCTGACGACCCCGTCGGCCCACGCGACCGCGGACGGCAGGAAGGTCACGGAGGGGATGAGCGCGTCGCCGATGCCGAGCTCGACGGCGGCCTTGCCGTCCATGAGCCGGTTGTTCTTGAGCGGGTTCTCCACGATGACGCGGAGCGCCTTCTCGGGACCGATCAGGCGGGGGAGCAGCGTGGCGCCACCCCAGCCGGGGATGATGCCGAGGAAGACCTCGGGCAGCCCGATGCCCTGCGCCGCCGAGGAGAACACGCGGTAGGTGCAGTGCAGGGCGATCTCGAGCCCACCACCGAGCGCGATGCCGTTCACGAACGCGAACGACGGCACACCGAGGTCGGAGAGCTTGCGGAGCGTCGCGTGCCCGAGGGCGCCGAGCTCGTGGGCGACCTCGCGCGAGGGGAGCGCTGCCGCCTGCGACAGGTCGGCGCCGGCGGCGAAGCAGTACTCCTTGCCGGTGATCGCGACCGCCTGGATGCTCCCGGCGGAGGCCGCTGCGCGCAGCGTGTCGAGCACGTCGGACAGCTCGCGCATGGTGCGCGGACCGAGCGTCGACGGGCGCTTGTAGTCCTTGCCGTTGTCGAGCGTGACGAGGGCGAGCGTGCCGCCGGACGGCAGCGGCACGTGCTTGACGTACGAGTGGGTGACGACCTCGTCGGCGCTGAGCTCGGTCAGCTGGTCGATCGGGGTGGTGGTCATCGTCAGGCCGCCTTCCGTGCCGCGCTCTTGCTGAAGTTCGGGTTCTCCCAGATGACGGTGCCGCCCTGGCCGAGGCCGATGCACATCGTCGTGATGCCGTACCGGACGTCCGGTCGCTCGGCGAACTGGGCCGCGAGCTGGTTCATGAGCCGGACGCCGCTCGACGCGAGCGGGTGCCCGACGGCGATCGCGCCGCCCCAGGCGTTGACGTTCGCGGAGTCCTGGGCGATGCCGTAGTTGTCGAGGAAGGCGAGCACCTGGACGGCGAACGCCTCGTTGATCTCGAAGAGCCCGATGTCGTCGATCGTCAGCCCTGCCTTGCGGAGCGCCTTGTCGGTCGCGGGGACGGGCCCGACGCCCATCACCTCCGGCTCGACGCCCGCGAAGGCGAACGAGACCATGCGCATCTTCGTCGGCAGGCCGTGCTGCTTCGCGCCGTCCTCGGAGGCGAGGAGGCTCATGGTGGCGCCGTCGTTGAGACCGGCCGCGTTGCCGGCGGTGACCCGTCCGTGGGGCCGGAACGGTGTGCGCAGCGCAGCCAGGGCCTCCAGGGTGGTGCCGGGACGCGGCGGCTCGTCCGCCGTGACGATGTCCCAGCCCTCGCCGGTGTTCACCTCGACCGGGACCACGTCGGGCTGCAGCTTGCCGGCCGCCCACGCGGCGGCGTAGCGCTGCTGCGACTGGACCGCGAAGGCGTCCGTGCGGTCCTTCGTGATGGCGGGGAAGCGGTCGTGCAGTCGCTCGGCGGTGCTGCCCATGACCAGCGCGTCGGTCGCGACCATGCGCTCCGCGACGAAGCGCGGGTTCACGTCGGCGCCGAAGCCCATCGGGTGGCGGCCCATGTGCTCGACGCCGCCCGCGATGGCGACGTCGGCGGCGCCGAAGGCGATCGCGCCGGCGAGCGTGGTGACGCTCGTCATCGCACCGGCGCACATGCGGTCGATGGCGTAGCCCGGGACCGACTTCGGCAGCCCGGCGAGCATGCCGACCGTGCGGCCGAGGGTCAGGCCCTGGTCGCCCTGCTGGGTGGTGGCGGCCACGGCGACGTCGTCGACCGCCGCGCCGTCGAGCTGGCTGTTCCGGTCGAGCAGACCGCGCATCGCGTGGACCGCGAGGTCGTCGGCGCGGGTCTTCCAGAACACCCCCTTCTCACCGGCTCGTCCGAACGGTGTGCGCACACCGTCCACGAACACGACGTCTGCTGCTCTGGCCAATCCGGGCCTCCAGATCCTCTTCGATCGAGTCGGGGCACGTTCCGCCCCGACCGGCCGGGCCGAGCCCGGCGACGGTACCGACGCTATGCCCGCCGCCTGGGCGAGCGCATGCCGGTTGGGGTGTTCCTACGAGCCGGTGTTGCTCTCGGCAGCAGGCTGCTGTGCGGCGTCGACAAAGGCGTGCGCGATGATCGACGCCGTCTCCTCGACCTGCCACGGGCGGGCGTCGTGCCCGGCAAGGGCGGCTCCGACGGTCTCGGTCGCGATCGGTGTCGGCGGTTCCCAGGACACCACCCGGAGGGTCTCCGGGGTGAGCAGGTTCTCGACGGGGACGTCGAGCTCCTCGGCACGCGCGACGACGGCGGCGCGAGCGGCCTTGTAGCGGCGGTCGGCCTCGGGGTTGCGGTCCGCCCACGCGCGGGGCGGCGGGAGCGTGGCCTCGCCGGTGCCGCGGAGCTTCGGCAGGTCCTCGGTCGTGCGCCCCTCCTCGACGGCGGCCCACCAGCGGTCGAGTTCCGACCGGCTCGCTCGGCCGGTGAAGGCCTTCACGGCACTCAGCTCGGCCTTCGAGGTCGGGTTCGCCGCCGCTGCGGCGACGATGGCCGAGTCGGGCACGATGCGACCCGGGGCGGTGTCGACCTGGCGGGCGTAGGCGTCGCGTGCGGTCCAGAGCGACCGGGCGATCGCGAGGGCCCGGGCGCCGCGGAGCGCGTGCATGCCGGACAGGCGACGCCACGGCTCGGCCTTCGGGGGCTTCGGGGCGCGGGTCAGGACGGCGGCGAACTCCTCGGCGGCGATCCGCGACTTGCCGGCGGCGTCGAGCACCGCGGCGAGGGCGTCGCGCAGGTCGGGGAGCAGCTCGACGTCGAGCGCGGCGTAGACGAGCCAGGCCTGGGGGAGCGGACGCGTCGACCAGTCGGCGGCGGAGTGGGCCTTGGCGAGCGTGATGCCGAGGAGCTGCTCGACCACCGCGCCGAGACCGACACGGGGGAACCCGGCGATGCGGGCACCGAGCTCGGTGTCGAAGATGCGGGTCGGGACGAGGCCGACCTCCTGCAGGCAGGGCAGGTCCTGCGAGGCGGCGTGGAACAGCCACTCCTCGTCGACGATCGCGGCCTGCAGTTCCGCGAAGTCACCGATCGCGATCGGGTCGAACAGGAAGGCGCCCGCACCGCGGCGGAAGACCTGGATGAGGTAGGCGCGCTGCGAGTACCGGTAGCCGCTCGCACGCTCCGCGTCGACCGCGACCGGGCCGTGTCCGGCGGCGATCGCGTCGACCGCCTGCAGGTACTCGTCGCGGTCCTCGATCACGCGCACGGTGGCGTGCGCGTCCTCGAACGCGGGGTCGGCCGAGGCGCCCGACACGGCGTCGCGGGCCTGGCTGGCGGGGTCGGTCACTTCGTGGTCCTCCTCGGAGCCAGCAGGGTCACGCCGTCGGACGCCGGAGGGAGCCCCGCGAGCATCGCGACGATCTCCTCCCAGGCCTCGACGTGCGCGGTCAGGTCCTCGTCGCGGGGCGTCCACGAGGCCCGGAGCTCGAGCTGTGCGCCGTCGCCCTGGGCCGCGAGGTCGCCGTAGCCGCGCGAGATGATCTTGGTCGCCGTGCCCGACGCCCGGTCGTACGTCGCACCGTGGGCAGCGAGCGCGTCGACGAGCCAGCTCCACGTCACGTCGGCGACGAACTCGTCGACGCCGATCTCCGGTTCGAGCGGTGCCTGGGCGAAGGTCACGACGCGGAACGCGCCGCCCCAGCCCTCCGGTTCTGCAGGGTCGTACAGGGCGATGAACCGGCCGGTCCCGAGGTGGGAGTCGATGCCGTGCACGGCGCCCGACACGTCCGCCGCGAGGGCGATCGAGTGCGGTGCGATGCGTGACGGCGAGGGGATCTCGGTGACGGTCGTCTCGGTGCGGGTCCGGCCCGGTGCGACGAACGCGCGCAGGCGTTCGAAGGCCTCGGGCTCTCGGGATTCGGACACGCTTGCAGACTAGGCTCCGGACCATGTCCCGATCAGCGCGACCCGCCGAGGACGTGGCCCAGGAGACCGCACGATCGGCCGGGGTCGTCGCGCTCGGCGCGGGCATCGCGGCCGCTGCGGTCACCACCGCGGTCATCGGCGGCTTCGTCGCCGCCGTCGCCCGGGCGGTCGTCACGCCCGACCGGAAGCGCGTCGAGCGTGTCCCGATCCACGCGGTCGACACCGGTCGGATGACCGTGACGCTCGAACGGACCGCCGACACCGAGCTGCAGGGGCGCTACAGCCTGTGGTTCGGCGGCGGTACCGGGCACATGCGCGTCGGCGAGGTGCTCGGCACGACCGACACCACGGTCACGCGTCGCATCATCGCGATCGACGCCGGCGACCCGACCGCGGCTCGGCGCGGGCGCTGGGGCGGGTGGTTCTACCTCACGCCAGGCGAGCTCGACGTGCCCGTCGAGGACGTCGACATCCCGACACCGAACGGCGCCGCACCGGCGTGGGTCGTCCGCGCCGACGACCCCGACGCGCCCTGGGCCGTGCTCGTGCACGGTCGCGGGGTCACCCGCGCCGAGACGATCCGCGCCGTCCCGGTCTTCCGCGCCGCCGGCTACTCGGTCGTCCTCGCGTCGTGGCGGAACGACGGCGTCGCCCCGCGCAGCGAGGACGGACGCTACGGCCTCGGCAGCACCGAGTGGGAGGACGTCGACGGCGTGCTCCGCTGGCTCACCGCGCAGCAGGCCCGGAGCGTCGTGCTCATGGGGTGGTCGATGGGCGGCGCGGTCGTCCTGCAGACCCTCGTGCGGTCGCGCTTCGCCGGGCTCGTCGACGGGATCGTGCTCGAGTCGCCGGTCGTCGACTGGCACGCGGTGCTCGAGTCGCAGAGCCGGGTCCTCAAGCTGCCGCGCCCGGTGCGCAAGGTCGCCCAACGCATCCTCCGCACGCCCGTGCTGCACCACGTCGCCGGGCTGCACCACCCGGTGGACCTCCGGGAACTCGACATGGTCGCCCGAGCCGACGAGCTCGACGTGCCGATCCTCATCCTGCACAGCGACGATGACGGGTTCGTGCCGTCGTCGGCGTCGCACGAGCTGGCGCGGGTGCGGCCGGACATCGTCCGGCTCGAGGTGCAGACGACGGCGCGGCACACGAAGCTCTGGAACCACGACGCGGACTGGTTCGACGCGCGGATCCTCGCGTGGCTCACCGAGGTGGTGCAGCCGACGGACGCGACCAGCGCGCGGTAGACGCGAACGATGGTCGGACGGGAGGCACGGTGCCAGCTGGCACCGTGCCTCCAGGCCGTCCTGGGTCAGGGTCGGTCGTCGTCCTGGTCGTGCCGCAGACGTCGCGCGATCGTCGTCGCGAGGACCGCGGTGCGGTCCGGTGTGAACGCGACGGTCGCGACCACTCCGGGAGCGTCGAGAGCGCAGAAGGGGAGGTCGTCAGCGTCGAAGCGTGCCACTGCGGCGACGAAGGACTCGAGGTCGAGGACCGTGAACCCCCGCTCGGCGGCCAGACCGTACTTGGTCGCGAACGTCTCCGCGGCCGCTCGAGCGCCCTGCTCGAAGAGTCTGACGCGGTCGTCGGGCGCGAGGAGTCGGACGAGTTCGAGGGCCCGGTCCGCGCCGGGTGCCGCGGTCGCGGCGAGCAGCGTCGCGAGTTCAGCGGCGCTGATGGTCTCGACCCCGGCGGTACGGTCGGTGACCGTAGCGGACAGGAACGCGCCGTCCGACGCCCGGAGCAGGACCGTGAGGACCTCGTCGCCGAGGTCGACCTGCCGGACCAGCACCGGGTCGTGCCCGAGCTCGTCGAGGGGCGTCACGAGGGCATCGTCGCGGGGCGTCCCCGCTCGTCTGCTCCGGCGGAGTGCGCGGGCGATCGCGGCGGCAGGGGCGTCGTACCCGAGCACGTCCGCGTCGTCCGGCACGGCGTCCAGGATCTCGTGGGCTCGGGTGGGACGTCGAGGCGTCTGGGGAGGGTCAGGCGGAGCAGTGGCACGCTCGTGCCGGAGGTCGTCACGTCATGCCTCCACGAGGATGCGGGGAGCAGCCGGAGCGTGTCGGCTGTGGCCGTGCCGACTACCGGACACCGTGACCTCCGTCGCCCTCGTCCGCGGCGCGGATGAGCTGGTCCGGCCGGGGGAGTTCGGCCGGCATCTCCGTCGTGAACCACGGGAGCTCGAAGGAGTCGATCCGGCCGTCGAGCATCCACACGAGGACTTCACCCGCGAGCGGTGCCTCGTCCGTGCGGTAGGCCAGCGATCCCGGCAGACGACCGTCGGGCAAGTCGGCTCGGGGTGTCTCCGCGAGCACGACGTCCCAGATCCTCGGAGCTGTCTCCTGGACGGCTCGCACCGCCTCGGCCTGCTGTCGGAGTTCCGCCGCTCCCGGCGCGGGGAGCGTGTCGAGGAACGCGAGCAGGAGCGACTGGACGCGGTACGCGGCGAGGTCAGCGTCTCGAGTGCCGATCGAGGGTACCGCGACCTCCGGACCGAACAGTCGCTCGAACGCTTCCGAGACGCCGATGACCGAGGGATCCAGGACCACGGAGGCCTCGCCGCTGTGGAAGAAGTCGATGCGGAGGACCGCCCGGGCCGGGTCAGCCGCGGCGCCGAACGGGACGCCGAAGAACTCGCCGTCGATCAGCTGGTCGTTGTCACGGACGAGCGTCAGCATCTCGTCGTGTGAGAACCACAGGCCAGGTGGCGGTGCTGCTCTGAGACGACGGTCCCACTCGTGCACGTTCACCGTCGATCCCGAGCGCACGACGATGTCGAGATCGGTGACGAGCCACCGGAGCGGTGGGACGGTCAGCGATGTGAAGACGTCGTGGAACGCGGGGAGCAGGTGTTCGTCCGACGGCCGTGTCCGGAAGGACAGAAGGCCGCTTTCGGTCTCTGGGTGGTGAAGCCAGATGGCAGGGCCCCCGCCCGGCATGATGATGATCCTGGTCGGGGGCGTCTCCGGTCCGATGTAGTGCCACGACTCGAACTCGGGGTGCGGTCCGGCGGTCAGACGCGAGCCGTCGGAGAACGTCATCGACAGCGTCGAGCCCGTGGCGTGCGCCTCGGTGACCACGAGCGTGTGCAGGCGGAGAGCCGGCACCAGCCCCGACTTGTCGCCCTCCGGATCGATCATCGTTGCGGTGTCCGGTGACCCACCAAGGGAGAACGGACACTCGAGGATGACGGTGGCGCCGTTCGAGAGCAGGAGTCGGAGCGCGTAGTCGACCCAGATGGCGTCGATCGTCTCTCCGACGAGGAGCAGGGGGACGTCCTCGATGGCCAGTTCGCTCATCGTTCGCTCTTCCGCGGGCGGTCCGGATTCGTGCGTGCTCGCTCAGAAGGTTGAGCGGCCAGCTCGTGCATCCGCGCGTCCGCCTCAGTCTTGTAGATCTCACCCCAGGCGATGCTCGCAGGCGAGTCATGGGCAGGCTGGTCGACGTCAGGCAGACAGATCTGCACGAAGTGCGGGAAGGCGGGGAACGTCCAGAGGTCTTCGTCCTCGAACCGACTCCACAGCAACAACTCGCTGATGCCGAGCGGGTGACCGAGCTCCCGACCGTGGACGGGTGGATCGCAGCTGACCATCAGCGCATGACGACCGTTCGGGAGCTCGACCGGTCGTTCGACCTCGCACCGGAAGACGGACGAGAACCGCAGGCTGTCCATGGACGAGAGGAAGAACACTTCTTGCATGTCAGAACTCCGGTCTGATGCCGAGATACACGATCAATCGAACAGCTTCGCCGACGCTATCCCCGGTCGGTGCCGAACTTCTTCGAAAGCCGGAAGCCAGCGACGGATGCCGTGATGTGCCTGGATGGCTTTCTCCAAGATCAGCGGCGAGTCGATCGCGCGACGGGGAATCTCCTTCGACTCGGATTCTGTCGCATGCCGAACCTCGGAGCCGCTGAATTCGTGATCTTGACGCCATCGAGTTCGGCAGCCCCGTAGGTGAAGGCAGGCAGATACCGCTCAGAGTCGGCGGCAGCGTGTCCGATCATCTCCCACATTCCTGGTCGAAATCGGGAGTCGAAGATCAGCCGGGAAAACAGCGGTTCCGACCCCGTCAGATCGTCGAGTCTGAGCGACGGGTCCTCGTCAGTTCCGAAGATTCGGTCGAGGATGATGACGTAGAGAGCAGATATGTACTCGCTTACGACCTGGCCGGCCGAGCGGCGCTGGTCGTCGACGGGAATCGTGAACACGTCGCCGATGGACACGTCGGAGACGCTCCTCGCATTGTTCAACATCAAGCGACCGATGCTGTGGTGAGCCTCGAAAGCCCTCTCCAGTACCATTGGCGAGGCGATCGCGAGACGTTGACGCTGGCCCCGGTACAAGCCGAACTCAGTCCGGGAAGAGTTCCGACGATGATGGCATCGGCACCCAGCGCACCTTCTCGAGAGCGGGATTTCTGGGTGCCACACCGGCAGCCATCATCAGGAACTTCTCGATGAGCATGGGCGATCGCGTCGTTCTCGGAGGGATGGTAGCGGCTTCTTCGGCGGTCGCCGCGCGGGTCCTCGTCTCATCGAAGCTCGTAAGTCGGACGCCCCCGGTTTCTGGCAGCCCCCAGGTGGAAGCGGGCAGATACCGCCGATTGTCGGTCTGCGCCTGGGTGACCACTTCCCACATTCCCGGCCGGAATCGCGCGTCGTGGGTCCAACTGGCCACGATCGGCGGGTGCATCAGCGCGGCGAGCGCATCGGGGATCGCGACCGGATGCCGAACGAGGTGGTCGAAGACAACGACGAAGACCGCACCCTCGCCGACATGCAGAACTTGACCGACATAGGCGCGATCGTCGTCAATCTTCACACTGAAGACGTCGCTGACCCTGACCTCCAGGACGTCCTTCGAAGCACTCAATACGGATCCCCTCCTGCTGCTTGGTAGCGCGCCTCGCGCATCTGGTGTCGTTTGTTCTCGAGCAACCCATCAGGATTGCCCTTGTTGGTCGGACCGCCGAGACGCCCACGAGGCGTCGTGTCCGTTGTCCGTGAGCCAGTCCTGCACCGCCGTCACGAGGGACTGTGCGTGCAGCGTGCCCCAGCACGTGTTGCACCCCGACTCGTAGTCGGCCAGGGCGTTGCGGAACGACGACACCGCGCCGGACAGGGAGTCGTCGGCACCACGGGTGCTCGAGGCGAACGATCGGAGATCGGCCGGCACCGCCGACGACGTGCCCCCGCTGCCGCCACCGCCCGCCGGGATCGTGCGACTGCGGACCGAGACCGCATCGGCCTGGAGCTGGGGCTCCGGCTCGGGTTCCGGGGGCTTCGGGTCGTCCTCGGCGCCGAACCACGTCGACACCTCGTGCGCGGCACCGACGAAGAAGTTCTCCTCGCGCTCGCGCTTCCGAGCCTCCCACGCCTTGGCGTCGGCCCGTCGTCGGTCCTCCTGCTTCGCCGCCTCGCGCAGCTCGTCGACGAAGCCGACCAGGGACGACAGCGCGTCCGAGAGCTTGCTCGCGCTGCGGGAGGCGATGCCGGCGTTGTCGGCGAACACCTGCGAGAAGTACCCGCGGAACTCGCGTCCCGCGCTCGTCACCGCAGCGGCACGCGTCGCAGTCTGTCCGTTGATCGCGGACGCCAGGTTGCGCGCCGCGGTCTTCAGTGCGTCGGCGTCACCGTACGAGTACCCAGTCGGATCGTTGCCGTGGACCTTCGCCATGATGTCTCCCCCCGATGACTCCTCGATCTTGGCACGGCAGGAGGGCGGATGACCAGGAGGGGAAATATCGCGTACGGACAGAGTGACGAACGGGAGGCGCGGTGGCGGCCGGCCCCCCGCCACCCGGCCGGCGGGGGGTCGCGT
>NZ_JAMAXX010000049.1:0-429 GCF_023712625.1 Curtobacterium sp. ODYSSEY 48 V2
GTCATCCTCGGAATTTTCCTCGTGCTGCCGCTCGTCATCGTGGCTGCGCTGTTTTCCGACGAACTCTGGCAGGAGCACCGTCGCCAGCATCCGCGCGACGAGAACGCACCGCACATCGACTGGAAGCATCCGTGGCGCCGCGTGCGACGCGGGCATTGACGTCGATCGTCGCCATCCGCAAACCCGCGCCGGCCGGGGCACCGCGGGCCGCGTAACATGCCGGGCACGGCCCTTGCGCTTCGATCCGATTCCCGCCCCACCCGCGAGACGCCGACGTGAACGACAAGCCCACCATTCCTCCGCACGATATCCCGAACGAAACGATCGACCTGCAGATCGCCGATGTCCTGGCGGCCGTCCGCTATCCGGCGAACAAGGACGCGATCGTCGATGCCGCGCGCGACGCCGGCGCCAGCAACGAAGTGCTGT
>NZ_JAMAXX010000050.1:0-428 GCF_023712625.1 Curtobacterium sp. ODYSSEY 48 V2
TTAAAAAGGCTTGCAAAAAGGCAACAACGAGAGAAGTCAACTTCTCATTCTGGAAGGAGCATTTCTGAGCGAGTTTCCTGTTGGAAGCATTTGTTTTGTAGATACATATGTAAATCTATTACACGATTTGAACACCACAGCAAGATACCACCTGCACAAGTTCGGGGTCTTTCGTTTGAAAAATCGGTTTCACCCATTTCCCTTTGATTATGTAATTACTCAGCGTAGTTGCATGCATGAACCAAATCCGCTCATGTGTGAGAACCAAGACGAGAAGAAGTGGCTCAATTGTCCGAGCTGTCTCGAGATTGTCTCAGATTCAGCCTCCGCGACGTACAACAGACAAGACTTTGATCTCCACACCCCAAGACACACTCAACGGCGTTGAGCCGCAGGCGCAGGTATCGTCTAAAATCGTGGAACAAGAG
>NZ_JAMAXX010000051.1:0-426 GCF_023712625.1 Curtobacterium sp. ODYSSEY 48 V2
TTTCGGAATCGGTGATACAGCTTCATAGTCTCCGCAAATGTCATGTTGTGGCTCTTTGTCAACTTGCATAGTAGCGTATTGATCGTTACAGGGCCAATATTGACATGGTTAGAACTCGAGAACTCCAACCACCGCAACAATGAGTCAATGTCACTCCTCTCAACGTACACATTGAGACCATCAAATTTGAAAGGTGAGTTGTGATCTGTAGTTGACAAGTTTTCATTGTGCTCATCAGGAACGCTTCTGTGGCTGCTGTGTCGTGTGCTTGCATGTGAGCTTTCATGATCGGAATGAAAAGCGAGTTGAACTTTTCCTCTTGGTACGGGGTTCTGTGCCGATTTTGATAGTGCAGCTCTGTCAGATCCAGTGTCACACCTTTCCAATCCCCACGCCGAGCTTTGATCCAAATGAGATGACCAGATA
>NZ_JAMAXX010000052.1:0-424 GCF_023712625.1 Curtobacterium sp. ODYSSEY 48 V2
CCTTCCTGCGGTCTACCTCGAATACTCGGTGCGCACCGTTAGTGAAATGCTGCCTTGGCTGATCATGGTCACGGAATATGGGCCGCGCATGGCCGAACTGCGTGCGGCCGATAACCAGCTGCGGATGACGGCGATGACGCAGGGAGAAGACCCTGACTGGAAGGTCTCCGGTATCCCGTTGCTCGACGCTATGCGCAAAGTCGGGCTGCTTCCGCACCAGTTCAAAATACGGAACATTCTGCGCGACAGTCCGCTGTTTGCGCTGCTTCCTGTTCAAGCGGGCGGCGGTAAGTCGCTCCTGCTCATCACCGACATCCTGATCGAGATTTTGCACAACCGGTGCGCGCCCTACATCGTGCTGTGCCCGGGACACCTTTTGGCCAACTACGTGAACGAAATGCTGTACTTCACGGGCGGCCAGATG
>NZ_JAMAXX010000053.1:0-421 GCF_023712625.1 Curtobacterium sp. ODYSSEY 48 V2
CCTATGGCGATTGCCGCGTCTGCGCGGCGATCGTCGGGAACGCGGACCTGCGATTCGGGTCGGCAGTGGCCGAATTGCTCGACCGGTCGCTTGAAGCCGCGCCAGAGCGATTCCGGGGCGTTCGGCAGATCACGATCGAGGATCCGAGCGATGCGCCTTTCCGCTATGTCACGAACCGGCCGGCGCCCGGAATCATGAAATCCCCGGGATTTCGTGCCGGCTTCCAGGAGGTGGCAGCACGCGGCCTGACGTTCGATGCGGCAGTGTTCCATCACCAGATGGCCGACGTTTGCGAGCTTGCCGATATGTTTCCCGATACGTCCATCGTCCTCAACCACCTGGGCCAGGCGATGGGCATGGACATGGACGCCGACGGCCGTGCCGGCGTGTTCGCGCAGTGGCGATCGGCAGTGCGCGAGGT
>NZ_JAMAXX010000054.1:0-419 GCF_023712625.1 Curtobacterium sp. ODYSSEY 48 V2
CCTTTCTCGAAGGAGATAACGCCTTTCTTGCTGAACAGGTAGGAGACGGAACCGTCGGTGCCGAGGTTACCCCCGGTTTTGGTGAAGGCGTGACGCACTTCCGCAACGGTACGGTTACGGTTGTCGGACAGACATTCCACCATCACCGCGGTGCCGCCAGGGCCGTAACCTTCATAAATGATGGTTTCCATGTTCGCGTCTTCATCGCCGCCGACGCCGCGCGCGATGGCGCGGTTCAGGGTGTCGCGAGTCATGATGTTAGACAGCGCTTTATCAACGGCCGCACGCAGACGCGGGTTGGAAGCCGGATCGCCGCCGCCCAGACGCGCGGCGGTGACCAGCTCGCGAATGATTTTCGTAAAGATTTTACCGCGTTTGGCATCCTGTGCCGCTTTGCGGTGTTTGGTGTTGGCCCATTT
>NZ_JAMAXX010000055.1:0-413 GCF_023712625.1 Curtobacterium sp. ODYSSEY 48 V2
GACCACGGCGGCCAGCGCGGCCCAGATGACAGTGGCGCGTGCGGCGCTCATGCGGCGCACGGCCGCGCGCCCGACGCACGGCGCATCCGCTTGCAGGGGCCGGCCGGGCGCGACGGGGGCGCGTGGCGGACGATTGGGGTCGGCATCGAAGAACGTTCCGTGAAGCATTGCGCGCCCCGCTTCCCCGCAGGCCGCGCGTCATGGAGCCCGTGCGGGCTCCCCGTCTCGGCCGGTATCCGGGCTGGCGGCGGTCCGGCTCGCCTTCCCGCGCGATGACGCGCAGTGGCCCGCGCCCGCGTGCGACCTGCACGCGAAACGCGCCCGAGCCGGCCTGCGTCATGCGACGCGGCCGCTTACCGTTGCGGGGGCAGCGCAGGTTGACGCGCTCGCGGAGCCCGCACCCTGCTTCCCGT
>NZ_JAMAXX010000056.1:0-404 GCF_023712625.1 Curtobacterium sp. ODYSSEY 48 V2
GCGGGTGAAGAAGGCAGGCCTTCGGCAAGCTCGGGCACACGGGAACGGCATGGCGCTCACTTACAAGGACGCAGGCGTGAACATCGCCGCCGGCAACGCGCTGGTGAAGGCCATCGGCCCACTCGCCAAGTCTACCCGAAGGCCGGGCGCGGACGCTGAACTGGGCGGCTTTGGGGGCTTCTTCGACCTCAAGGCCGCGGGCTATACCGACCCGCTGCTGGTGGCCGCCAATGACGGCGTCGGCACCAAGCTGAAGCTCGCCATCGACACCGGCAAGCATGGCGGCGTCGGCATCGACCTTGTCGCCATGTGCGCCAACGACCTGATCGTGCAAGGCGCCGAGCCGCTGTTCTTCCTCGACTATTTTGCCACGGGAAAGCTCGACAACGACGTCGCCGAGCAGG